>QHUC01000233.1 GCA_003221045.1 Gemmatimonadota bacterium | reverse complement strand
GTGGATGCGGGCCTTCCGCATCAGCTAAGAGGCTTGTCGAGGTAGCGCCACCGAGCGGTACACCGAAATCACCTGTTGCGTCAAGTTGCGCTCGTCCAGGTCCCGGACGGCGTCGCCGCCCGCGACGCGCCGGTTGCGGCGCAGCACGCGCTCCAGGGCCGCGGCGATGGTCTCGGGCCGTTCGTCCTCGCAGAGCTCGCACCCGTCGACATCCTTGAGCCGCAGTGGCACGTCGCCAACCCGCACCGAGACGACGGGGAGATTGCAGGCGAGGGCCTCCTTCACGACGTTCGGCGAGCCCTCCTGGTTCGACGTGAAGACCAACGCGTCGGCGGCGTTCATGTATAACGGAATGTCCGTCTGTGGCGTGCCCCACGCGAGCAGCAACTCGGCGGG
This sequence comes from Gemmatimonadota bacterium, assembly GCA_003221045.1. GTDB lineage: Bacteria > Gemmatimonadota > Gemmatimonadetes > Gemmatimonadales > GWC2-71-9 > AG41. The sequence continues at coordinate 2,734 of QHUC01000233.1, read as the reverse complement.
GAACGAGCGATTCAGGATCGCGACTGCCTCCCGCGCCAGGTGGTAGCGCTTGCGCGGCAGCTGCGGGTCGCCGACGAACAGGACGAGTCGCCTGCCCGACGGCAACCCCAGACGCCGGCGTGCCTCGTCGTGGGGAATCGGGTGGAACAGGCCGAAGTCGAGCCCGGACGGGATGACGTGCGTCGGCACGGAGGGGTGGAGAAACTCCTTCATGTGCTCCGACACGACGATCGTCGCGTCGGCGCAGCGGGCGACCCCCTGCGACAGGAGCATCAGGAAGCGGCCGGGAAGCGTCAGTTTGCCGTTGCCGTCCAGCATCCCCTGCAGGTCATCCCCCCGGAACGTCACGACGAGCGGGACACGCTTGGGCAACGTGAGCAAGCCGCTCTGGCCGAACTGGGCGTGGACCACGTCGTAGCGCTTGCGCGCCATGCGGCCGCGCACGCGCAGCCACGCCAGGAGGTAGTTCCAGGGGCGCTTGGCGGCCTTGAAGTGGAACACGTCGACGTCCACACCCGCCGCCTGCAGGAACTCGGCCTGGCGCCGGATGAAGTAGCTGGTGCGCGGCTGGCCCGGGGTCGGCCAGACACTGGTGATCATCAGGACGCGGATAACGGAGTCGTCAGCCGTCAACGCGATCGCAGCGCCTTGATGAATACCTCGCGCGCTCCCTCCGCCCACTCGCCAACGGCGGGCCAGGGATCCTGGGGGTCCCAGACCTCGAGCTTGGTGCCCGGGGGCTGCCGGCCGAACAGCTCGCGCAGGCCCTGGGCGACGGTGGGATAGGTGCCGGGATAGCCTGCCGGACGACCGGCGAGGATGTAGAGGAGGCGCTTCACGTCTCCCCAGAGCCAGCGCAGGATGACGCCCTCGCGATAACTGGCGGGCGGATCCGGCGGCTTCCCCGTGAGGATCTCGGTCCAGATTCTGGGGAAGTCCCGGCCGGCGGCGACGGACAGCTGCAGCGACCCCCAGAACCGGCCGTTCACCTCCATGAGCCACGGCGCCCCGGTACCTTCGTCGCGAAACTCGACCATGGCGGGCCCGTGCCACTCCATCTGCGCGAGGAGTCGCTCCGCACGGGTTTGCAGGCGCGGATCGAGGGCTACGGAGCGCCGCAGGCTCGAGCCCGAGCCCGAGGGCCGGACGTCGCGCAACCGCTCATGCGCGAACCACGCAATCGGGCGGCCGTGGTCGCACACGGTGAACACGCCCTTGCCCTTGCCTGGGACGAACGCCTGAATGATGGGCCAGTACTCGCCCTGGCGGCGCGACCGCACCGCTGCCTCGAGCTCGGCGACGTCTTTCGCGTACGTGGGGCCCAAGTCGGGCAGGAATCCGTGACCGTTCCAGGCGCTCGTGAACCGGGGCTTCACGACGCACGGATATCCCAGGGCCTCGGCGGCTTCGCGGCATTCAGCGAGCGAAGTGGGGAATCGCGTGGGAGGAATCCGGACGCCGCAGGCCGCTGCGCGTCGCAGCGTCTCGGCCTTGTCGAACGCACGCGAGAGCACGGCGTCCGGCGCGCAGCCGAGGGTGATGCCCAGCGCCTCCCACTCGCCGCGCTCCGCGTTGCACAGCTGAGTGGTCGCCTCGGTGAGCGGCAGCACGACGCGCACGTTGTGTTGCTGGGCCCAGCGGCGCAGGCTGGCGAATCCGTCGAGCGTCTCCTCGGGATAGTGGTAGCTCGCATGACAGTAGCGGGACCAGCTCGCCAATGGCCAGCGCCGTTTCCCTCCGACGGCGACCCAGTACCCGGCCCGGCCGAGCGAGCGCACGCACGCGAGCGCTTCGATCGTGCGTCCGTCCAGTACGAGGATGCGGTCGGTGTTCATTGGCGCACGCGGGCTGCGGTGAATCGTCCGTCCCTCCCCCACTGCCGCTCGCCGCGGGCCGGCACCACGGGGGGCGGGGGGGGGCGTGCCGCCCGTCAACCGGCGCCCCGCCCGTGCACCCGCGACCAGGGGGATGAGGAACAGCCGCCCGGCACCTCCCCAGTCGCCACTCGCGATCCGGTGCCGGAGTTGCCCCCAGTAGAGACGGCCGTTTGCCCGTACGATCGGAAACCGATAGCCGCCATCGCGAAATGCGATCCGCCCCCAGCCCTCGAGGGTCAGCGCGCGAGCGACGGTATCGGAGAGCAGCGGCCGTGCGAAGACATCGCGGTGGATCTGGTCCACGTAGCCGAGATAGCATCCCAGCCCGGGCAGGGCGCCGTAGCGCCGCGCCGTGGCGATCACGTAGTCCCAATCGAGTGTCGACCGGCGCAACGTCGAGACGGTGAACACCACGTCGGACAGCGCGATGCGGAGGCGCCCTGGCACCCGCTGCAACCCCTGCAGAACGAGCTGATCCTCAGGCGGTGGCTCGGCGAAGGCGATCCCATCCACCACGATCGGCCGGGCGTGCTGCACCAGGACCCGCGGGAATTCGTCGTGTTCGCCCACGATGCCGAGACGACCGTGCTGCACGTCGAGCGGCGAAGAGCAGCCGCGGATGCGGTAGGTCGCGGTCCCCGCAAAGCGCTCGCCCAGGTCGCGGGCGACCGGCACGGTCGGAAGCCCTGCTACGATCGCGGTGTCCACGCGCGTCGAGCGGCGCAGCACCAGCAGATCCACATCGTCGCCAAAGTCGGGATAGTCCTGAAACGCCTTCGGGAATAGATATGGGATGCCGCGGGCCTCGCAGGTCCTGCCGACGTGCGACATCAGCTCCAGCGTGGAGCGGACGCGCA
>QHUC01000232.1 GCA_003221045.1 Gemmatimonadota bacterium | reverse complement strand
GCGCGTGTTGCAAGGGGTGGCGGGAGCGGGTAGGGATCGAACCTACCGAGGTCCATACGGACCCCAGCTGGTTTTGAAGACCAGTCGGACCACCAGGCCCGATCCGCCCCCAGGCCTTGCCAGAATTGAACTTAGACCACCTGCACTCGACGCGGCACTCCCTGATTCACTATGTTAGTGCCGGTATGCACAAACTGCGCACGGTTCTCATCGTCGATGACGACGCGCTGCTCCCCGCGTCGCTCCACAGCGTGCTGACGACCGCGGGATACCGGACCCTGACCACCGGGGACCCGGATGCCGCGTATCGTCTGCTCGCGGCGGAGCTCGTGACCGCCGTGCTGCTCGACGTCCGCCTGCCCACCATGTCCGGGCTCGCCCTCTACCTCGCCATCGTCCGCCGTTGGCCCCATCTCGTCGGCCGCATCGCCCTGATGAGCGGCGACGCGGATGCGCGGGACGTCCAAGCCTGGGTGCATCGCAACCCCTGCACCGTGCTCCGTAAGCCCTTCACGTTCCAGCAGGTGTCCGACTGGCTGGAGTCGGCGGTACGAGCCGCCGAGCCGACCGCGTCCGCGGGATAAGGCCCCGGAGCGGCCCGCTTACTGGCAGGCCGCGACCCCTTCCTTCGTCGCCGGTGCCACCGCCGGCGTGTTCACGAAGATCGCGCAGGTCACGAGCGGGCTGGTGACGTTGTTGTTCGTGATCGTGGCCCTCCAGCCACCGCCGATCACCGTCGGACCCGTGAGGTTGTTGCCGGCGCTGGGACAGAAGTTCACCGTGCCGACGGTCGGAGGCGTGGTGCAGGAGGTGTTGCCGCTGTACTTGATCGAGTCGGCGAAAAACGACTCCTCCGATGTGAGCAGGTTGCGTAGGTCGGACTTCATCGAGGCGATGTAGGCCCGGGTCTTAGTGTTGGCGAACTTCGGGATCGCGATCGTGGCGAGAATGCCGATGATCATCACGACGATCAGGAGCTCGATGAGCGTGAACCCTACCCGACGCATCCGATTCAAGGCTACCTCCCCGGGACGACGTTCACGGACACGGTCGCGCCCGCGATGGACAGGTCCGCCTGGCCGACCCCCAGGGGCTTGAACGTCACGAGCGCCGCGGCGCCGTCCGACTCCACCCCGATCATCTTCAGGAGCTGCGACTGCAGGTTATATCGGTTTCGCATCTTCTGGATCATGGTCGCCAGATCGGCCGTGCCCACGGCGTTGCCATAGGCGTCCTGCGCCGACACGCGGAGGACGAACGTCGCGTTTGCGGGCACCGCCGTGGTACTGCCGTCCACGCGCATGCCATCCCGCTCGATCACCACGCTCACGGGCGCCGCCGGGTCCACGAGGAACGACGCCTGTTTCTGCAGCGAATCCGCCGTCGCGGTCACGAGCGCCGGCCCCGCTTGTTTGCCCAACGTGACCTCGACGCGAGCGAGACCCGCGGAGTCGGTGACGACGCTGTCGGGACTGACGTCCGCGTTCACCGCTCGGAACGCGACGATCTTCCCGGCGAGCGGCCGGCCGACGCTGTTCCGGATCTGAAACACGACCGGATCGTCCAGCCTGGTGCGCGCGATGCCGCGCTGGCCCACACCGGCCACGAAGCCGGACGTGGCGACCGCCACGAGGTCCGCGCGGATCACATCCACCCCGGCGAGCGGCTGGCCACGCACGCGGATCATGAGCCTGCCGCCGCGCCGCACGGCCGCGCGCTCGACCGCGAACGTCGCACGCCCGAGCGAGTCGGCGGTGCGGGTTTCCGCAGCCACGCCCATGTCGGGCCCGTCCGCCTGCAGGAGGACCGGCTCGCCAGGTACGGGGTTGCCCAGCGAGTCCCGCAGGATCACCTGGATGGAGAGCGGCCCGCGCTCGCCGGCGCGCAACTCCACGTGCCCAGGCTGCACTTCAGCCGCGGCCGGCGCCGCCGCCCCCACCGCGAGCTCGAGCGGCGGCGTTCCGGGAATCGTCGCGCCCGAGCCCGTGACGACCGCGAGCCGATACGTGGCCGGCACCCGGCCGGCCGGCAGCTGGAACACCGCGACGCCGCTCGCGTCGGTCGTCGCCTGGGCGTCCTGTCCCGCCCCGCCCGGAATCGCCGCGCTGCCCCGGAGCACCACAGGGAGCGCGCTGGTGCAGCCCCCCAGGCTGCTCAGGACCTCGGCGTCCGCTCCGAAGTCGCGGAGGTCCGCCCAATCCCGCGGCGTCGGACGAAACGCGATGCAATTCCGGCGAATCAGCTCCGCGACCTCACTCTTGGAAATCAGCGGATTCGACAACAACCGGATCACATCCGTTTTGCGGAGCGGCTGGGACCCCTGCATCGCGGCGGCTGAGGCCGCGCCACAGACCAGCATGCAGACGAGAACTCCGGCCACGGCCTTCATGGCCTCGGACACCTCGAGCGCTCGAAGCGTCGTTCCACCGCGTCGGCATCGGCGTACAGATTGCGGTCGCGGGCCGTGCGCGCGGAATCGAGCGCGGTGCTGGCGTCCTTGCGGACGGCGTTGTAGGTCGTCCAGCGCTCCTCCACGAGGACGAGCCCCCGCGCCAGCTCTGGGCACTCCATCTGCCGGCTCGCGAACAGGCGCGCCCGCAGGTCGAACGCCGCGATCGCGAGGGCGAGCGTATCGGCGGCCCGGTCGAGCCGCGCTTCGGGGGAAGCCACCACCGCCTCCACCGCGCTCGCCCGAGTGGGCGACGAGGTGGGTGACGCCAGCGCCGAGTAGAGACGGAACAATCCGGCGAGTGCGAGCAAGCCCACCGCGGCGTAGGCCGCGACTTGCGCCGCCCGCCTCGCCCCGAAGAAGTGGGACGGCTTGCGCCGGTCCGCGCCGATCCCATCCCCGAACTGATCGGGCAGCAGCACCAACGGCGATTTTCGCGGGGTCACGCGCGGCGCCGGAGCCGCCGCCGCGACCGCCGGCGGGGGAACCGTCTCGCGGACCGTCGAGCCCGAGGTCGCGACCGATTGATCGGCGCGATAGTTGTCCCACTGCAAGGAGCTGACCGTGTTGCCATCGGCGCCGACGGCCGACGGATCCACGACCTCGTAGAACGGCAAGCTTCGGCGAGCCCACAGACCCCCGGCGGCCGGACTGAACACACCGCCGCGACGGGGGCCGGCCTTCAGGGCGAGCTGCCACAGCTGAGGGAACAGGGCCGCGTGGGCCTGCGTCTCTGCCAGGGAGAGGCTGACCTCGTCAGGGTCGCTCTCCTCGCTGCCCCCTGCCTCGCCACCTCCATCGTTTTCCTCGTTTTCCTCGCCGCGGTACCACCCCACCAGCCGTTCGGCGGTCATCCGCAACACGTCTTGCGCCACGACCCATCCCTGCACCAGCGCGGATTTCGCGGTGTCCCCCGGGCTCGCGGGGAGTCGAATGGTCGACCCGACGAGGACGTATAGCTCACCAGTGTCCGAGGACCGGAACAGCCCGCCGGTCAGGAGTCCCGAGCAGGCGGCCCCCGACGCGGCGCAATGATCCCGCACAGCGGCCAGGGCCGCTTGGGTGATGAAGATGAAGGGAGAGGCTGCGCCCGCTGCTCCGCCGTGGATCGGTTGCCAGTGGATTGATGCGGCGACCGGCATCGGCTGGACGGGACATTCGGGCTCGGCGGGATCGCGAAGCGTGCCGGAATCAAGCGCCGCGCCGGGTGCGCGGAAGCGCGCTACCCGGCCCCGTACTCCATCTACTACACGCTTCCACATACGGCTACCCGGGCGCCCAAGTGAACCAGCCTTGAAATAGCCCTCGCCGGGCGGTGCGTCAACCGCCCGCGAACGCGCGCATCATCCGATACCAGAACTCGAGGGCGTCGTAGAAACTCTGTACCCCGATGCGCTCGTCGCGGCCGTGCGCCCGGACGTCGTTCTGCTCTTCGAAGACGGCCGACACTCCGTAGGTGGGGATCCCGGCGTTGCGCAGAAAGAGGCCATCGGTGGCGCCGGCCTCCATGATCGGCACGATCGGCACCTTCGGGAACTGTTCTGCCACGAGCCGCTCGAGCGGCGCCATGATTGCCGGTGTGAGGGGGGACGGCGGGCTTGGGATGGGCGCGTACAGCGTGCGAAGCGTGATCCGGTCGTCGCCCGCGAGCCGCCGGAGCGTCGCCTCGACCTCCGAGGCCGGCTCACCGGGCAGTATGCGGCAGTTCACGGTGGCACGGGCCGACTGGGGGAGCGCGTTCTCGGCGTGTCCCGCCTCGAGCATCGTGGCGACACACGTGGTGCGGAGCTTCGAGTTGTAGAACGGCACCGCGGCCAGGCGCGCGACGGCGCCGGAGTCCGGGGGATCCTTCAGGACACCCCGCATGTCCTCGGCCAGGCGGCCGGTGTCGATCGCCGCCGACTGCTCAAAGAAGGCGCGGGAGACTTCGTTGAGCTTCACGGGAAACTGGTATTGTGCCAAGCGCTCGAGCACCGGCGCGAGGCGATACAACGGGTTGTCCGCGGGCCGTGGCAGCGAGCTGTGCCCGCCTTTGTCGGTGGCCTCGAGCACGTACGTGGCGTAGACCTTCTCGCTGGCCTGTACGGCGAACATCACGCGCCGCCCGTCGCGCAACACGCCGCCTCCGGCATCGGTGTTCAGGGCGAAGGCCCCGTCGATCAAGTCCCGATGCTTGGTCACGAGCCACTGGATGCAGCTGCCAGCCGTTTCCTCATCCCCCGTCAGCACGAGTATGAGGTCACGCGCCGGCGTGAAGCCGGCCCGCTTGAGCCGGATGAAGTTGGCGACGAGAACGGCGTCTCCCACCTTGTCGTCGGTGGTGCCGCGGCCGTAGAAGTAGCCGTCCTTCTCGAGGAAGGTGAACGGATCGACCGACCAGTCGGACCGGCGTGCGGGCACGACGTCCAGATGCGCGAAGACGATGATCGGGCGACCGCCCGGGCTCCCCGGCGTGCTCCGGTACCCCGCAACCAGGTTCCCGTGCTTCGCGTCGGGACCGATCAACACCTGGACGTCCGCCGCCGGGAATCCGGCGGTGAGGAGCCGCCGCGCCATGGCGCGGGCCGCCCGCGGCGTGTTCCCGAGTGAGTCGGTCGTGTTGATCTCGATGAGCTCGCGGAAGATGTCGCGCGCCAGCGTCCGGTCAGCCGGAGACGCCTGCGACTGGGCCCGCCCGGTCGCGGGGAGGGCAGCCGCCAGCGCCGCGGAGCACAACGCCAGGATTGATCGCGTCATCCGACCCTCGCGATTGCGTCGATCTCGACACGCACAGCCTTGGGCAGCGCGGCGGCTTGCACCGTCGAGCGTGCCGGCTTGTGGGCGGCGAAGTGCTTGGCGTACACCTCGTTCATGGCGGGGAAATCCGCCATGTCGACGAGGTAGA
>QHUC01000221.1 GCA_003221045.1 Gemmatimonadota bacterium | reverse complement strand
GCAGCAAGCTGTCGCGCGATCAGGGGTGGAACAACGTCACCTGGGACTTCGACCCCGATCCGGGCGTGAAGCCGATCTATCCGGGCGAGCCCGACGCCCTCAAGATCCTGCGCGAGATCAACGGGTACCAGACCGCCGATCCGAAGCAGCACCTGAAGGGCTTCGCCGAGCTGAAGGACGACGGCTCGACAACGTGCGCGTCCTGGATCTACAGCGGCTGCTACCCCGCCCCGGATCAGAACATGACGGCGCGGCGTGAGCCCGACCCCCCAGGCGTGCCGGGCGCGCACTTGAAGTGGGGCTGGGCGTGGCCCGCCAACCGGCGCGTCATGTACAACCGCGCCTCGGCGGACCTAAAGGGCAACCCGTGGAGCGAGCGCAAGCGTTGGGTGTGGTGGGACGCGAGCTTCGTCAACCCACCCGATCCGAAGACCGGCAAGCCGGTGCCCAAAGGGAAGTGGGTGGGCTACGACGTGCCGGACTTCGGCGCGACCAAAGCCCCCGACGCACAGCCGAAGCCGGACGGCATCGCGCTCGACGCCCTGTCCGGTACGCAGCCGTTCATCATGAGAGCCGACGGCAGGGGCTGGCTGTTCGTGCCGGCGGGCCTCGTGGACGGCCCGCTCCCGACCCACTACGAGCCACACGAGTCGCCCGTCCAGAACCCGCTGTACAAGCAGCAGACCAGCCCGGTGCACAAGGTCTGGGCGCCGGGCAAGCCGTACAACAAGCTCGCCGCGGTGGGCGACCCGAAGTTCCCGTACGTGATCAGCACGTACCGCCTCACCGAGCACTACCTGGCGGGCGCGATGAGCCGCTGGCTACCGTGGCTCGCTGAGCTCCAGCCCGAGTTGTTCATCGAGCTCGGGCACGACCTGGCCAAGGAGAAGAGGATCAAGAACCTCGATTGGGTGATCGTGTCGAGCCCCCGCGGCCATATCCGCGCGAAGGCACTGGTCACGCATCGCATCGGCGTGATGCACATCGCCGGCAAGACCATCCACCACGTCGGCATGCCGTGGCACTGGGGGTGGATGGGGCTCTCGACCGGCGACGTCGTCAATGACCTGACCGCGTGGGTCGGGGATCCCAACGTGTCGATCCACGAAGGCAAGGCGTTCGTCTGCAACGTGGAGAAGGCGTGATATGCCGGAGCCCATGGGATTCTTCACGGACACCACGGTTTGCATCGGCTGCAAGGCGTGTGAGGTCGCGTGCAAGGAATGGAACCAGCTGCCGGCCCGGAACGGGGGGGTCGGAGAGCTGAGCGGCGACAGCTACGACAACACCCGCAAGCTGGACGGCATCCACTGGCGGCACGTCCGCTTTATCGAGCAGTTCAAGGGTCCGTACGACGGCCGCTGGCTGATGATGAGCGACGTGTGCAAGCACTGCGTCCAGGCAGGCTGCCTCGAGGTGTGTCCCACCGGCGCCATCATCCGTACCGAGTTCGACACGGTGGTCATTCAGGCGTTCGTCTGCAACGTGGAGAAGGCGTGATATGCCGGAGCCCATGGGATTCTTCACGGACACCACGGTTTGCATCGGCTGCAAGGCGTGTGAGGTCGCGTGCAAGGAATGGAACCAGCTGCCGGCCCGGAACGGGGGGGTCGGAGAGCTGAGCGGCGACAGCTACGACAACACCCGCAAGCTGGACGGCATCCACTGGCGGCACGTCCGCTTTATCGAGCAGTTCAAGGGTCCGTACGACGGCCGCTGGCTGATGATGAGCGACGTGTGCAAGCACTGCGTCCAGGCAGGCTGCCTCGAGGTGTGTCCCACCGGCGCCATCATCCGTACCGAGTTCGACACGGTGGTCATTCAGTCCGACGTCTGCAACGGATGCCGGGCCTGCATCGCCGCGTGCCCCTTCGGCGTCATCGACATCAACCCGGTATCGGGCACCGCCCAGAAGTGCACGCTCTGCTATGACCGGCTCAAGGTGGGGCTCGAGCCCGCCTGCTCGAAGGCGTGCCCCACGGACTCGATCCAGTTCGGGGCGATCGCCGAGCTGCGCACGCGCGCACACAAGCGCGTCGACCAGCTCAAGGCGCAGGGCGTCAAGGCCGAACTCTACGGCGCCGACCCGCAGGGCGCGCTCGGCGGGCTCAATTCGTTCTATCTGCTGGTCGACGAGCCCGAAGTGTACGGCCTGCCGCGGCACCCGCAGCTCCCCTCGCGGCATCTCGCCAAGAGCTCGACCTTCTCGGCGGCGAGCGCCGCCGTTTTGGGCGTGCTGGCCCTCGTCGGCCTCCGGAAGCGGCGGATGGACGAAATGGGCGGCGGGGGCGGGGGCGGAGGGGCAGGAGGACAGAACTGATGTCCGATACCTTCTTCAGCGGCGCCCCGCACTGGACCTGGTTCATTATCCCCTATTTCTTCATCGGCGGGCTCGCCGGCGGCGCCTACTTCCTGGCGGCGCTGCTGGACTGGTTCGGGCGCCCGGACGATCGTCCCGTGGTGCGCACGGGATACGACGTCGCCGCGGTCGGCGCGATTCTCTCGGGCCTGCTCCTGACGATCGACCTCGGTCAGCCCCTGCGCTTCTGGCACATGCTGTTCCAGTCGGCGAACTTCCCGGCCATCATGTTCAAGGGGTGGTCACCCATCTCCTTCGGAGCGTGGGGGATTCTCCTCTTCGGACTGTTTGCCGTGCTCTCCGCCCTTGGGGCGAGGGCAGAAGAGGGGCGGCTCCAGATGCCGGCACTCCGCGCCGTCGGGGGCATGGTGCGCGGTGGGGTGGCCAAGCTCGTCGCGGGTATCGGCGGCCTGATCGGGCTCTTCATCGCCGGCTACACGGGGATTCTCTTGTCAGTCACGAACCGCCCCATCTGGGCGGACAGCCCGTGGCTGGGTGCGCTGTTCGTCGCCTCGGGCGTGTCGACCGGCGCGGCGACGCTCATCCTGCTCTCCCCGAGGCGCGGGGCGACCGAACGGTCGCTCGGGTGGCTGTCGTCGTTCGACGCGAGAGCCCTCGTGGTCGAGCTGATCGTGCTCATCGCCTTCATCGTGTCGCTTGGTTCGGTCAACCGCGTCTGGGTGAGCGTGTGGGGGTTGTTGCTGCTCGTCGGCGTCGTCTGGTTCGGGATCCTGGCTCCGCTCCGGATGCACGCCAGGCGACAGCCGCTGGCCAGTGCCGCGAAGCTCGTGCTCGTGGGCGGCTTCCTGTTGCGACTCGCAACGATGCTCGCGTCCGAAGGGATCGACCGCTACCGTGTAGCAGTTGGGCTATAGCATGACCCCGACATATCGCTGGTGGTTGACGCTGACGCTGGCCGGCCTCGCAGGCTGTGCGAGCCCCGAGGCCTCGCGCGTGCGGGGGGGCGGGCCCGGCGCCGATCTGGGCAACCACGACGCCGTCACCGAATTGCACCAGGGCGCGAAGATGTATTATCGAACGCCCTGCCGCACCGTGAAGGTGAAATGCTCTGGCCCAATGCCCGAATTCGGCACGCACGGAACGTAGAGGTCCAAGAGCGGGTTGCCGCAGCCCGCCGTGAAACACCCGAGTCTGAGGTCTGGCTCGGGCTCCTCGAGGCGGCGCTGGACGAGGGTGAAGACGGCGCCACCACTTGGGAGGCCGCCGTGCCGACACCGGTGGCGGACCGACCCGTCAAGGCGCCGGTGTTGTCTCGTACCCAGGTGACGCTCGACGGGCGCGCGGCCCGGGGCTGGGTGCGCCGCCTCCTGAAGGTCACTCCCACGGTGAACCCGCGGCGAATCGACGAGCTGGCCTTGCTCGAGGCCGCCGTGTGCTACGACGACGCGCGAATCGACGCCATGGCCGCGACGGCAGGCGCGGAGCCGCACGCCCTCCGCGTCCTCGGTCAGATGGCGGCCTTGCCCTTGCTCCAGGCGTGTGCCCGCCGGTTGGCGAGCGAGCTGCCTGCCACGTGGTGGGAGGGCTACTGCCCCCTTTGTGGCGCGTGGCCGGTCGTGGCGGAGTACGCCGGGCTCGAGCGGCAGCGTCGCTTGCGCTGCGGGCGTTGCGGGACGGGATGGGCGATCCCGCTCCTGCGTTGTGTGTTCTGTGACGAAACCGAGCACGACAAGCTCGGCTACCTCACGCCGGAGGCAGGTGAGCAAACGCGCAAAATCGAGGTCTGCCACACCTGCAAGGGGTACGTAAAGGGCGTCACGACGGTGCGCGCCCTCGCCCCGTGGGCGATCCTGCCTCCGCCAGGGTGAGGCGTGAACGCGCGCCCGAGCCAGATCTGCGGCGAGCTCCTCGCCACCCTCGACGCGTCGGAGGGGCGCCGGCGCCGCCGTCGGCGCGACACGACACCCGACGCGATCGGCCTGACGATCAAGCGGGACCTGCTCGAGCGAGCCATCGCCGCCGACCCCGAGCCCGACGAATTCGAGGCGTGGCTCCACGAGCAGTGCCTGGCCGCCGGCGGGAGCGAAGGCGGCGTCCGGGCGATGGCGCTGTCGATCTTCGAGGAGTGGCGCCTCGCCCACGACGCGGACGCGTTCCGCGAGTGGCTGGCGCGCGGGGCACCGTCGGATGACGCACGCTCCGAGTGAAGGATCCAAACACCGGTCGTTCGCAAGGGGAAACCATGCACGTCGCGCAGATCCGAGTTGCAATTCTCTCGAGTATCCTGGTTACGATCGTCGCGTGCGGCGGCGCCGCCCGCCGCCAAGCGGCACCGGCAGGCCCGCCACCCGAGGTCGTGAAGGCGCTCCAGGTGCCCGAGAGCCCGTACTACCTCATCTATTCCCCGCCGGTCAGTTTGGCGAAGCCTCCGGATACCACAGCCCACGCGCGGAAGCCCCGGAGCTAGCGCCCCGCCGGTGGCTGGTATCGAAATCCGAAGCCTGAGAAAGCACTTCGGGGATCTCCATGCGGTCGACGGGGTGGACCTGTCGATCGACGATGGGGAGTTCCTCGTCCTGCTCGGCTCCTCCGGCTCGGGGAAGACGACCCTGCTGCGCATGATCGCCGGGCTCGAGCGACCGACCTCGGGCGAGATCCGCATCGGGGGCGAGCGTGTGGACGGCGACGTGCCCCCGCGGGCTCGCGGGATCGCCATGGTGTTCCAGAGCTACGCCCTCTACCCTCACCGCACGGTGTTCCAGAACATCGCGTTCCCGCTCGAGGCGAGCCGCGTCCCGCGGAAGCAGATCGAGGAGAAGGTGCGGTGGGCCGCGGAGATGTTCAGCATCTCCCGCTACATGGATCGCTACCCGCGGCAGTTGTCCGGCGGCGAACGCCAGCGCGTCGCCTTGTGCCGGGCCCTCGTGCGGGACCCCAAAGTCTTTCTCCTCGATGAGCCCCTCGCCAACCTCGACGCCAAGCTGCGCAACACGGCGCGGGACGACCTGAAGCGGTTCCAACGCCGGATCCAGACCACCACGGTGTACGTGACGCACGACCAGGTGGAGGCGATGGGCCTCGGCGACCGCATCGTGGTCATGGAGCGCGGCAAGGTCCGACAAATCGGAACGCCCCAAGAGGTCTACGAGGAACCGGTCGACACGTTCGTGGCGACGTTCGTGGGCCAGCCGCCGATGAACCTGCTGGAGGTGAGCGATCCGTCGCTGCCACCCCGCACTCTGCTGGGGTTTCGCCCCGAGCATTTTCTCCCCAAGGGCGTCGCCGCCGCCGGCCAGGACGTGCGGACGTTCCGGTTCGCCGTGCGACGCGTGGAATATCTGGGCTCCGATCGCTACGTCTACGGCTCGGTCGTCGAGAGCGGCGCTCCCGACGCGACGATCATCGCGAAGCTACCGGCGACCATCACGGCGGCCATCCCCGAAGGCGAGACGCACGAGTTTGCGGTGCCCCGGCGGGCGCTGCGATACTTCGACGCCGAAACGGGACTGAGGCGCAGGCTATGACACCGCGGCGGACGCTCGCCGACCGCGAGGACGTGCTGGGCGGCGCGATGCTCGCCCCCGCACTGGCCTACGTGACCCTCCTGGTCGGTGTGCCGTTCGTGTTCGCGATCGTGCTCAGCTTCAGCGATGCGACGGCCGGAAGCCTCCATTTCGGGTGGGCCGGCCTCCGCAATTACGCCGCGATCCTCGGCGATCCGATCTTCCTGCGGGCGCTCCGCAACAGCGCCGTGGTCACGGTCGGCTCGCAGGTGCTCGTGGTCATCCTCGCGACGGCCGCCGCTCAGGTGTTCCGCGCCACCTTTCGGGGGAAGCGGTTCGCCCGCTTCGTCATCCTCCTGCCATGGGCCGTGCCGGTTTCGCTCGCGGCGATCGCCTGGACGTGGATCTTCGACTCCACGTTCAGCGTGATCAACTGGACGCTCAAAGCGGCCGGCCTGCTCCACGGCTGGCTGTACTGGCTCGGCGATCCGGCACTCGCGCTCTTCGCCATCATCATCGTGCAGGCGTGGCGGATTTTCCCGTTCGCCACCGTGATCGTGCTCGCCGGGCTCGCGTCGATCCCCCAGGAGATCGTCGAGGCGGCGATCGTCGACGGCGCCGGGTTCTGGCGGCGGTTGCTCGTGGTCGAGCTGCCGTTGCTGATGCCGGTCGTCGCCGTCGCGGTGCTCTTCGGCGTGGTGTACACCGCGACCGACCTGGGCGTCGTGTACATCCTGACGGGCGGAGGGCCGGCCAACACGACGCATGTGCTCCCCACCCTCGCGTTCCAGCGAGGCATCTTGGGCGCCGACCTCGGGCAGGGCGCGGCGATTGCCGTGTTCCTGCTCCCGTTCCTCATCGTGGTCGCGGTCGCGATGCTGCGCCTGGCCCGCCGCGCCGAGGTGGGAGGGGGGGGGAGCGCGCGATGAAACGCGTAGCGCTGTATGTCGCGGCGCTCGGCCTCGTGGTCTTCGCCGGGTTCCCCTTCTATTGGATGGCGATCACGGCGTTCAAGCAGAACCGGGACCTCTACGTGGGCGCGTCGGTTCTGCACCACATCCCCTGGATCTTCAACGACCCGCCCACACTCGAGCACGTCAAGCTGCTCCTCGGGCAGACCGACTTTCCCCGCTGGGTCCTGAACACCCTCCTGGTCGTGGTTGCCGTGGTCGTCATCACCGTGGCCGTGGCCGTGCCGGCGGGGTACAGCCTCGCACGGCTGGTGGGTCGCTGGGGCGAGCGCCTGGGCATAGGGATCTTCTTCACCTACCTCATCCCG
>QHUC01000017.1 GCA_003221045.1 Gemmatimonadota bacterium | reverse complement strand
CGTCGAAGAACGCGAGCGCGTCCACCACCGGCAGGTCCGCCACGTCCCCGATGCTCTTGCCGTGGATCAGCACCGCGAGGCTCTCGGGCCGCAGCCGCTTGCCGCCGCACGTCGGGCACGGCAACTCGATCATGTATTCCTCGAGCTGCTCGCGTACGCTGTCCGAAGCCGTCTCGCGGTAGCGGCGCTCGACGTGCTTCAAGACACCGTCCCACCCGGACTCGTATTGCCCGTGCCAGCGCTCGCTGTCGTACTGGAAGGTGAGCTTCTTCCCGGGGGCGCCTGAGAGCACCACTTTTTTCACGGCCGGCGGAAGGTCCTTCCACGGGCTGTTCAAGTCGAACTTGAACGCGCGCGCCAGGCTCGGCAGGATCACCTTTCGCACGTACCCGCTTGGCTCGCCCCACGGCAGAATCACCCCTTCGAGGATCGAGAGACTCGGGTCGCCGAGGACCAGGTCGGGGCTCACCTCCCGACGCGTGCCGAGGCCCGAGCAATCGGGGCACGCGCCGAACGGCGAGTTGAACGAGAACTGCCGCGGCTCGAGCTCGGGGAGCGAGAGGCCGCACACCGGGCACGCGTACCGCTCCGAAAAGAGCGTGGACTCGGTGCCGCTGCCGGCGCGGTGCTGCACCACCTCCACCGTGCCGTCCGCCGCCTTGAGCGCCGTCTCGATCGAGTCGGCCAGTCGCGCGCGGTCCGCCCGGCGCACGACGAGCCGGTCGACCACGACGGCGATGTCGTGGTTCTGGCGGCGGTTCAGTTTCGGCGCCTGGGCCAGGTCGTACGTCTCGCCGTCCACCCGCACGCGCACGAATCCCTGCTTGCGTGCGGCCTCGAACACGTCGCGGAATTCGCCCTTGCGGCCGCGCACCAGCGGAGCGAGCACCTCGAGCTTCGTCCCCTCGGGCCACGCCAGTACCAGATCGGTGATCTGCGACGCGGTCTGTCGCTCGATCGGCGCGCCGTCCCTGGGGCAGTGCGGTGTGCCGAGCCGCGCCCACAAAAGGCGCAGGTAGTCGTATACCTCTGTGATGGTGCCGACAGTGGACCGCGGATTGTGGCCGGCCGACTTCTGCTCGATCGAGATGGCCGGGGACAGTCCCTCGATGGCATCCACGTCCGGCTTTTCCATGAGCCCGAGGAACTGGCGGGCGTAGGCGGAGAGCGACTCGACGTAGCGGCGCTGCCCCTCGGAACGACTCGCTGGACATAGACTCGTAGCCTAGATAGAGCACGGCGCTCGGGTCAACTCTCCCGGCTCTGGGAGCGGGGAGCAGGGAGCGGGACCCTCCGATGCACGGTCAGGTACCGCTCCCCGCTCCCCGCTCCCAACGTTCTCTTGCTTAACCCCCTCCGGCTCCCTACGTTAGCCCTCCCCATGGCTGAGACCGCGCTAGTGGTGCTTACGACGCTCGCGACCGAAGCCGAGGCACGGGCGCTCGTCACAGCCCTTTTGGAGGCGCGGTTGATAGCTTGCGGCACGCTCATCCCGGGCGCCCGCTCCATTTACCGCTGGGAGGGAGCGGTGACGGAGGAGGCCGAAGTGGTGGTTCTGCTGAAAACCGACGACTCGAAGTGGGATGCGCTGTGCGGTGCAGTCAGGGAGCGTCACCCCTACCAGGTTCCGGAGCTGCTCGCCGTATCGGTCGAGCGCGGGCTCGACCTGTACCTCTCCTGGCTCACGAGTGAGGTGCTCGGGTGATCCGCAAGCGCGAGCCGCGGTGGCAATCGGCGGCCGAGCGGGCCCGCGTGGCGGCGGAGCTCATCGAGGAAGCAGAATCCCTCACCGAGACCAGCACGATCGCGTCACCGGCGGACGTGGCCCGTGCCGGCCTCCCGCCGCCCATCACCGCGGAGCTGCCGGTCGCGGCGCTTCCCGCAGACAGCGAGTCGGCTGCGGGGGCGAGCGACCCAACGGTGGCGCCGACCCTCGACGACCTCCTCGACGCGGATCCGGACAACGTGGCGCTGCTGGTCCGGCGCGCCCGCGCGCTCGCTACCGCGGCGCACTACAGCGCCGCCCGGCGAGACTACGAGCACGCCCTGCGGCACGAGCCGGCGCACGGCGAGGCCCTGACGGGACTCGGCGTGCTACTTTCACGGAAGGGACTGTGGGCCGAGGCCGTGCCGCGGCTTCGTCAGGCGGCGGAGGTGGACCCGGCACGCGCGGCCGCGTGGTATTACCTGGGCGAAGCGCTCAATCACCTGGACGACTTGGACGGTGCGCGGAGCGCGTACGAGCGCGCCGTCGAGCTCGAGCCCAGCAACGCCAAAGCGCTCTATGGCCTCGGGATTGTGCTCGACCGGCTCAATCGCCCGGACGAGGCCACGCGGATGTACCGCCGCTCGCGGGAGGCCACCGGCAGGTGATCCGGGTGGTGGTGGACGATCTCGCGTTCCTCGGCGCGGACGCGGTGGTGCGTCCCGCCACGACACGTCTCGCTCCCACGACACCGGCGGTCCGGCGGCTCGAGAGTGTGGCCGGACCCGGCTTCGCAGACAGCCTGCGGCTGCAGAAGGAACTCGCGGTGGGTGCGGCGGTCGTCACGGCCGGCGGGGGCGGCCTGCCGGCCGAATTCGTGATCCACGCGGTGATCCAGAGCGAGACGGAGCCCGTGACGCGGGACGGCGTGGCGCGCGCCTGGCGCTCCACCCTGCAGCAGGCGCAGGAGTGGGAGTTCTCGAGCGTGACCGTGCCGCCGCTCGGCACGGGGGCGGGAAACCTGTCGATGGAGGACGCCGCGGACATCATGGTGCCCATCCTCGAGGCGCATCTCGGGAGCGCCGCGTTCCCGGCCAGTGTGTCGATCGTCGTGGAGACGACCGCGGACCGCGACACGTTCGAGGCCGTCCTGCGGCGACGGGGGAGCGGGACATCATGACGCGGCGCACGCTCGCCGTAGCGATCCTCGGCGCGTGGGTCCTGTCGCTGGGCTGGCTGGTCAAACGCCAGGTGTTCCGCCCCGCCGGGGCACGCCTCGCCGAGGCGGCCCTGAGCGTACCACCCGGCCCCGCCTATTACCGGCTCGAGCTGAGTGGTCAGCAAGTCGGATTCGCGTCGTCCACGATCGACACGACGCCGACCGCGATCCGCGTCACCGACCTCCTGGTGCTGCGCTATCCCGCAGCGGGCGTCTTGCGCCGGACCGCCGCGCTCAGTCGGGCCGTGCTGTCGCGGGGGCTTCGACTCGAGAGCCTCGACGCGAAGTTCAACGGGGATCCGGGACGCTTTTCATTCGGCGGCCTCGTGAGCGGCGACACGTTGCTCACGGTCACGATCTCTTCGCCGATGGACTCCACGACCACCCGCCTTCCCCTCGCGCATCCGATCCTCTTGCCGACCGTCATGCCGCTGCGCCTGGCATTCGGTGGGGAGCTGAAGCCCGGCCGCTCGTACGCGAGCGCCGTGTTCGACCCGATGCTGCTCACGGAGCGGGCGGTGCAGGTCAGCGTGGCCCGTGACTCGACGCTCATCGTGGCCGATAGCGCCGGCTACGACTCAGCGCTCGGCATTCGAGCTCGCCTTCGAGAACTTCCGGCACCGGGACACCACACACTTGGCGCTGGCGAGCGCCTCACCACCCCCGGGGAGCGTGGTCGGCACGACCGCGATCGCGGCGGGGGCGTCGCCAGCGCGGCCGTCGCTCTCCATCCTGCGCGTGCGCTTGTCCGGCGTGACACTCGCCGGGTTCCAGCTCGAGGGCGATGGCCAGCACGTGAGGGGCGACACGCTCCAGGTGCAGCTCGACACGGGCGCCCGGCTCGCGGCACGCTACGCGCTCCCGGCACGTGACACGGCGCTCCGCGGCGCGCTCGCGCCCGAGCCCCTGATCCAGAGTGACGACCCGCGCGTGCAGGCGCAGGCCCGTCAGATCGTCGGCGCAGAACGGGACCCCGCGCGAGCCGCGCGGCTGATCGCCGGCTGGGTGTCTCGGCAGGTCGCTCGGCAGGCCGGCGTCGGCGTTCCCGGCGCCGTGCAGGTCCTCGGCCGGCGTCGAGGGGACTGCAACGAGCACACCGTGCTGTACGTCGCGCTTGCGCGCGCGGCCGGCATACCCGCCCGCACCGCAGCTGGCCTCCTCTATGCGGGCGGCCGGTTTTACTATCACGCGTGGGCGGAGGTGTACCTCGGCGATTGGGTCGCGGTAGACCCGACGTTCGGGCAATTCCCGGCGGATGCCGCCCACCTGCGCGTGTCGACCGGCGGATTGGCCAGGCAGATGGAGCTGCTCCGCCTGACCGGAAGCCTCAAGCTCGAGGTGCTATGATCCGACTGGAGAACCTCACCAAGCATTACGGCAGCTTCGTGGCCGTCGACGACATTTCGCTGGAGGTACCGCGCGGCGCCCTGTATGGGTTTCTGGGGCCGAACGGCGCCGGGAAGACCACGACCCTGCGCATCATCGCCGGGATCCTGCGCCCGACGCACGGCCGCGTGCTCCTGGGCGGGGACGACGTGCACCAGCAGCCGATCGCGGCCAAGACGCGCCTGGGCTTCATTCCCGATCGGCCGTTCGTCTACGACAAGCTGACCGGCGCCGAATTCCTACGGTTCGTGGCGGCGCTGTACGGCCAGGAGGGCGACGCCATCGAGGGCCGCATCACGGAGCTCCTCGAGGTGTTCGAGCTGACGACCTGGAAGGACGAGCTGGTGGAGGCGTACAGTCACGGCATGCGCCAGAAGCTGATCATCTCCAGCGCGCTCATTCATCGGCCGCAATACATCGTGGTGGACGAGCCGATGGTGGGGCTCGACCCGAAGGCCGCGCGGCTCCTGAAGGACATCTTCCGGCAGTTCGTGACCCGCGGCGGCACGGTGCTGCTGAGCACGCACACCCTCGAGGTCGCCGAGGCGATGTGCGACCGGATCGCGATCATCCAACAGGGCAAGATCGTCGCCGAAGGAACGGTCAACGATCTGCGGCAGCAGCATCGTGCCGGCGACGCGAGCCTCGAAGAGCTGTTCTTGAAGCTCACCGGCGGCGCCCACGTGCGTGAGCTCGCCGAGGTGCTGGGCGACGGAGCAGCCGCGTGAGGGTCCCCCCCCAGCCATCGTTGTGGCGCGTACTCGAGCCGAAGTGGCGCACCGCCCTGCAGCGGATCCGCGAGGAGCGCTCGCGCGGCGGCTCGGGCAAGCTGCTCATCCTGATCCTCGTGGGCGTGGGGTTCTGGATCGGAGTCTTCGGTGTCCTCTACCGCATCCTCAAGTACTTCCGAGGCGTGGAAGACGTCGGGCCGTTGCTCGCCGGCAAGATCCTCGGCGTCGTGTTGCTCGCGTTTGTCGGGATTCTCGTTCTCTCGAACGTGATTACGGCCCTCTCGAGTTTTTTCCTGGCGAAGGACCTGGACCTGCTGATCGCCGCCCCGGTGGACTGGCTGCGGATCTACCTCGCGAAGCTGAGCGAGACGTTGTTGCACTCCTCATGGATGGTGGCGTTGATGGCGGTGCCGATCTTCGCGGCGTACGGGGTGGTGTTTCGAGGCGGCGTGCTGTTCATGCCCTACGCGGTGCTCGCGGTGTTCCCCCTGCTCGTTCTGCCGGCGGTGGGGGGCTCAGCGCTCACACTCGCGCTCGTGAACATCTTTCCGGCGCGACGCACCCGCGATCTCCTGTCGATCGTCGCGCTCGGCGCCGCTGGCGGATTGATCCTGTTGTTTCGACTGATCCGGCCCGAGCGGCTCGCCTCGCCGGAAGGGTTCCGCAACCTGCTCGATTTCATCGCAGTGCTGCGCACGCCGACGTCCCCGTACTTGCCCAGCGAGTGGGTGAGCCAGGCGATCATGGAGTTCCTGCGAGGCAAGGTCGACCTCATGCCACTCGCCCTGTTGTGGAGCACGGCGGCGGCGTTCGTCACTCTCGGGGCCCTCCTGCACCGGCGGTTGTTCGCGCCCGGGTTCACGAAGGCGCAGGAGGCGGCGGAGCGGTTCGTGCGGGGCGGGTGGTGGCGCCTGACCGTGGGGACCATGCTCGGTTTCCTGCCGGTGGCCAAGCGCGAATTCGTGATCAAGGACATCAAGCTCTTTTTCCGGGACACGACGCAATGGAGCCAGCTCATCCTGCTAGCGGTCTTGGTCCTGGTTTACCTGTTCAACATCAAGACGCTGCCGTTGCACCGAGGCGAGGCGGTGGGGTTCTTCTACGTCACGCTCGTCTCGTTCCTGAATCTCGGGTTGGCGGGCTTCGTGCTCGCGGCGATCGCCGCGCGGTTCATCTTCCCGGCGGTGTCGCTCGAAGGCCGGCACATGTGGCTCCTGCGCTCGAGCCCGCTCGACCTGGGCGCCTTGCTCTGGTCGAAGTACTGGGTTGGAACGGTGCCGCTGCTCGCGTTGGCTCTGCTGCTCACCGGCCTGACCAACGTCCTGCTGGAAGTGCGGCCCTTCATGATGGCCGTGGGGCTGGTGACGATCGCCGGCCTCACGTTCGCCATCGCGGCGCTGGCGCTCGCGTTCGGGGCGTTGTACCCGCAGTTCGAGACCGAAAACGCGGCCCAGATCCCGACGTCGTTCGGGGGGCTGGTGTACATGATGGCCACGATCGCCCTGCTCGCGGCGGTGATCTTCGTGTTGTGGCAGGCGGTCTACCAGTACGTGCGATCAGTGTACCTCGGCCGTCCGATGGTGGTAGAGGCGTCGATGCTGGTGTGGTTCGCCGTCGCCGCCGCCCTGTGCGCGGCGGTTACGGCGGCGTCGCTGTGGGTCGGCCTCAGGCGGATGGAGCGGATGGAGTTCTAGCTACAGCGGGAAGTTGAGGCCCGCCAGTACGTTGAACGACGTTCTGTCGGCGAAAACGAACCGGGCCTCGAGCAACGGCTTGAAGGGTCGGGATCGCCGGCCTTCCCACCCCGCGAAGACGTTCGCCCCCGCGTCGCTCGCGCCATTCGAGTGCAGGTAGGCGAACCCCGCCCCGAAATAGAACAACCCGTAGACCGTTGGAGGGTGGTACTTCAGGTCGGCGTTCAGACGAAACGGTGAGCCGTTCGCGCCGGGGTAGAACTCGGCCGACGGCGCCAGCGCCCAGCGTCGTCCGACGGGCAGGTTGAGCTGGCCGCCGAGGAACACATGGTCGAAGTCGAAATCGTACCCGATCCGCGGGCCGATGCCCGGACGGTCCACCAGGACCGCTCGCCCGCCGCGCACGCGCCGCTGGGCCTCCGCCGCCGTCGCCGTGACGACGAGTCCGAGAACCACCATCGCGATCCGCAGAGTGACTCCGCTCACGCCGGCGCTCCACGTTGAAGGTCGCACACTGTATAGAAAAGCGCGTCGCGAAAATCAAGAGCGTTTACTAGTTTGGCGGTATGCGAGCACCGGTCCACGTTTTGCTGGCCGCCGCGGTCACGGCGTGCGGCGCCGACCGACACGGCCGCCCCCGGATCGGCGTCGCCCTCCCGACCGATACCGGCGCGCTCACGGCGGACCTGCGCCGCGGCATGGCCCCCGTCGCGGACAGCCTGCAGCTCGATGTGCGCGTCGTCACGGCCGGGGGTGACGGCGCGCGCCAAGCTGCACAGGTGGACAGCTTCGCGGCGCAGCGCGTCGCGGCGATCTTGATCGATCCCGTCGATACGGTCGCCCTCAGCGGAGCCATCGCGCGGGCGAACCGAACTGGAATCCCGGTCTTCACGATGGTGACCGCCAGCGACCAAGGGAGCGTCGTGTCTCACATCGGCAGCGACGACCGGATGGGGGGCGAGCTGGCCGGCTGGTACGTCGCGCAGCGCCTGAACGGCGGAGGCAGCATCGCGATCCTCGACCAGCCCGGTGTCCCGAGCGACCGTGATCGCGTGGCGGGCATCCGCCTCGCCCTCGCTCCCTTCCCCAACATACGCATCGTGGCGAACCCGGCGGTCGAGCCGGCCGCGCGCGACGCGGCGAGCCGCCGGACCGCCTCGCTGCTGGCGGCCGATCAGCGCGTGGACGCCGTCATCGGCACGAACGACGAGCTGGCCCTGGGCGCCCTCGACGCCATCCAGGCGTCGGGAAAATCGGGTGTGTTCGTCGTGGGATTCGGAGCGATTCCCGAAGCCCGCGCTGCCATCGTTCGGGGGAGCGCGCTCGTCGCCGACGTGATGCCCGATCCCGTCACCATCGGACGCTACGCGCTGCTCGTGGTCGCGTCGCATCTCCGGGGCAACCGGGTCACGACGTCAGTTCCGGTGCGGGTGCGCCTCGTCGATCGGGACTCGCTCGGGGCGCCATGACCGCAAGCCGGGCCACCGCAACCTCCCACGGTCCGATCGAGGCACAGGTCGAGAGGGCTCTCACCGACCGCGTCATGGCCGGCGAGCCGATGGCGCAGCTCGCGCACGTTATCATGATCGGCGTGATCGCGGTTCTCCTCTGGGGACGGACCTCGACCGCGCTGCTGCTCGCCTGGGTCGCCACCATCCTGGTCGGCGTCGGAGTGCGCGCCGCCACCACCCGCCACCTTCGCACCACCAAGGCAGACTCCCGAACGACGCTCGGGGCGGTCCGCTTGGCCGTGACCGCGCTGGGACTCGCGTGGGGCGTGGGCGCGGGTGCGATCATTCCGGAAGTCCCGCCGCAGTACATGGCCATGATTCTGGTGGTCGTGAGCGGCCTGGTGTCTGGCGCCGCCAATACGCTCGACGCCGACCCGGTGACGTTTCGCGGGTTCCTCGTCACGACTCTCGGACCCTTGCTCGCCGGCATTCTCGTGAGTGGCCACGAGCGCGTGCAGCTGGTCGCCGTGTCGCTGATCGTGATCTTCGGTGGGTTCATGCTGGTCCTCAACCGCCGGGCGCACCGAATCTTGAGCGACCATCACCACTCCTCGGCGCTCGTGGCCCTGCGAGAGGAGGAGGCGCAACGGGAGCGGCGCCATCTCGATGCGCTCATCGACAGTGCCCCGTTGGGGATTGTGGTGGTGGACCGGGATAATCGCGTGCAGCGCGTGAACCCGCGCTTCCAGGACCTGTTCGGGTATTCGAGCGATCAGGCCGTGGGCCGGGACCTGGACGATCTCATCGTGCCCGAGGGGGACCGCTCCGTGGCGCGAGAGCTCAATCGGCGCGCGCAAGAGAGCGGACGGGCCGTCGCCGAAGTGGATCGGAGGCGGCGCGACGGTCGCCTCGTCCCGGTGCGCGTGTCGGCTGCCGCGGTCGAGGGCGGCGTATCGGGAGATCTGTTCGTGCAGTACGAGGACATCAGCGAGCGGCGGCGCGCCGAACAGGTCATGCGCGAGGCGCGTGATACGGCCGAGCGCCTCGCCAGGGCCCGCTCATCGTTCCTCGCCAACATGAGCCACGAAATCCGCACCCCGATGAACGCCGTGGTGGGATTCGTGGAGCTGTTACTCGATACCGAGCTCAGCACCGACCAGCGGCGGGCGCTCGAGCTGGTGCGCTCCTCCGCGGAGGCCCTGCTCACCATTCTCAACGACGTGCTCGACTTTTCGAAGATCGAGGCCGAGCACCTGGAGCTCGAAGCGATCCCATTCGATCTCCAGAAGCTGCTCCATTCGACCGTCGGCCTGCTCGCCGTCCGGGCCCGCGAGAAGCACCTCGAGCTGATCACCGACATCGGGATGGACTTCCCGGCGCTGGTGCGCGGGGATCCGACCCGCGTGCGCCAGGTGCTCACCAACCTCATCGGGAACGCGATCAAGTTCACCGACGAAGGCGAAGTCGTGGTCCGCGCCGTGGCGACGCCGGCCGACGACAACGCCGTGCGCGTTGAATTCGCCGTGCGCGACACGGGAATCGGCATCTCTCGGGAGCAGCTCGCCTCGATCTTCCAGGAGTTCACCCAGGCGGACGCTTCGATGACTCGGCGATTTGGCGGGACGGGCCTGGGACTCGCTATCGCGCGAAAGCTCGTGAC
This sequence comes from Gemmatimonadota bacterium, assembly GCA_003221045.1. Classification (GTDB taxonomy): domain Bacteria; phylum Gemmatimonadota; class Gemmatimonadetes; order Gemmatimonadales; family GWC2-71-9; genus AG41. The sequence continues at coordinate 9,651 of QHUC01000017.1, read as the reverse complement.
GCTGATGGGCGGGGAGCTGAGCGTCGAAAGCGAGGTCGGCAAGGGGAGCACCTTCGCCTTCGCCTTGGCGTTCCCGGTGGAAGCGCCGTCCGCGCGCGCGGCCACCACTGGTGTATCGCTCGGGAGTCGTCGCGTGCTGATCGTGGACGACAACGAGACGAACCGCCGCATCCTGCGCGACATCCTCGCGGGCGCGGGCATGGCAGTGCGGGAGGCGACGTCGGCGGCCCCCGGCCTCGCCGCGCTGCACGAAGCGCATCGGAGCGGCACGCCGCTCGAGCTCGCGATCATCGACGCGCAGATGCCTGAGCAGGACGGGTTCTCGCTCGCGACCGAGATCCGCGCGACGCCGGCGCTCGCAGGTACGCGCCTGCTCATGCTCACGTCGGCCGGGCAGCGCGGCGATGCGCAGCGCTGCCGCGAGGTCGGGATCAACGGCTACCTGACCAAGCCGATCGCCCGGGCGGACCTGCTCGAGGCCCTGAGCGCCCTGTTAGCCGGGAGCGCGGCTGGCGGCGCGGACGAGCGGATCATCACTCGACACACCATCGCGGAAGCACGCCGGCGCATGCATATCCTGCTGGCGGAGGACAACCCGGTGAACCAGCAGGTCGCCGCCACGATGCTCCGCAAACGGGGCCACGAGGTCGACGTGGTGGCCAACGGCGGGGCCGCAGTCGCCGCCGTGCGGGCCACCGCGTACGACGTGGTGCTCATGGACATCCAGATGCCTGAGATGGACGGATTCGCGGCGACCGAGGCGATCCGCGCCCTGCCCGATCGCGCCGGGCTGCCGATCATCGCGCTTACGGCGCACGCGTTGTCCGGCGAGCGAGAGCGCTGTCTGTCCCACGGGATGACCGGATACCTCACGAAGCCGTTCCGGAGTCACGAGCTGTTCGGCCTCGTCGAGGGATGGGCGGAGCCCGCCGTGTCCGCGCCCGTGACGCCCGAGGCGCTCGCGGTGCCGGCACCAGCCCCGGATAGGCCGGTCGACCTGGAGCACTTTCGCCGTACGATGCGGGAGGCCGGGGCGGAGGAGGCCGTCGACTCGATTCTCGATACGTTCCTCGAGACCGCGCCGGAACGACTGGCCGTGCTCGGCGCGGCGGTGGCGCGGGACGAGGCGGCCGGCATCGCCGCGGCGGCCCATGCCTTCAAGTCGGCGGCCGGCAGCATCGGCGCCCGGGCGCTCGCGAGTCTCCTGAGCGACGCCGAGCGCGCGGCGCGCGCGGGCGACGGCTCGGGCGCCCGCGGCCTGTACGACCGCATCGAGCAGGAGGCGGGGGCCGTGGTGGACTACGTGCGCCAAGCCCGAAACGCAAAGCGGGAGACGTGATGGGCCGTCACGCTCCCGCTTCTCCGTCGTCGCGCCGCGCTTGGGCGCGCTACTCGATCCGGTAGGGTATCCCCACCTCGTTGGTCCGATAGTTGTCCGCGGTCCCGAGCAACAGCGTCGCCGAATCGAGCGCGTCGACCACGAACCGATCGATGCCGGTCTGGCGTGCAATCCAGGTGCGCTGATAGGTGCCATCACCGTTGTCGACCATCGGCACTCGACGCCAGGTCGTGTTCAGCACACTCGCGTGACGCACGTGGAGGAACACGAAGCTCCCAGGTGTAAATCCCGAACCGGTCGTGTTGGTCACCGCGGCTACGACCTTCACCGTATCGCCCAGGTGGAACCGCGGGATGCGATTCGTCACGTCGAGCAGCGCCGTGGGATCCGTGACTTCGACGAGTAGCGTGTCATTCCGGTAGACCTTCACGTCCGTGACCGTGACGGTCTGCCGGCTCGGATCCACCACCGTCCAATCTTGCGGGGACAGCTCGACCACCCGCCACGCGTGCGGCCGCGACGCGTCGCGCACCAGCACCGCGTGCTGGGTCATCCGATCGGCGAGGGGCTTGGAGGTCGGATCGAACACGCCATCTGCACTCGTGTCCACGAGGAAGATGCCGTTGAACGTGATGTCGTGCTCCACGCGGGCGGTATCACCCTGAATCGTCACGTCACGATGATAGATCGGTCGCGGACCGCCGGGCACGACCCGGAGACGCCCCCAGAAAGTCGGTGCCGTGTCGGCACCTGAGGTCGTGAGGGCAGCCGAGAGACCGGATCCCGCCGGCTCGGTCGACGCACTGGTTGCCGCCGCGCCGGCCGCGCCGAAATCGGTGTCCACCATGGCGCCGAGCTGGTCCGACTCGGCCGCGAGGACCTGGGCCTGATCCGTGGCCGGCGCCGTCCCCTCATTGCTGCAGGCGACGGCCGCGAGTCCGACCAGGGACGCCGCGAATGTGAGCTCGATGGTGTGCCGCATGAGTAAGCGTCTCCTCTCGAAGTTCGGAACGTCATCTCGCACTCCGAGCGGTACAGACGGCGCGGCACTGGGGATGTTAAGGGCGGGTTCTCCATCTCAAGCGGCAACCCGGGCTCCGCACGAGTGGCAGTAGCGAGCCTCGCGCTCGAGCGACGTTCCGCAGCGGGCGCAGTAGCCCGGCGCGGCGCCGAGGCGCCGGCCACACTCGGAGCAGAACTGGGCGCCGGGCTCCGGACGAGGACCGTGGGCGGGGCAGGTTGAAAGGGGGAGCGGGGAGCGGGGAGCGGTACGCTCCACGGTGGAACCGCTCCCCGCTCCCCGCTCCCCCGATTCGGCGCGCAGAGCGGCCAGCGCCTCGGACGTGTACTTGCCCTTCAACGCATCGTAGTCCGCGTCCGAGAGCTTGCCCGTCGCCCGGTCGAACTCGATCTCCTTCAGGGCTCGGAGCGCTACCGCCCGCGGCGAGAAATCGTCGTCGGGATCCTCGCCCTCGTTCGCGCCTGCCGCGTCGCCGGTGTCGTTTGCCGCGAGCTCGGGACGAAGGATCGGACGGAGCACGAAGTACACCGCGCCCGCCACGAGCAGGATGCCGGCGATCAGCTCGAGCAACGGAGTCAGACGGACAGGCGATCGAGCTCGTGCCGCAGACGCTCGAGCTCATCCGGCGTCCCGGCCGGGGCGGAGGGCGGGCCCGACGGGCTCGCAGTGGGCGCGGCCCGTGCCCAGCGGCGCAGGACGAGCGTCAGCACCGCGCCGGCGATGAGAATGAAAGCCGAGGGTACGAAGTAGCCCAGCCAGTTGAACCCGCGCTTGGGGGGGGCCATGAGGATGGCCACCCCGCGTTCGCGCACGAACTGATCGAGAATCTGTGGGCCGGTCCTCCCCTGCTCCGCCAGCTCGACCACACGCCGGTGCATTGCCGGACTGACGGTGCAGGTGAAGTCGGTAGTGCGGCATGTATAGACGTCGAGGTTGCAACCGCAGGTGCAATGGATCTGCTTCTCGATCGCCTGGATCGCGGCGTCGTTGTCGGCAGCCGTGACCGGGGGGAGGGGCCTGCCCGCTCGAGACGGATCCCAGAGGCGCCCGGAGGGACCGGTGCCCGGAAGCGAATCCTGGGCGGTAGCGCGGTAGGGCGGTAGGGTGGTGACCAATCCGGCGACGACCGACGCGAGAAACTCCCGCCGAGAGCCCACCGTCGTACCGGCATACCGCCGTACCGCCTTCATTTCTCACCCACCAGCCGCACCGCGTAGCCGGCCTGCGCCCGCTTGACCGCGGGCGAGCCGCCGCCCGGCCACATGACGATCAGCCCCCCGAGCGCCACGATGAGCCCGCCATACCACACCCACCAGACGAGGGGGTTGATGGTGAACCGGAAGACCGCTTGCTCGGTGCCGTTCACCACGCCGCCAAGGACTACGTACAGGTCCTCCCGCAGCAGGCTCATGATGCTCGGTTCCGTCGAAGGCTGGAACGTAGGCCGGCCCAACCCGTCCACATGCTGGCGCTTCTCGGGGTTCAATAATCCGATCGTCTTGCCGTCGCGCCGCACCTCGACCGCGGCGGCGGTCACCTGCCGATTCAACGCATCGTATTGCGAGAGGCCCAAGCTTGTGAACGTGTACGTGTAGCCGTACGGGCTGCGGAGCGAGACCGACTCCCCAGGCCGGAGCGTCGCCTCGGTCTCGGTCTTGAACGCCATGCCGGCAAAGGCGACGAAGAGGATGACGATCCCCGTATGCACGATGTAGCCGCCGTAGCGCCGCCGATTGCGCGCCAGCAGCCGGCCCAATGACAGCACGTAGCTCTCCCCATACTGACGGTGCCGGGCGCGGGCGCCCCGGGCGAATTCCTGGACCACCGTGCCAAGCACGAACGCCCCCAGGGCGATGGCGACCAGTGCATAGAAGTCGCGCATGCCCGCCACGAGGACGATCAGCGTCGCGAATCCGCCGACGGTCAACGGAACCGCGAACTGACGCTTCAGGTTCGGCACGGACGCCCGACGCCACGCGATGAGCGGCCCGTTCCCCAGAGTACCGAGAATGCGATACCGATGAGCAGCAGGTTGTTGAACAGGAAGCTCGCCTCACGACTGATCATTGACTCGAGGCGCGCCTCGGCCTCGAGGAGCGGCAGCCGGTTCGCGTACAATGCAAAGCTCACGATCCCGGCGACGATGAGGAATCCGAGGAAGAAGTAGCCAACGTTCGACTGGGTGAATGAGTGTACGCTCGAGATCACACCGGAGCGGGTAATGAACGTCCCAAAAATCGACAGCAACCACGAGCCGATGATCAGCGCCAGGTTCCATTTCTTGAGCATCCCGCGCTTTTCCTGGATCATCACGGAGTGGAGAAACGCGGTCATCGTGAGCCAGGGCAGGAGCGACGCGTTCTCGACGGGGTCCCACGCCCAGTAGCCGCCCCACCCGAGCTCGACGTACGCCCACCACATGCCCAGGCAGATCCCGATCGAGAGGAACAGCCACGAGAGCAGCGTCCATTTCCGGATGGCCACGAGCCAGTCGACGTCGAGCTTCTTCGAGAGCAGCGCCGCCATCGCGAAGGCGTACGGAATGGTGATCGAGATGTAGCCGAGGTAGAGCATCGGCGGGTGAAACACCATCCCCGGATTCTGGAGCTGCGGGTTGAGCCCGTTCCCGTCGAGGGGCGTGTAGGCGAGCCGCTCGAACGGGCTCGCGTGGCCGAACAGCATCACCGAAATGAAGAACGCGGCGACGGCGGAGACCACACCGGCCACGTACGGAAGTAACGCGCGGTTGTGGCGTGGCGTGAGTGCCAGGGCGAGCGATCCGAACACCGAGAGCACCGTGGCCCAGAAGAGCAGGCTTCCCTTCTGGCCGGCGTACAGGGCGGACCACGTGTAGAAGATCGGCAGGTTGCGGCTGGTGTAGGCGGCGACGTACTCGACGTTGAAGTCGTGATGGAACAGCGCCCACTCGAGTGAGAACACCGCGATGAGCAGCGCCCCGCACATCGCGAATACGGCGTGCCGGGCGCTGCGCGCGAGATCCGGCCGCTCGGCGAGCCCGCCCACGATCCCGGCGAGCGCGCCCCAAACCCCCAGAAGGAAGGCGAGCCAGAGGCCGATCGTCCCGAGAACCGTCATTTAGGCCTTGGGGACCGACTCGTAGCGGGACCCGCACTTCGCCAAGACGTTGGTCGCGTGGATGACGCCGTCCTTCTGGAGCCGCCCCTCGACCACGACTTCGACGCTGTCCGTGAAGGTGTCCGGGGGGAGTCCATGGAACACCACCGGATAGCGCGCGCTCCCGTCCGACACCTCGAAGCGAAGCGTCTGTGTGGCCACATCCTTCGAGACGGTGCCCCGGACCACGTGAGCCCCGACTCGCATGCCGACGTTATAAAAGGACGGATCCAGCGCGACCTTCTGGGTGAGCTCGGTGGGCGTGAGGAAGTACTGGCCGGTTTCCTTCACGCCAGAGGCCATGAGATAGCCGACCGACGCGACGATCAACCCGGCCCCGATGGCGAACTTCGTTCCCGCGTTCATGCCCCCATTATACCTCGTGCCGGCCTGCCTGCTCCAGCGCCCACCGTACGGCAGCCTCAGGCCCCGCCTCGCGATGAATCTCCAGGGCCGACGTGAAGGCATCGTGAAGACCCACGACCGGCGTGTTGCTGCGACGGGCGAGCGCGATTTCCGAGAGCGTCCCCCACCCGCCGCCGATCGCGATCAGGGCCTGCGCCGCCCGCACGATCAGCGCGTTGCGCATCTCGCCCATTCCGGTCGCAAGGGCGACGTCGATGCTCGCGTTCGCGTCGGCCGGATCGTCGCCGGGGAGAATGCCGATCGTGAGGCCGCCCGCTGCTTTGGCGCCGCGCGCCGCGGCCTCCATCACGCCGCCGAGCCCGCCGCAGAGCAACACGGCGCCGCGCTCGGCGATGAGGCGGCCGACGGCCGTGGCCCACTCGGCCTCCTGGGCGGTGCAGGCGGAGCCGCCGACGACGGCGACCAGTGGGCCCTTCATCGGCGCCGCCGACGCTCCGGCGTCGCCCAGTAGAGCGCCGTGGCGATGGCGTGGTGCCACTCCGCCTGCCGCGCCTGAATGGCGCGCCGGTTCGGGCCCGGCCGGAACTGCGTGAACCGCCGGCCGGCGAGGAAATCGCGCGGCGCTTTCCAGACGCCGAGCGCGAGCCCGGCGAGCGCGGCGGCGCCGAGCGCCGTGGTTTCGAGCACGTCGGGGCGGGCGACCGGAACGCCGAGCAGGTCCGCTTGAAACTGCATCAGAAAGTCGTTCGCGGCCGCGCCGCCGTCCACCTGCAGTGCGTGCAGGGTGAGCTGGGCATCGGCGGTCATGGCGTCGAGCACGTCCTTGGTGCTGTAAGCCATCGCCTCGAGCGCCGCGCGGGCGAGCTGGGCGCGGCTGGTGCCGCGCGTCAGCCCCACGATCGTGCCGCGGGCATTGGGCTGCCAGTGCGGCGCGCCGAGCCCGACGAACGCCGGAACGAAGTACACACCGCCCGTATCCGGGACGCCGCGGGCCAGCGCCTCAGTTTCCGCCGCCTGATGGATCACCTCGAGCCCATCGCGCAGCCATTGCACCGATGCCCCGGCGATGAACACGCTGCCCTCGAGAGCGTAGACCGGCTCGCCGCGCGGGCCGCAGGCAACGGTCGCAAGGAGTCCATGCTTCGATTCGGGGCGCCGCCTGCCGGTATTGAGGAGGAGGAACGCGCCCGTGCCGTACGTGTTTTTCGCCTGGCCAGGCTCTACGCATCCCTGTCCGAACAACGCCGCTTGCTGGTCGCCCGCGACGCCGGCGACAGGCATCTCGGACCCCAGGTGCTTCGCCTCGGAAACGCCGAACGCCCCGCTCGACGTTCGCACCTCGGGCAGCGCGTCGGGGTGAACGCCGAAGAGCCGCAGCAGGTCCGGGTCCCAGGCGCGCGTCCTGATGTTGTAGAGCATGGTGCGCGACGCGTTGGTGTGATCGGTCGCGAAGACCTTGCCGTTGGTCAGCCGGAACACCAGCCAGGCGTCCACCGTCCCGAACACCGCTTCTCCGGAGGCCACCCGTCGCTCGAGGCCTGGGACGTGCTCGAGCAGCCATTCGATCTTGGTCGCCGAGAAATACGGGTCGGGGACGAGGCCCGTCCGCGAGCGGATGAGGGCGGCCTTGCGCCGCTTGACGAGCTGGGCGCAACGCGGCGCCGTGCGTCGATCCTGCCACAGGAAAATCTCCTCTGGATCGTGCTCCACCTCCCCCGGACGCGGGAAATGCTGCGTGACCTCGCGGTAGCCGCGACCGAGGAGGCGCCCATCCGCCCCGACGACCAAACTGGTGACGCCGGTCGTCCCCTCGTCGATCGCGAGCACCGCGCTCACGGGCGTACGCCGTCCGTGAACGGCGGGTGCTCCAGGCCTCGGTCGGTCAGGAAGCCGGTGACGTAGCGCGCCGGCGTGATGTCGAACGCCGGGTTGAGCGCCGTGACCGCGGGCGGCGCGACGGCCCGCCCCGCGAACGTCTTCAACTCGTCCGGTCCGCGCTCCTCGATCGGGATGCCGTCGCCGTCCGCGAGCGCCGCATCGATGGTCGAAGACGGCGCCGCGCAGTAGAACGGCACACCGTGATGCCGGGCCAGCACGGCGAGCGAGTAGGTGCCGATCTTGTTCGCGAAATCTCCGTTCGCCGCGATGCGGTCGGCGCCGACGATCACGAGGTCTACCCGCGCCTGCCGCATGAGCGAACCCGCCGCGCCGTCCGCGATCACCGTACACGGGATCCCCGCGCGCCAAAGCTCCCAGGCGGTCAGCCGGGCGCCCTGCAGCACGGGCCGCGTCTCGTCGACGAACACGTCAACTTGCCGCCCCGCGTCGTGGGCGAGATAGATGGGGGCGAGCGCGGTCCCGATCCCGCCCGTCGCCAGCGCGCCGGCATTACAGTGGGTCAGCACCTTCGTGCCGGTCGGGACGAGCGGCAACCCGGCTTCGCCGATCCGCCGGCACATGGCCCGATCCTCCTCCCAGATCGCCGTGGCCTCCGCCTGCAGCCGCTCCCAGATCGCGCTCGCTCCCCAGGTCTCCGGTGTTTGTGCGGCGGCCCTCACCATGCGGGCCAGGGCCCATCGCAGGTTGACGGCCGTGGGCCGCGTGGCGCCGAGGAGCCGCGCCACCTGGTCGATCCGGGCGAGGAATGCGTCGCGCGGGGCACCTCGCAATTCTCGCGTCCCTGCCACGAGGCCCATCGCCGCCGCAATGCCGATAAGCGGGGCGCCGCGCACCTGCAACGTGCGGATCGCATCCGCCACCGCCTCCCCACTCTCGAGATCACGCTCGATCTGAGCTTCCGGGAGCGCGCGCTGATCGATGATGTGGACGGCGCCGGAGGGGCTCCAGGCAATCGCCTGTACACTCATGGCCCTGAACCTAATGCGGAGTGCGGATTGCGGAATGCGGAATGGCAGTGAGAGGTCGAGTCGCGACACGAGCCTTCACGGCAACTCCACACTCCGCATTCCGCACTCCGCATTCGCGTAGTACCATTCTCACCATGAGCTACGAAACCCTGCTGTTCGACGTCCGCGAGTCCATCGCCTTCATTACCGTCAACCGCCCCGACAAACTGAACGCCCTCAACGATCAGGTGGTGAACGAGCTCGCCGATGCCGCCGAGCGGGTAGCCACCGAAGACGAGATCAAGGGTGCCCTCCTCACGGGCGCGGGCCAGAAGGCGTTCGTCGCGGGCGCCGATATCGGGGACCTGGCGAAGCAGGGCCCATTCGACGGCAAGGCCCGCGCGCTCCGTGGCCAGGCCATGCTGCGGCGCTTCGAGACGTGCGGCAAGCCCGTGGTCGCCGCCGTGAACGGCTACGCCCTGGGTGGCGGGTGCGAGCTGGCGATGGCGTGTCACGTGCGCATCGCGAGCGAGACCGCCAAGTTCGGCCAGCCCGAGGTCAAGCTCGGCATCGCCCCGGGGTACGGCGGCACGCAGCGTCTGCCTCGGCTCGTGGGCAAGGGGAACGCGCTCCACCTGATCCTCACCGGGGAACTGATCGACGCCCGGGAAGCCCACCGGATCGGCCTGGTCACGAGGGTCGTGCCGCCCGGGGAGCTCCTCGCGTCGGCGGAGCAGACGCTCCGGGGCATCCTGTCCATGGGGCCGCTCGCGGTCCGGCTCGCCCTAGAGGCCGTGGATCAAGGACCCGAGATGACGTTGGACGAGGGACTGCTGCTCGAGGCCAACCACTTCGGGCTGCTCGCCGCCACGGAGGACATGAAGGAGGGGCTCACCGCCTTCCTGGAAAAGCGGGCGCCGCGCTTCCGCGGTAAATGAGAGTAA
>QHUC01000220.1:3700-6055 GCA_003221045.1 Gemmatimonadota bacterium | reverse complement strand
CACCGGGCGACAAGAGCATCTCCCATCGAGTGCTCATGCTCGCCGGGCTCGCGCGCGGCAGGAGCGAGCTCGAGGGACTGCTCACCGGCGATGACGTGAAGAGCACGGCGCGGGTGCTCCGGCAGCTGGGCAGCGATGTCTCGCAGGTGCGGGACGGGGTATCGGTCACGGTGCGAGGGAGATCGCTCACCCGACCGGCGTCGATCCTGCATTGCGGCAACTCGGGCACGACCGCGCGCCTGATGCTCGGCATCCTCGCCGGCCACCGGTTCGCGGCGACGCTCAGCGGAGACGCGTCGCTGCGTCGCCGCCCGATGCGACGAGTGACCGAGCCGTTACGGGCCATGGGGGCGGAGATAGGCGAGCGGGGAGGTGGCGATTCGTTGCCGCTCACCATTCGCGGCGGGCGGCTGCGGGGGCTCACGTATACGACGCCCGTGGCGAGCGCCCAAATAAAGAGTGCCCTGCTGTTCGCCGGGCTCACCGGGAGGGTGAACGTCACGATCCGCGAGCCGTACCGCTCCCGGGATCACACCGAGCGGCTGCTGGTGCACCTCGGGCTGGGGCTGCACGAGCGCGACGGCGCCATCGTCTACGAACCGGACCCTCCTGCGGTCCTGCGGTCGTTCCGTCTGTCCGTCCCGGGAGATGCGTCGTCTGCGGCGTTCCTTGTCGCCGCGGCCGTGTTGGCCGAACAAGGAGAGCTCGTCATCGAGAACGTTGGCGTGAACCCGACCCGGACGGGTTTTCTGGTGGCACTCGGGCGGATGGGAGCGCACGTCGAACGGCTGAACCTGCGAGATCAGGGCGGCGAACCCGTGGCGGATCTCGTCGCCCACCCGGCCGCGTTGCGCGGTACCGAGGTGACTGCCGCGGAGATCCCGACCCTCGTGGACGAAGTGCCGGTCCTCGCCGTGCTGGCCAGCCGCGCCGCGGGCGAGACCGTGTTCCGGGAGGTGGGCGAGCTGCGAGTGAAGGAGAGCAACCGGCTGGAGCTCATCGCCGCCAACCTGCGGGCGACGGGGGCAAACGCGCAGGTGCGCGGGAACGACCTCTTCGTACACGGCACCACGCGACCTGCCCGCGGCCGGGTCGACACGGCCCGCGATCATCGCCTCGCGATGGCGTTCGCTGTGCTCGGCACGACCCCGGGAGCGGATGTCCGGCTCTCCGAACGAGCCTCCGTCGCCATCAGCTACCCGGCCTTTTTCGCCGACTTGCGGCGCATTGGGGCAGGAGGCAAGGGGAGGGGGAGGGGGAGGAAGTGAGGCGGTGAGACCGCGCGTGATCGCGATCGATGGCCCGGCCGCCTCCGGAAAGAGCTCCACGGCGGCGCTCGTGGCTCACCGCCTCGGCTGGGCGCACCTCGACTCCGGCGCGCTCTACAGAGCAGTGACGCTTGCGGTGCTCGACAATCTCGGGGAGCCGGGAGCGCTAAAGGAGTCCCTGGCAGTCCCGGGGAGCGGGGCCACGTGGCCGGTTCAGCAGATCGTCGCGCTCGCGGAAGAACTGCCCGTGCGGCTGGTGCTCGTCAGGGACGTATTTCGGCCCGAGGTGGCCGGGGTGGACGTCGAGGAGCCGATCCGGTCCGACCGGGTCACGCGGCGCGTTTCTGAGATTGCGGCGATCCGGGAGGTGCGGCACTGGGTGAACGTGCAGCAGCGCGAAGCGGTGCTCGGACACCCCCGCGGCGTGGTCGTCGATGGTCGCGACATCGGGACCGTGGTCTTTCCGGACGCTCCGGTCAAAGTATTCCTGACGGCCAGTCCCGCGGAGCGGGCCCGGCGCCGCCTGGCCCAGCGCGGCGGGCGAATCGATCCGGACCAACTGCGCCGCGAAGCCGAGACGCTGGCTGCCCGCGACCACGCCGACGCCACCCGGCCGGTGGCCCCAATGAAGCCAGCCGCCGACGCGCTCCTCCTGGATACAACTCAGATCGACCTGGAAGAGCAGGTGCGGCAGGTCCTGGCGCTGGCGCGTGAGAAGCTCCCCGGCTAGGTTTGGCGTCTTGTATTCCAGGCCCCGAGGTGTCGTTCGTTCCTTCGGGCACGGTCCAAACCCGCAACCGAACCGGTGTACTGAATGCTGGTAGATACCGAAGACCTTCCGGAGTCGAAGTCCGAGACCCCTGCCCCCACCCATTCCCACCTTCGCGTTCGTTCGGATCTGCACGAAGAGTATTCGTCGGACGAAATCGCGAAGATGACGGAGCTGTACGAGGGCACCCTCTCCAACATCGAAGAGGGCGAGATCGTCAAGTCCAAGGTGCTGCGCGTGACGGACGCCGCCGTCATTCTCGACGTCGGCTTCAAGTCCGAGGGTGCGGTGCCGATCGACGAGTTCAAGGATCCCCAC
>QHUC01000220.1:0-3574 GCA_003221045.1 Gemmatimonadota bacterium | reverse complement strand
CCCAACATCGACGAGCTGCTCGGCCAGAGCTTTGAGTTCAAGATCATCAAGCTGAACAAGCGGCGCCGCAACATCGTGGTGAGTCGCCGCGTCCTGCTCGAGGCCGAGCGCAAGACCAAGCGCGACGTCTTGATGAAGGAGCTGCAGGTCGGCCAGGTGCGGAAAGGGATCGTCAAGAACATTACCGACTTCGGGGCGTTCATCGACCTCGGCGGCGTCGACGGGCTCCTCCACATCACCGACATGAGCTACGGCCGGGTGTCGCATCCGTCCGAGATGGTCCACATCGGTCAGGAAGTCGAAGTGAAGGTCCTCGACATCGACTGGGAGCGCGAGCGCATCAGCCTCGGCTTGAAGCAGCTCCAGCCATATCCATGGAAGAACGTGGCTGCGAAGTATCCGGTGGGCACGCGCGTGCAGGGCAAGGTGGTGTCGATCACCAACTACGGCGCCTTCGTCGAGCTCGAGCCGGGCATCGAGGGCCTCGTCCACATTTCCGAGATGAGCTGGACGCGCAACGTGCGACATCCCTCGAAGATCGTCTCGATCGGCGAGACGATCGAAGCCGTCGTGCTGAAGGTCGACGAGACGGAGGAAAAAGTCTCGCTGGGCATGAAGCAGACGGAAGAGGATCCCTGGATGGCGCTGCCCCAGAAATATCCGGTCGGTATGCGCATCAAGGGGAAGGTACGGAACCTCACGTCGTTCGGCGCGTTCGTCCGCAGGAGGACCCGTGGCTCCGGATCGGCGAGACGTACCCGGTGGGCACCGAGCTCAGGGGTCGCGTATTGCGGCTGATGGACAAGGGCGTCGTGGTGGATCTGGGGCACGACATCGAAGGCTTCGTCCCGATGTCGCAGCTCGGGATTCCGGATATCCAAAATCCCGCGGACGCGGTGAAGGAGGGGCAGGCCATCGAGATGAAAGTCCTCGAGGTCGACCCCATTCACCATCGGATCGTACTGGCGGCCACCGGCTGGCCCAAAGACGACGGTACTCAGGAAGCAGCGAAGCAGGACACGCCAGGCTAGACGCACAGACGCAACAGCGGTGAACCGGGTCGAGGGGGCAGGGCTACCTGCTCCCTCGTTGCTGTTCTCCCCTGTGCGTCTGTGCGTCTGCGCGTCTAGATTTTGGCTCCATGAGCATGCGCGAGAAGGTCGAACTCCTGCAGCAAAAACGCGCCGAATCCGATCTCGGCGGCGGCGCCGAACGGATCGCGGCGCAGCACGAGAAGGGCAAGATGACGGCGCGCGAGCGGCTCGACGTGCTGCTCGACCCGGGGACGTTCGTGGAGCTCGATCGGTTCGTGACGCACCGCTCGACCGACTTCGGCCTGGCCGACCAGAAATATCTGGGCGACGGCGTCGTGACCGGGTACGGCCGGATCGAGGGCCGCCTGGTGTATGTCTTCGCGCAGGACTTCACCGTCTTTGGCGGCTCGCTCTCGGAGGCGCACGCCGAGAAGATCTGCAAGGTGATGGACCTGGCGCTCAAGACGGGCGCGCCGATCATCGGCTTGAATGACTCGGGCGGCGCGCGCATCCAAGAAGGCGTGGTGTCGCTCGGCGGCTATGCCGACATCTTCCTGCGCAATACGCTCGCGTCGGGCGTTGTCCCCCAAATCAGCGCCGTGCTGGGACCCTGCGCCGGCGGCGCCGTCTACAGTCCGGCCATTACGGATTTCGTCTTCATGGTACGCGGCATCTCGTACATGTTCGTGACCGGGCCCAGCGTGGTGAAGACCGTGACACATGAGGAGGTGGACTTCGAGGCGCTCGGCGGCGCGGACGTGCACGGCGCCACTTCCGGCGTGGCGCATTTCGTCCACGACTCCGAGCTCGAGTCCATCGCTGGCATCCGCGCGCTCCTCGCGTTCATTCCATCCAACAACCTCGACGACCCGCCCCTGCGCCCGACGAATGATCCGTCGGATCGGCGCGACGAGGAGCTCCTCGATGTCGTGCCCGACAGCCCCACCAAGCCCTACGACATGCATGATGTGATCCGGAGAGTCGTGGACGATGGCGTGTTTCTCGAGATCCACCGGGACTTTGCGGGGAACCTGCTCGTCGGCTTTGCCCGGCTGGCGGGGCGGCCGGTGGGCGTGATCGCGAATCAGCCCGCGGTGCTCGCCGGCGTGCTCGACATCAATGCGTCCCTCAAAGGGGCGCGGTTCATCCGGTTCTGCGACGCCTTCAACATCCCGCTCGTCACCTTCGAGGACGTGCCGGGGTTCCTGCCCGGCGTGGCCCAGGAGCACGGCGGGATCATCAAGCACGGCGCCAAGCTCCTGTTCGCGTACTGCGAGGCCACCGTCCCGAAGCTCACCGTGATCGTGCGCAAGGCGTACGGCGGAGCGTACGACGTCATGAACTCGAAGCACGTCCGTGGCGACTACAACGTCGCCTGGCCCACGGCGGAGATCGCCGTCATGGGCCCGAAGGGTGCGGTCGAGATCCTCTATAAGGATGAAGCCACCGAGGCGCGCGAGATCGAGTACCGGGAGAAATTCGCGCACCCCTACCTGGCGGCGGCGCGCGGTTACGTGGACGACATCATCGATCCGCGCGACACGAGGCCCCGGCTCATCGACGCCCTGGGCACGCTCGCCACCAAGCGAGACCGCAATCCGTCGAAGAAGCATGGCAACATTCCTCTCTAGCGCGCTGCTCCTCGCGGCGCTGCTCCAAGCGCCCGTGCCGGGCGGGCCGCCGGACTCGTTAGCCGCGATCCGTGACCGGGCGGCGCGCGACTCCACGGATGCCGAGCTGTGGCTCCTGATGGGCCGCGCGTACCTGGAGCTCGGCGCCGAGGCGCATGGCCCCGGGCACCGGGCGCCCGAAGACAGCGCCTGGGCGCGCGCGGTGCTCGACACCGCCGACGGCGCGCTCACGCGCGCCGCGACCCTCGCCGGGCCGTTGGGCAAGAGCGCGGTTGGCGACAGCGCGCGGGTACTGCGCGTGGGGACGTGGGCGGCGCGCTCCTGGGCCGCATGGGAGGTCAGTGGCGTCGAGGACGGCCAGCAAGCGCTGGGACCGCTGCCCACCGACCTGCGGTTGCCGGCGGTGCTCGAGGAGCTGGGGGAGAACCTGCTGCGGGCCTGCCCGACCGCCGGCGTCCTGTTCACCGCGGACGGTGCGGATTCATACGCGGCGTGGTACATGCGGTTTGCCCGCAACTTGCGGCCCGACCTGCTCGTCCTGCCACTCGCCGCGTGGCGCGAGGATGCGCCGCTCCGCACCCGGCTGGTGCGCGATCTCAAGCTTGCCAAGCGCGCCGGCACGGATCCCTCGCTCCGCGAGCTCAGCGGGCGCCGTTCGGTGTGCGTGAGCATGGGGTTCGATCGCCCTCCCGAGACACGCCCGCGGATCGCCTGGCAGACTCGCACCCTTCAATGGGTTGCCGGACCCGGCACGACGAGCGCGCGCGTCCCGCCACGAGACTTCGTGTTCACCGCGCTGCGCATCGCCCTCGACGACAACGACCCCTGGGCGGAGCCGGCATTGGCCGCGTACAGCCGGGCCGCGCGCACTACCCCCGGGCTGTGCGACGCGATGGCGACGTTCAAGGT
>QHUC01000016.1 GCA_003221045.1 Gemmatimonadota bacterium | reverse complement strand
CCATCCACCTCGCGCGCGATGGTGGACCCGACCACGTTCACGAGTCCCAGCGTCCGGGCCCCGCGCCGCTTCGCCTCACGCAGGGCCGCCAGCGTGTCCGCCGTCTCACCCGACTGCGAGATGCCCACCACGAGCGTCCGATCGTCCACGATGGGATTCCGATACCGGAACTCGGACGCGTATTCGACCTCTGAGGGGATCCGGGCCAGCTCCTCCATCATGTATTCGCCGATCAACGCGGAGTGCCAGGATGTCCCGCACGCCGTGAAGACGATGCGATTCACCTGGAGCAGCTGCTCGTCGTCGATGTTGAGGCCGCCCAGGCGCGCGGTGCCATCCTCTTCCAGGAGCCGCCCGCGCAGTGTGTTTCGCACGCTCTCGGGCTGCTCCAGGATTTCCTTGAGCATGAAATGTGCGTAGCCGCCGCGCTCGATAGTGGCCAGGTCCCAGTCCACCCGCGTGACGGCTTTCTCCTTCTCCACCGTCTCGAGGTCCAGGATGCGGTAGTCCTGCGGGCGCACGACGGCGATTTCGCCGTCATCCAGATAGACCACGGAGCGTGTGTGGGCGAGCACCGCCGACGCGTCCGACGCCACGAAGTTCTCCCCCGTTCCGATCGCGACAAGGAGCGGCGAGCCGTGTCGCGCCGCCACGATCGTGTCCGGCTCGCGGCTCGACACGACCGCGATGCCGTAGGTCCCTTCCACCTGATGCAACGCCCCCGCGACCGCCTCCACCAGTGGGCTTCCGGCCGACAGGAGCTCCTCCACCAGATGCGCCAGCACCTCCGTGTCGGTCTCGGAGCGGAACACGTGACCCCGCTTCCCCAGCGCCGTGCGCAGCGCGCCGGCGTTTTCGATGATGCCGTTGTGGATCAGCGCGAGGGTGCCGCCGCAGTCGGTGTGCGGATGCGCGTTGAGCGTGGTGGGCGCGCCGTGCGTGGCCCAGCGCGTGTGCGCGATGCCCGTACGGCCGGGCGGCAGCTTCTTGCCGAGCTCCTTCTCGAGCACGCCGAGCTTCCCTGGCGTCTTGTGCACCTCGATCCGCCCGTCCTCGACCAGCGCCAGGCCGGCCGAATCATAGCCACGGTATTCGAGATGGCGCAGCCCGTCGATCAGGAGTGGGGCCGCCTGCCGCGGCCCGGTGTAGCCTACGATGCCGCACATACACGCCGTCCCTCGTCCACGAGTTCCCGCGCCGCCGCGTCCGACGGCGCTTCGGCGATGAGCCGGATGATCGGCTCGGTGTTCGACGGCCGCACGTGGAGCCACCGATCCCGCCACGCGAGCCGCAACCCGTCCTGCGTGTCCGCTTCCGCGTCCGCGAACCGGCGCCGCAGCGCCGCATACGCTCGCTCGAGTGCCGGGCCGCGCGGTACCTTTGCCTTGACGATGACATACCGCGGCGCAGCGGCCACGAGCTGGCTCACCCGCCGGCCCCCTCCCTCGCCCTCGCGGGTCAGCAACGTCAGGAGCAGTGCGGCAGCGACCGGCGCGTCGCGCCCCACGTGGAGTGGGGGATACATGACCCCGCCGTTCCCCTCTCCACCGATGGCAGCCCCAAGCCGCACGATCGCGCGCGCCACGTGCACTTCGCCGACGGGGGTCCTGACGACCTCCGCGCCAGACTCACGAGCCGCGTCCTCTACGACGAGACTCGTCGAAAGATTGCACACGACAGTGCGCTTGCCACCTTTGCCGCCCTTGCCGCCCTTGCCGCCCAATACTGCTCTTATGGCAAACGCCAGCGTGTAGTCTTCCCCGATCGGCGCGCCCGTCTCGTCCACGATCGCCAGGCGATCCACGTCCGGGTCGACCGCGATACCGACGTCCGCGCCGGATCGCCGCACGAGGCCCGCCAGCTCGCCGAGATTCTCCGGGACGGGCTCGGGTGCGTGGGGAAACCGGCCGTCCGTCTCGAGGTGGATCCCAGTCACGCGGCAGCCCAGGCGTTCGAGCAGCGTACGCATGACGGGGCCACCCGCTCCACGGACCGCGTCGAGGGCCACGTGGAAACCCCGCTTGCGAATGCCCTCGACATCCACGGCTGGCAGTTTCAGGACGGCGTCCAAGTGCCGCTCGATCGCTCCTCCGTCGGTCTTAACCTCCCCCAGCCTCCCCCGGGCTCCCCCGTCCTCCCCTGCCAGCTCCAACACGCGCTTCCCGTCCGCGCCGTCCAGAAAGATCCCGTCCGGCCCGATGAATTTCAGGGCGTTCCACTCGATCGGATTGTGGCTCGCGGTGATCGCGATACCGCCGCCGGCCCGGTGATACTCGACGGCGAGCTGGATCGTGGGCGTCGGGGTGACGCCCAGCGTGACCACCGCGCAGCCCGCGGCGGCAAGCCCCCCGGTCACTGCCTGCTCGAACGCCGGCCCCGATTGTCGGGCGTCACGCCCCACCACGACGAGGGGCTGGTGCGCCTTCGCCCACTGGCCGAAGGCGGCGGCATAGCGCGCGACCACGTCCTCGGTCAGGTCCTTGCCGACGATGCCACGGATACCCGAAACCCCGACCATCAAGGTGTCGGTCATCCGCACAATCTAATCCGGGGGTGGAGCGGCGCGGTGGAGCGCCTCAGGGACCGGGCTGGGAAGGTGCAGCGGTCGGATCTCGGGATTGGTGACGGGGAGCGTGGCCTGGTCGGGGAAGGCGGCGAGGAAGGCCTCGACGGCGGGAGTGTGGAACTGGCGCCCCTTGCCTTCCTCGAGCTCCTGGAGCGCCTTCGCCACCGAGAGCGCGGGCCGGTACGGTCGGACGCTCGTCATCGCGTCGAACGAATCGGCGACCGTCACCACACGCACTTCGAGCGGGATCTCGTCGCCCTTCAAGCCGTCGGGAAAGCCCTTCCCGTCGAGGCGCTCGTGGTGCGATCGGACGATGGCGAGCGCCGCGGGGGCCTCGCGCATGAGCGGTGCAAGGATGCGTGCCCCGATGGCCGGGTGCTCCATGATGTGCCGGTACTCCGCGTCGCTGAGCTTTCCGGGTTTGTGCAGGACCGCCTCGCTCACGCCGATTTTCCCGATGTCGTGCAGCTCGGCGCCGAGCGCGATGCTGTCCAGCACCGGTTGCGGCAGGGCCATCGCCCGACCGATGCGCGCCGAATAGTCGGCGACCCGCACGGAGTGGCCGCGGGTGTAGGGATCCTTTTCCTCGAGGAAGTGCACGAGCGCCTGCAGCCGCTCGAGCGAGAGCTCCTCGATCCGGTGCGCCTGCTCCTGCACGCGCCGCTCCAGCGTGCGGCGGTAGTCTTCCACCTCCAACGTGAGGCGCCGCTTGTCGAGCGCCTGCATCACCCGGGCGCGCACTTCATCGAGGTGGAACGGCTTGGCGACGTAGTCGAGTGCCCCGAGCTGCAGGCAGGCGACCGCGCTCTCGACCTCGGCGACGGCGGTCACGACGATGACGGCGGTGTCGGGCCAGCGCGCGACGATCTCACGCAGCAGCGTCACGCCGTCCATCTGCGGCATCCGCAGGTCGGAGATCACGAGCGGCACGCGCTCCTGCTGCAGCAGCTCGAGCGCCTCGGTGCCGGACCCCGCTTCCATGCAGGTGAATCCTTCGCCCTCGAGTAGCCGGACGAGGACGCGCCGGAGTCGCGGCTCGTCGTCTACCACCAAGCACCTGACGGCGTTCGGCTGGGGCATGTGCGCTTAACGTAAAGGTCGCTTGCTCGGCACGGAAGGCGCCCTTACGTTCCCGCCATGACTCAGGTGACCCCGGACGACCTCAAGGCGCGCTTTGGAACTCGCGCGGTGCACGCCGGACACATCCCCGACCCCCTCGCGGGCGCCGTGATGACGCCCATCTATCAAACCTCGACCTACATCCAGGACGGCCTGGGTCGGCACAAAGGCTACGAGTACGCACGCACGCGGAACCCGACGCGTGAAGTCTTGGAGCGCAACGTGGCGGCGCTCGAGGGCGGGCGCCATGGCTTCGCGTTCGCCTCGGGGCTCGCTGCCCTGGACGCGGTGCTGAAGCTCCTGTCGGCGGGCGACCACGTCGTGTCGGGTGAGAACGTCTACGGCGGCACGCATCGCCAGATGACGCACGTCTGGACGCGGCTCGGTCTTACCTTCTCGTTCGTCGACGCGACCGACCCTGCGAACATCGCGGCCGCGGTCACGCCCAAGACCCGGATGATCTACGCGGAGACGCCCACCAACCCGATGATGCAGCTGTGCGATCTCGCGGCCGCCGGCGAGACCGCGCGCGCCGCGAACGCCCTCTTTGTCGTCGACAACACCTTCGCGACGCCGTGCTTCCAGCGCCCGCTCGAGCTGGGCGCCGATGTGGTCCTCCATTCGACCACGAAGTATCTGAACGGCCACAGCGACATGGTCGGCGGGCTGCTGGTGGTGAACCAGGATGACCTGGCCGAGCGGATCGGCTTCCTGCAAAACTCGGCCGGCGCCGTCCCCGGGCCGTTCGATTGCTGGCTGGCGCTGCGGGGCGCCAAGACCCTGGCGCTCCGCATGCGGCAGCACGACGCCAGCGGCCGCCGCATCGCCGAATGGCTCACCAAGCACCCCAAGGTGGAGCGGGTGTACTATCCCGGCTTGCCGTCGCACCCCCAGCACGACCTCGCGTGTCGCCAGATGAAGGGGTTCGGCGGCATGATCTCGATCGAGCTCGGATCGGTCGAGCGCGCCAGGCGCTTCGCGGAGCGGACGCGGATCTTCGTCCTCGCCGAATCGTTGGGGGGCGTCGAGAGCCTCATCGGGCATCCCGCCTCGATGACGCATGCGAGCGTACCGCCCGAGATGCGCCGCGCCATGGGGCTCACCGACAGCCTGGTCCGGCTGTCGGTGGGGATCGAAGATGTAGAGGACTTACTGGGAGATCTCGACCAGGCGCTCACCGTGGCGGGGTGACAGGTCGTGCCGCCACGAAACACCACAAGGCGTCAGTCGTAGTACCGTAACACTTTGCAGGAGCATGTTATGACGGAATCTACGCTTCCAGCCGCGCGCCCGCGGAAGATCCTCACCCAGATCGCCCCGGTGGCGTGGGAGCACCCCGCGGACCGCGCGGCGCTCCAGACCCTCCGCTCGGTGCCGGGCTTCGATCAGGTCGTGAAGAAGGTCGTCGGCTTCTTCGGTGAGCGCGGAATCCGCCTCTTGTTTCAGGCCAACGCGGTTCGGGTCGGACCCACGCAGTTCCCCCGCATGAACGCCCTGTATAGCGATGTGCTCACATCGCTCGACTGGCCCGAGCGTCCCGAGCTGTTCGTGTCACAAACGCCGTTCGTCAACGCCGGTGCGTACGGGATGGACCGCCCGTTCATCGTGATCAATTCGGGTGCGCTCAACCTGCTCGACGACGACGAGATGCGCGTGCTGCTCGGCCACGAGCTGGGCCACGTGATGAGCGGACACGCCCTGTACCACACGATCCTCGTGCTCATCGTCTTCGTCGGGATGAACTTCCTCCCCTTCCTCGCTGGCATCGTGCTCGCGCCCGTCGAGCTGGCCCTGCTCGAGTGGTATCGCAAGAGTGAGCTCTCCTCCGACCGGGCCGGCCTCCTCGCAGCTCAGGACGCCATGGCGTCGATGCGGATGTTTCTCAAGATGGCGGGGGGCGGCGACACCAAGCAGATGGACCTGAACGCCTTCCTCCAGCAGGCGAAGGAGTACGAGGACTCGGGCGGTGCGATCGACCGCGTGTTCAAGATCCTGAACACACTGCCACAATCCCATCCCTTCAACACGCTCCGTGCCGCCGAGCTGCAGCGCTGGATCGAAGGGGGCCACTACGACACCGTGCTGCGCGGGGAGTACACGCGCCGCGGGCCGGAGGCGGAGCAGCGGCCCATCGACAAGGACTTGGACGACGCGCGTGAGCACTACATGAAGGAAGCGAAGGCGGTCGTCGACGATGTGGTGGACACCGCCAAGCGGGCTGCGCAGGCCTTTTCGGACGCCTTCAAGAAGAAGTGAGAGTTCTGGTCGTCGGCGCGGGCGGCCGCGAGCACGCGCTTTGCTGGGCGCTGAAGCGCGACACCCCCGACGCGACCCTGTTCGCCGCTTCCGGCAACCCCGGCACTGCGCAGCTCGGCACCAATCTCACAATACAGGTTGGGGAGGTTGAGGACGTTGTCGAGGCGGTGCGGCAGCACCGCATCGACCTCACCATCGTCGGCCCGGAAGCTCCGCTCGCCGCCGGGCTGGCCGATGCCCTGCGTGCCCAGGGTCATCCCGTGTTCGGCCCCAACCGCGCCGCCGCGCGGATCGAGTCGTCGAAGGCGTTCGCAAAGGAGCTGATGCGGCGAGCCAAGATCCCGACCGCGTCCAGCCGAACGTTCACGACACTCGAGCCCGCGCTCGCCTTCATCGGTCGGCACGCCGAGCCGCTCGTGGTGAAGGCCTCAGGCCTGGCCGCCGGGAAGGGCGTCGTGGTGTGTGCCCACCGCAACGAAGCCGCGCGCGCGGCGCGCGCCATGCTCGCCGAGGGCGCGTTCGCCGACGCCGGCCGCGAGATCGTGATCGAAGATTTCCTGAAGGGCGAAGAGCTCTCGGTGCTGGCCCTGACGGACGGGGAGCGCCTGCTGCTCCTGCCGGCGGCGCGGGACCACAAGCGGCTGGGCGAGGGCGACACGGGACCGAACACCGGCGGCATGGGCGCCTACTGCCCGGTGGCGACCGCGACGCCGGGGCTGCTCGAGCGAATCCGGCGGGAGGTGCTCGAGCCCGCAATCGCGGCGCTGGCGGAGCAGCGCACCCCGTTTCAGGGCGTGCTGTACGCGGGATTGATGCTCGCCACCGACGGCACGCTCTCGGTGCTCGAGTTCAACTGCCGCTTCGGCGACCCTGAGACGCAGGCGCTGCTCCCGGCGCTGCCCGGGATGACGCGCCACCTCGCGGATATCGCGGCGGGCAGCTGGACGCCGGTTGAGCGAACGCTCGTAGCGACACGCGCGGCGGTGGCCACGGTCCTCGCGGCACCAGGTTATCCGGCCAAGCCCGAGGTCGGTGCGGCGATCGTCATTCCGCGCGATCTCGAGGCCGGAACGCTCGTGTTCCACGCCGGGACCGCTCGCGACCCGGACGGCACCCTGCGCGTCCAGGGAGGGCGGGTGCTCACGGTCACCGGGTTGGGCGATACCGTGCACGAGGCCGCGAAACGCAGCAGCGATGCGTGCGAGCTGATCGCATTTCCGGGGAAGACGTACCGCCGCGACATCGCCTGGCGGGAGATCAGGGAGGAGCGTGCCGGAGCTGCCCGAGGTTGAGACGATCGTCCGGGAGCTCGCGCCGCGGCTCGAGGGGTTCCGGATCACGCGCGCCCGGCTCGCCAAGACGGACGTGCTACGCCGTGTCTCGAAACCCCGCCTGCTCCGGACCCTGCAAGGGAACGCCTTCGAGGAGGTCAGCCGGCGCGCCAAGCACGCCGTGTTCCGCCTGAGGAGCGGTCACCGCCTCGTGGTGCAGCCGCGCATGACGGGCTCTCTGCTGGTCTACGACCGCCGCCTGACCAAAGACGAGGCGAAATACGCCGTCCTCACCTGCACGTTGGAGGATCGCCGCCTCTTCGTGTACCGCGACGTACGCCGGCTCGGGACCGTATGGCTCTTGGACGATGCCGCCTGGACGGCGTACACCGGTCGTATCGGGCCCGAGCCGTTGGACGAGACCTTCACGCCGTTCGTGTTCGCCGAGCGCCTTGCCGGCACGCGATCGGCGATCAAGAAGGCGATCATGGACCAGCGCCGGGTGGCCGGAGTCGGCAACATCTACGCGAACGAAGCCCTGTTCGAGGCGGGGATCGATCCCTCGAAGCCCACGAGCAAGCTGTCGCTGGAAGAGTTCGCCCGGCTGCACGCCGCCGTGACCGACGTGCTCCGGCGTGCGGTGGACTCGTCGGGGACAACCGTTCGGGACTATCGGACCGGCGTGGGCGAACCGGGTCGGTTTCAGTTCGAGCTGAAGGTCTACGGGCGGGGCGGCGAGCGGTGCGTCACCTGCGGCAAGAAGCTCGTTACGACCCACACGATCGACCTCCGGGCGACCACGTTCTGCCCGAGGTGTCAGCGCTGAGCGCGTGACTCCTCGGAATTAAGTTGCCGGAGGGTCACGATGCGCGCCCGCGGCGGGATCCCCGCCTCGAGCTCCATGATTCCCACGCTTGGCGGAATCCCGAACCGGGGATGCCCCGCGCCACCCGGATTGATCACTGTGACCGTTCGGTCCACGAGCTCCAGGATCGACTTGTGGGTGTGCCCGTACACGATGATCTCCGCCTTGGGGAAGGCCTCGTGCAGGGCCGCGGGCGTCGGGTGCCCGAACTGGTCTCCATGCGTCACCACCACCGGGAATCCGTCGAGCTCGAGCTCGGCCACCTGCGGCAGACGCGCGCGGAGCTCGGGTCCGTCGGTATTGCCGTACACCGCCGTCACCGGCGCAATCGCTTCGAGCGCGATCAGGACCTCGGGCTTCCCAACGTCCCCACTGTGAAGGATGTGGTCGACGGCGCGGAACACCTCGAAGATCTCCGGCCGCAACAATCCGTGAGTGTCAGACAGCACGCCGAGCCGCATGGTGGGCGGTCAATCCTCCTGCCACCGCTTCACCAGCGCGATCTCCACGCCGAGGTGATCGAGGACGCGTTGCACCACGAAGTCCACGAGGTCGCGCACCTGGGTCGGCCGGTGATAGAACCCGGGCGCGGCCGGGAGAACGATGGCGCCGGCCTCCGCGGCGAGCGTGAGGTTCCGGAGGTGAACGAGGGACAGCGGGGACTCGCGCGGGACGAGCACGAGCCTGCGTCGCTCCTTGAGCACCACGTCGGCCGCGCGCTCGATGAGGCTGCGGCTCGTCCCGTGCGCGATCGCGGCGATGGTTCCCATGGAGCACGGACAGATCGCCATCCCGGCACTCCTCGTCGAACCCGAGGCGGGCTGAGCGCCGCGGTCCTTATCGTCGAACACCCGCACGCTCGCCCAGTCCCCGCCCGTGGCTTTCTTCAGCTCGCGGTCGTCCTTGATCCCGCACTCCTCGGTGAGCAACCGCCAGCCGTGGCTCGAGATCATCAGCCAGGTCGGGACCTGGTGCATCGCCAGGACCTCGAGCAGCCGCACGCCGTACGGCGCCCCCGAGGCACCGGTGATGGCGAGGATGACCGGAAGCTTGGTCAGCGGCCCCTCCGGTTCGGCGTAGGGCTTCGCTTCGGGTGAGCGGGGGGTCGTGGAGGAGCCGGGGAGCGGGGAGCGGGGAGCGGTGCCTTCCGGCGAGTGGACGCCCGCCGTCCGCCGGAGGGAACCGCTCCCTGCTCCCCGCTCCCTTTCATGTCAGACGATCTACCAGCGCGCCCAGGAACACCACGATGCTGACGATGCCATTTGCGGTAAAAAAGGCGGCATTGAGCCGACTCAGGTCCCCCGGTCTGACCAGCTGGTGCTCCCACACAATCAGACCCGCGCCCACCGCCACGCCGACGTAATACGCGGCGCCGAGGCCCGCGCCGATGCCGAAGGCGAGGAGCGCGACGAGCGCGAGCCCGTGCAGCACCTTGGCGACCTGGATGGCCCGGGCCTGCCCGAGCCGCACCACGAGCGACTCGAGCCGCTCCGCGCGGTCGAAGGCCTCGTCGGGGAGCGCGTAGAACACGTCGAACCCGCCAACCCAGAAGGTCACGGCCAGGGCCCCAATCGGCAACAGCCACCACGGCTCGCTCCAGCGGCCGGTCATCGCGAGATACCCCGCGGGCGTCGCGATGCCGTCCGCAAGCCCGAGCCACAAATGCGACCAGGCGGTGAACCGCTTGGCGTAGCTGTACGCCGAAATGAACACGAGCGCGATCGGCGCCAGTGCGAAGCACAGGGGATTCAGCGCCCACGCGGTCCCGAGGAACAGGAGCGCCGCCAGGGCGACCGCGACCCACGCCTGGGTGAGCGTGAGGCGCCCCGTGGGGAGCTCACGCGCTCGGGTGCGCGGGTTCCGCGCGTCCAGCGCGCGATCGGCGATGCGGTTGAACCCGAGCGCCACGAACCGGGCGCAGGTGAAGGCCAGGATGACCAGGCCGAGCGTCCGCCACGTGAGTGCCGTCTGGCGCGATCCGACCACGAGCCCGAGCAGCGCGAAGGGCAGCGCGAAAACAGTGTGAGGCAGCTTGACGAAGTTTGCGTAACGGATGAGCAAGCTTCCCCCACCAAGGGTCTGCCCCTCAGAGCTCAATCCCCAACTCCTTCCACATGGCGTCGACTCTCTGCTTGGTCTCGGCATCCATGACGATCTTGTTCGGCCACTCGCGCGCGAAGCCTTCTTCCTTCCACTTGCGCGTGGCGTCGATGCCCATCTTCGATCCGAAGGTGAAGCCGCGACTCGAGTGGTCGAGCACGTCGATCGGACCCATGGTGAACCGCACGTCGCGCTCGGGGTCGATGTGGTTCAACGCCACCCACCATGCTTCCCCTTGGTCCTGCACGTTCACGTCCTTGTCGAAGACCACGATGACTTTGGCGAGCGACATGAGGCCTTGCCCCCACAACCCGTTCATGACCTTGTAGGCCTGCCCGGGATACTGCTTGTCGATGCTGACGAACACGAGGTTGTGGAAGATCCCCGCGGCGGGCATGTGGATGTCCACGATCTCGGGGATGGTCAGCTTGAGGAGCGGGAGGAAGATGCGCTCCGTGGCGTGGCCGAGCCAGTAATCCTCCATCGGCGGGCGACCCACGATCGTGTGCGGCCAGATCGGCTCGGCACGCATCGTCACCGCGGT
>QHUC01000015.1 GCA_003221045.1 Gemmatimonadota bacterium | reverse complement strand
CCGTCGTGCCGCCCGATCCCGAAACGGAGCCGGGCGTGATCGCGCCAGGGGAGGCGACGCGACCCGCGGCGGAGGGCATTTCGCTCGACCAGGTATTCGGAGACGAAGGCCCTCGGCGCTCGCCGCCCGCGGCGGACGCGCCGGCGGCCGAGCCGGCTCCGCCGCCGGCCACGCAGAGCGGTGGGTTCTCCTTCGATCAGTTCTTCAGTCCCACGCCTGCGGGGGGAGGGGGGTCGCCGCCCGCCGGCGGGTCGCCAGAGATCCCGCCCGCCCGCCCGTCCGGTGGGAAGGGCATGCCCCCGATGGAAGACGAGAGCGATCTGGATCAGTTTCAGGCCTGGCTCCGGGGCCTCAAGTCATAGTGTACATCGCCGTGCTGAACGGCCCCAATCTGAATCTGCTGGGCGAGCGCGAACCGGAGCTGTACGGACGTACGACGCTGGCGGAGATCGAGACGCGCACGCGGGCGCAGGGGCGGACCCTCGGTGTCGAGGTATCGTGGACCCAGACGAACCACGAGGGGGAGCTCGTGGACGCCATTCAACGTCTCCAGGGCAAGGCGGACGGGCTCGTGATCAATGCGGCAGCGTTCACCCACACGAGTCTCGCCGTGCGCGACGCGCTGCTGGCGGTCCGGGTGCCCTTTGTGGAGGTGCACCTGTCCAATATTTTCGCGCGCGAGCCGGAGCGCCGCCGCTCGCTGCTCGCCGACGCCGCCGTGGGGGTGGTGACGGGATTCGGCGCCGAGAGCTACAGGCTGGGACTCGAGGGCCTGGTCGGCTATCTCCAGGCCCGCCATGGCACCTGACCGGCGGCGCGCGCGACACGACGCGCTGATCCGGTCGCTTGACGCAGAGGCGCTGGACGGTCTACTCGTTTCGTCACGCGCCAACGTCCGCTACCTGACGGGATTTTCGGGCTCGGCGGCCTTGGTCGCGGTCACGCGCGGCGACGTCCTCCTCGTGACGGACTTTCGGTACGATGAGCAGGCTCGCGCAGAGGCGGGCGCCGTCGCGCGCATCGAGGTCGACGGCACCAGCGTTTGGGACCGGTTCTTCAAGGAGCTCGCGACGCTCGGGCCGCTGGAGCGGATGGGGTACGAGGCGCACGTGCTCTCCGTCCACGACGCGGAGCGCCTTGCCCAGGCGGGCAGAGCATGGTGCTGGACCGCGACCACGGACCTGGTGGAGCGGCTGCGCGCGGCGAAGGACGAAGGCGAAGTGGCGGCGATCCGGAGCGCGGCCATGCTCGCGGGCGACGCCCTCCGTGAGACCCTCGCGCAGGTACGCCCCGGCATGACCGAGCTCGCCATCGCCGGGGTGCTGGAGGGGGCATTGCGGCGAAGAGGGAGCGAAGGTCATCCGTTCGCGACAATCGTGGCATCCGGACCACGGAGCGCGCTGCCGCACGCTCGCTCGAGTCGCAGGACGGTGGCGGTGGGAGAATGGCTGCTGCTGGACTTCGGCGCTCAGGTGGACGGCTACTGCGCGGACATCACACGCACGGTGGTGGTGGGAGCGCGGGCGAGCGAGCCGCAGCGCGTGCTCTACGAGCTCGTGCGTGACGCGCAGCGCCGGGCGCGAACGGCGGTGCGCGCGGGGATGAGTGGACGCGAGGCGGATGCCCTGGCGCGCGAGCCGATCGCCGCCCGCGGCTTCGAGGAGGCCTTCGGACATTCGCTGGGCCACGGGCTGGGCCTCGAGGTGCACGAGGCCCCGCGGCTCTCGAAGACGAACGCGGATCCGCTACCGGCGGGCGCCGTCGTCACCGTCGAGCCCGGCGTCTACGTCGCGGGCGAGGGCGGGGTGCGCATCGAAGACGACGTACATCTGCCCGACGGCCGCGGGGCGGAGCTGCTCTCTGACGGGCTGACGGACCTCGTGGAGCTCGTGTAACTTAGGACCCTGACGCCCTATACCCGGAACCATGAACCTCGACATCATCGCGCAACTCGTGCAAATCCTGAAGGAGGCTCCGGAGCTGGGGGCCATCGAGGTGCGTCGGGGTTTATTCGGGGCGTGGTCGTCTATTCGAGTCTCCAAGGCGGGCGTCGCCTCGAACACAGGCGGAGGGCATCAGGTCGTGGTCACCCAGGGGCAGGGGCCGCCGTCCGGGTTGGGGCACGCGCCCGGTGCACCGGGGGGCGCCGCCGGAGCGGGGACCGGGGGGGTTGGGGGGACTGGAACGACCGCAGCGGCGCCCTCGCACTTGTGAATGAAATCGAGTCCGAGGTCGCGGGCGTGGTGCGGGAGGTGTTGGTGGAGAACGCCCAGCCCGTCGAGTTCGGACAGCTCCTCTTCCGGGTGGACCCTCATGCCTGAAGCCCCCCACGGCGGACAAGCGACGTTCAACTTCAAGGCGGCCATCACCCAGATGGTCCAGCGCAACGCCTCGGACCTGCTGCTCAAAGTGGGCCGCCCGGCGACGATTCGGGTGAACGGCGAGCTCTTCGCGCTCGACAGCACCCCGTTGAAGCCGGAAGAGCTGAAATCGCTGGCGGAGCAGATCATGACACCTCGCCAGGTGAAAGAGTTCGCCGAGCACAAGGAGGCCGACTTCGCGATCGGGGTGCCGGGGGTCGGCCGGTTCCGGACGAACGTGTACCAGCAGCGCGGCACGGTAGCCTTCGCCTTCCGGGCGATCCCCTACGAGGTGAAGACGATCCGGGACCTCAATCTGCCGCTGGTGCTCGAGGAGATCTCGCTGCGGCCCCGTGGCCTGGTGCTGGTGACGGGCGTGACGGGGTCGGGGAAATCCACGGCGCTCGCGGCGATGATCAACCACATCAACACCAACCGGCGGGTCAACATCATCACGATCGAGGACCCGATCGAGTTTCTGCATCGGGACAACCTCGCCAACATCTCGCAGCGGGAGGTGGGGAACGATACGCTGTCGTTCAACGCGGCGCTGCGTCACGTGCTGCGGCAGGCGCCCGACGTGATGCTGATCGGCGAGATCCGCGACATGGAGACGCTGGACACGGCGCTGAAGGCGGCGGACACCGGTCACCTGGTGTTCTCGACGCTGCACACGACGGACGCCACGCAGACGATCAACCGCGTGATCTCGTTCTTCCCGCCGCATCAGCATGACGAGGTCCGCCACCTGCTGTCGACCGCGCTGCACGGGATCGTGTCGCTCCGCCTGGTGCCGCGGAAAGACGGCAAGGGCCGCGTACCGGCGGCCGAAGTGCTCATCAACACGGCGGCCGTGCAGGAGAACATGCGCGATCTCTCGAAATCCCTCAGCATTCCCGACCTGATCGCGCAGGGCTCGGTCCAGTACGGGATGCAGAGCTTCGATCAGTCCCTGCTCCAGTGGTACCAGCAGGGGATAGTCAGCTACGAGAGCGCGATCTTTTTCGCCACGAACCCGAGCGAGTTCGCCCTCAAGGTATCCGGCGTGGACTCGGGCGAGAGCCAGTCGTTCGGCGGCGCGACGGCCGCGGCTGGGCTGCGCGGCGACATCACACCCTGATGTTCACGAAGGTGCTGATCGCCAACCGCGGGGAGATCGCCCTGCGGGTGATCCGTGCGTGCAAGGAGCTGGGAATCGCGACGGTCGCCGTCTACTCGGACGCCGACCGCGACAGCCTGCACACGCGCTTCGCCGACGACGACGTGTGCATCGGCCGCGCGCCTTCACGCGACAGCTATCTCAACATTCCCCGCATCATCGCGGCCGCCGAAATCACGGGGGCGGACGCCATTCATCCCGGCTACGGGTTCCTGGCCGAGAACGCGGAGTTCGCGGACATCGTACGAACGTCGAACATCACGTTCGTGGGTCCGACGGGCGATCAGATCCGGCAGATGGGGGACAAGGCGGCGGCGCGGAAGCTCGCGCAGAAGCACAAGGTGCCGACGGTTCCGGGCTCGCCCGGGCCGGTGGAGGACGCGGAGGCGGGGCTCAAGATCGCCCAGAAGATCGGCTTTCCGGTGATCATCAAGGCGGCGGCGGGCGGGGGCGGGAAGGGGATGCGGGTGGCGCAGGACGAGGAGCAATACCCCCAGGCGTTCTCCCTGGCGAAGCAAGAGGCACTCGCCGCGTTCGGATCGGACGAGGTCTACCTCGAGAAATACCTCGCGCGGCCGCGTCACATCGAGATCCAGTTGATGGGGGACATGCACGGGCGCGTGATGCACCTGTGCGAGCGCGATTGTTCGGTCCAGCGGCGGCACCAGAAGCTCATCGAGGAAGCCCCGAGCCCGGCCGTGGACCAGACGCTCCGGCAGGCCATCGGCGATTCCGCGGTCCGGCTCGCGGAGGCGATCGGCTACGTGGGCGCCGGGACCATCGAATTCCTGTTGGATGAAGACGGCTCCTTCTATTTCATGGAGATGAACACGCGCATCCAGGTGGAGCACCCGGTCACCGAGATGACGACCAACTTCGACCTGGTGAAGGAGCAGATCCGCGTCGCGGCCGGGGAGCCCCTCTCGTTCGTGATGAATGGCCACCGGTTGCGCGGGCACGCGATCGAGTGCCGGGTGAACGCGGAGGACCCGGCCCGGAACTTTCAGCCGAGCCCCGGAACCATCACCGTGTACCATCCGCCCGGTGGACCGGGGGTACGCGTGGACACGCACATTTACGCCGGGTACACCGTGCCGCCGTACTACGACTCGCTGCTCGCCAAGCTGATCGTGCACGGCAACAGCCGGACGGAGGCGCTCGCCCGTATGCGGCAGGCGCTCGACTCGTTTATCATAGAAGGCGTGACCACGACCATCCCCTTCCTCAGTCGGGTCATGCGCCATCCCGACTTCGTCGCCGGTCGGGTGGACACCAAGTTCCTCGAGCGCGAGCCACAACTGCTCCAGACGCCCACATGAGAATCGACGTCCACTTCACGCCAGCCGGCCTCGTCGCGGGGGATCTCGCCGGCCGGGGCGTGGTCGTCATCGACGCGCTCCGTGCGACGACCACCGTGATCACCGCGCTCGCGAACGGGGCCAAAGCGGTGATCCCCGCCGCCTCCTCGGAGGAAGCCGTGCGGCTCGCCTCGAATCTCGAGAAGGACGGCGTGGTGCTCGCCGGTGAGCGGAAAAGCGTGAAGATCGAGGGGTTCGCCCTGGGGAACTCCCCCCGCGAGATGACCGCAGCGGCGGTGGGCGGCAAGACGATCGTGCTCGCGACCACCAACGGGACGCCCGCGCTGGTCGCGGCGCAGGGGGGCGACCCGGTGCTCGTGGGCGCGCCGGTGAACTTCAAGGCCCTGGCCGAGCGGGCGCGGGCCGCGCTCGCCGGGCGCGGCGACCTGGTGATCGTGTGCGCCGGTCGTGACAAGCAGTTCGCGATCGAGGACGCATACACCGCCGGACGCCTCATCAAGGCTGTCAAGAAGGGCATTCGCAAGCTCGCATTGAACGACGCGGCCCGGGCCGCCGCGGCCCTCACGACCGAGTTTGCGAACTGGGAGGAGGCGCTCGAGGAGTCCGAGGCGGCGCGCCAGCTCGCCGACGTAGATCTAAGCGCGGATGTCGGGTTTGCCGCCCGCGCTGACCTGTTCAGCGTCGTCCCCGCCTACGCGGACCGCCGCATCACATGAATGCGAAAGTGCGCCGCGAGCTGATCGGCATCGGCGCGCTCGTCGTCGGGCTGTTCCTCGGACTGACGCTGCTCCGGCTCCCGATCACAGGCAGCTGGGGCGAGCACATCGGCTCGCTTCTGTGGCGGCGCCTCGGCGCGGGATCCGTGCTCCTGCCGGTGCTGGGCGTCGGATGGGCGCTCGCGGCCTTTGAGCGATTGGGGAGCCTCTCCGCGGGCCGGGCGGCGGCGCTCGGGGCGGGCCTCATTCTGCTCCTCCCGTTCGGGATTGGGACCGTCACGGGAGGGGCGACGAGCCTGCCGGCGGACTACGTCGCCTGGAGCTCCACGCAAAAGCTCGTGGGCACGATCCCCGCGTTTGTCGCACACGGCGTGCATCAGGCGGTCGGGACCGCGGGCGGCACGCTCATCGGCCTGTTCGCGCTGTCCGCGCTCGGGCTCCTGACCGTCGGCTGGCATCCGCTGGTGGCGCTGAGAACTCGGGAAACGGGAATCGGGGAACGGGAAAAGGAGAAGCCGGTCAAGCCCAAGCCCGCGGAGGCCGAGCGGCCGCAGCGGGCGGTGTCCCCCACGTTTCCCGTTTCCCGCGTCCCGAAAGAGCGCAAGGAGAAGAGCGCACCGGCTCCGAGACCCGTGCCGGTGCCCGCCGGTGTCTTGATCCCCCCCATCGAGCTCCTGAACCCCGCGCCCCCCGAGGATGGTGACGCGGGCCTGGCGCAGATCGACCAGATGGGCCGGAAGCTCATCGAGACGCTGCAGACGTTCCGGGTGGAGGGCGCGATCGCCGGCCGCACCGTCGGGCCGGTCGTCACGCAGTACGAGGTGGCGCCGGGGCCGGGCGTAAAAGTGGGCCGCATCGCCGCCCTCGCCGACGACCTCGCGCTCGCCATGCGCGCCCCGTCGCTCCGCATCGTGGCGCCAATTCCCGGGAAGGCCGCCGTGGGCATCGAGGTGCCCAATCCGATGCCGCGCATGGTCCACGTGCGGGAGCTCATCGAGGGCGCTGAGTACCATCGCGCCACCCGCTCGGTCCCGATCGCGCTCGGAAAGAACCTCGAAGGCGATCCCGTCGTGGCCGACCTCACCAAGATGCCCCACCTTCTGATCGCGGGGGTGACCGGCTCGGGGAAGTCGGTCTGCATCAACACGATCATCACGAGCCTCATCTACACGCACCCGCCCGAGAAGCTCAAGCTCCTGATGATCGACCCGAAAATGGTCGAGCTCTCGATGTACGCCGCGCTGCCGCACCTGGGCCTGCCGGTGGTGACGAACCACCACAAAGCCGCGAGCGTCCTCAAGTGGGCCGTGTGGGAGATGGAGCGACGCTACCGGTTGCTGCATGCCAACCACGCGCGCAACATTCTCGACTTCAACAAGAAGGTCGAAGAGAAGAAACCGCTGAAGGGGCCGCGCGAGACACTCGCCACCCAGGCCGGACTCCAGAAGGAGCTGCCGCTCGACGGCGAGTACGCGGACGGGATCGTCCCTTACATCGTGCTGATCGTGGACGAGCTCGCGGACTTGATGCTGACGGTGCAAGGGGAAATCGAGACACCGCTCGCCACGCTGGCGCAGAAAGCGCGCGCCATCGGGATCCATCTGGTGCTCGCCACTCAGCGGCCCTCGGTCAACGTGATCACCGGTCTCATCAAGGCGAACTTTCCCTGTCGGGTGGCCTTCCGGGTCTCGGCCAAAGTGGATAGCCGCACGATCCTCGACCAGAACGGAGCGGAGACGCTGCTCGGCAACGGCGACATGCTGTTCCTGCCCCCCGGCAAGAGCGAGCTGCTGCGGGTACAGGGAGCATTCATCTCGACCGACGAGACGGAGCGCCTCATGGAGTGGTACAAGGCCCACGCGGCCCGGGTCGCGGCGCCAACGGGAGGCAGCATCGATGAGCAGGTGACGGCGCTCGAAGAGCTGGAAAAGGCCGGGGAAGAGGGAGCGGGGAGCGGGGAGCAGGGAGCCGGGGAGCGTGATGCGATGTTCCGGCAAGCCGCCGAGGTCTGCATCCAGAATCAGCTCGGGTCGACGTCCTTGCTGCAGCGGCGGATGAGCATCGGGTACGGTCGCGCGGCGCGGATTATCGATCAGCTGGAGCTGGCGGGCATCCTCGGGCCGGCCAACGGATCGAAGCCGCGCGATGTGCTGGTGGGGTTGGAGGAGCTGGATGAGATCTGCGGACCTGGGTAGGCGGGAAAAGGGCACCGACAGCGCAGATCCGGTTACGCGAGCTGCGCGCCTGGCGTTAGCTTGAAGGCGTGAAGAGCGGGGTACGGAGCGATCCAGCCGACTGGCATGATGAGCGTCAAAAACGGGGACTCGCTGGCGAGGAGCAGGCGAAGCGGTATTTGCTCTCGCGCGGCTGGAAGATCGTGGCGCACCGGTTCCGCGTCGGCCATACGGAAATCGATCTCATCGCACGGCAAGGCGACGTCGTGACGTTCATCGAGGTGAAGACCCGGCGAGGGACGGCATTCGGCAGCCCTCTGGAGGCCGTGACCGGGGCGAAACGGCGCGAGCTGGTGAAGGCAGCGCGCGTCTGGGTGGACCGCTTCGGCCGGCCCCCGGACATCTACCGTTTCGACTGCATCGCCATCGTGGACAACCGATTGGAGCATGTGGCAGACGCGTTCCGCCCCGGCTGGCGATAACCGTTGTTTCGGTATATATTCGGGCCTCCATTACGACGAGGCTCCCAACCCATGTCGAGGATACTCATGGCAGCGGACAAGGAAGTCCCGCAGCTCTCGGACGATCGCAGGAAGGCCCTGAACCTCGCCATCACGCAGATCGAGAAGACCTGCGGCAAGGGCGCGATCATGCGCATGGGCGCCGACTCGCCGCGGGTGCGCGTGGAGGTGATCCCGACCGGGGCGATCAATCTCGATGCGGCGATCGGGATCGGCGGGATTCCGCGGGGCCGGGTGACGGAGATCTTCGGGCCCGAATCGAGCGGCAAGACGACGCTCGCACTGCACGTGGTGGCCAATGCCCAGCGTCAGGGTGGGGCGGCCGCGTACATCGATGCCGAGCACGCGCTCGACGTGGAGTACGCAAAGAAGCTGGGGGTGGACATCGACAACCTGCTCGTCTCCCAGCCGGACACGGGTGAGCAGGGGCTCGAGATCACGGAAATCTTGGTGCGCTCGGGCGCGGTGGACGTGGTGGTGGTAGACTCTGTGGCCGCGCTGGTGCCCAAAGCGGAGATCGAAGGAGATATGGGGGACTCGCTCCCCGGTCTCCAGGCGCGGCTGATGAGCCAGGCGCTGCGCAAGCTGGCGGGTGCCATCAACCGTTCCCGCACTTCGGTGATCTTCATCAATCAGCTGCGCGAGAAGATCGGGATCATGTTCGGCAACCCCGAGACCACCACGGGCGGGCGGGCGCTCAAGTTCTACGCCTCGGTACGACTCGACATGCGCCGGATCGGGCCGGTCAAGGAGCGCGAAGTCGTGATCGGCAACCATGTGCGCGTGAAGGTGGTGAAGAACAAAGTGGCGCCGCCGTTCCGCCAGGCCGAGTTTGACATCATGTTTGACGAGGGAATCAGCCACGAATCGCTCCTCGTGGACATCGCCGCGGAGGCGGGGATCATCGAGAAGTCGGGAGCGTGGTACGGCTATGGGAAGGAGCGGATCGGCCAGGGCCGCGAGAACGCCAAGCTGTATCTCAAGGACCATCCCGATCTCGCGCTCGAGGTCGAAGCCAAGGTGAAGGAGCATCTGGGCGTGAAGACCGCGGTGGTGGCCGACGAGGAGGCGTCCGCGCCCGAGGAGTAGCGTGCCGACGCTCACCGGACTCGCCCCCGATCCGCACCAGCCGGACTACCGACTGGTCGAAGTGGATCGGGGGCGCTTTGCGTCTCTGCCCGCAGATGCTCTGCAGCCGCTCGATCTTCGGGTTGGCGCGGAGCTCGAGCCCGCGCTGCTCGATCGGCTGCGTGCGCTCGCCGATGTCGAGGCGGCGCAACGCGCGGCCCTCCGAGCCCTCGCCCGGCGCGCCCACGCCCGCCGCGACCTCGAACGTCGCCTCGTGAAAAAGCAGCACCCGCCGCCAGCGGTCGACGCGGCGCTCGAACGATTGGCCGTCCGCGGGTTACTCGACGACCGCCGGTTCGCTGAGGGGTATGCCGCGGTGCGCGCGGTCCGCGGTCGGGGACCGGCCCGCCTGGTTCGGGATCTGCTCGCGCAGGGCGTGGAGCGCCGCACGGCCGAGGACGCGGTGCGGCGGGCGCTCGACGAGGAGGGCATCGATCCTGACCTCGAGGCGCGCGCCGTGGCGGTAAAGCGGGCAAGCCAACTGGACGGCCTTCCGGTCCCGGTGCGCAAGCGCCGCCTGCTCGCCTTCCTGGTCCGCCGCGGTTATCCGGCACCGCAGGTGAAGGAGCTGGTGCAGGAGCTGTGCGGGTAGGGGGCTCCGGGCCGTGGGCCGATGTCGGTCTACCCGGATGTCGCATGTGGAGAACCCAGGGCCGGTGTGCCTGGGGTGGTCCACCCGGATGGGCCCGGCGTCGGTCCACCCTAACGGTCGGGTTCTCAAACCCCGCGGCACCGCCGCGGGGTTAACCCACCCGGAAAGGGAAAGGTGTGCGCAGCAGGGGCCCTCACAAGGCGTGCGGACTCTACGCCCAGAACCCCGGGCCATGGGCCCGGGGTCGGTCCACCCGGATGATCGATGACTAAGCCCGGGCATCGCAGGTTCGGCTTGTTTGCGCACATCACATGGCATACATGGCGACGCCAGCGAGTCGTGCGCCACGATGATGTCCCGATCATCACCCGCAGCATTCTCGACGCTGCTGCCAGAAACTCCGTTCACGTGCTCGCGCAGGCAGTGATGGCCGATCACGTTCATGTGCTGGTCAGCTTCCGTCCCGACCAGACCTTAACGCCCTTCATCCGCGATGCGAAATCGGAATCGTCTCGGCGCGTCAACGCGACGAAACCCGATCGTATGGTCTGGGCCCGCGGGTATTACGCGGGCTCCTTGTCTCACACCCACCTCGCCGCAGCCAGGATGTACATCGCAAGGCAGCGCGCGAAGCATTCCGATCTCATCCCTCCACGGGTAGACCGACCCCGGGGCCGTGCCCCGGGGTTGACCAACTCAGATAGCCCCAAGGCATTGGCCTAAGTATCGACTAACCTTTGAGTTGACTCGTTCAGCCGACTATATTCCCCCCCATGACGTCCGCTGAAATCCGCGGCAAGTTCGTGGAATACTTCAAGGCCCGAGGGCACCAGGAAGTCTCGAGCAGGTGGGCCACACCGCTCGGCACCACACCTTCTTCGAAATGCTCGGGAACTTCTCCTTCGGCGACTACTTCAAGCAGGAAGCCATTGGCTACGCCTGGGAGTGGGTGACCGACAAGGAGTGGCTGGGGATCAGGCCGGACCGGTTGTACGTGACGGTGCACCATTCGGACGACGAGGCGAGGCGGCTCTGGCGGGAAGTTACCGGTGTGGCGGACGCGCGCATCTACGGGTTGGGGGACGAGGACAACTTTTGGCAGATGGCGGATACCGGTCCGGCCGGGCCGAATTCGGAGATCTACGTGGATCTCCGCCCACCCAGGGAGCGGGGAGCGGGGAGCGGTTCCCTCGGTCTCGACGAGTTCCTGCGATTGCAGGAGGAAGGAACGCTGCTCGAGATCTGGAACCTGGTGTTCATGCAGTACGACCTCCAGAAAGACGGATCTCGCGCGCTGCTCCCGGCGCCATCGGTGGACACGGGGGCCGGTCTCGAGCGGATCGCCGCCGTCATGCAGGGCGTCCCCTCCAACTTCGACACTGATCTCTTTGTGCCGATCATCGAGCGCGCGGTGGACGTGGTGGGAAAGAAGTACGACCGCGGGCCCGGAGGGGCATCCTATCGTGTGCTCGCCGATCACGCTCGCGCAGTAGCATTCTTGCTGGCGGATGGCGTTTATCCGTCGAACGAGGGACGGGGGTATGTGCTCCGCCGCATTCTCCGCCGCGCCGTCCGCCATGCCTGGCTGCTCGGACGCCGCGAACCCACACTGGTGCATTTGGTGCATACGGTCTCCGGGCTCATGGGGGGCGTGTACCCGGAGCTCGTTCAGAAGCGCACCCAACTGGAGAGCGTCACGCGCGCCGAGGAAGAACGCTTCTTCGACACGATCGAGGGCGGCCTCGAGCGCCTCGAGCAGGTGAAGGGCGCGAAGGCCATCTCCGGGGCCGAGGCGTTCAAGCTGTACGACACCTTCGGCTTCCCGATCGACCTGACGCAGCTCATCGCGGCGGAGCGCGGGCAGACCGTGGACATGGCGGGCTTCGAGCGAGAGCTCGGCAAACAGCGGACGCGCTCGCTCGAGGCGCTGCAGCGATCGAAGATCGGCGAAGGCGTGGCTGTCCATACCCAGCGCGCCGGCGAGTGGCGCACCGTGAAGCCCAAGGCGAAGCAGAAGTGGGTGGGGTACGAGAGCACGCAGGCGGAAACCGACGTTCTCAAGTTTCGGCAGGCGGGCGACACGGTCGAGGTCGTGCTCCACGAGAATCCGTTTTACGCCGAGTCCGGCGGCCAGGTGAGCGACACGGGACGGGTGAAGGGCGAGGGCTGGACGCTCGACGTCGAGGGCGTGGAGAAGGTGGACGGTGTGAGCGCTGTGATCGGGCACTTCGCGGAGGAGTTCGAGCCGACGCCGGTGCTTGCCCAGGTAGATGAGCCGCGGCGGAAGAACATCGAGCGCAACCACACCGCGACGCATCTCGTCCACGCGGCCCTGCGGAAAATCCTGGGGCCGCATGTGCGCCAGCAGGGGTCCGTCGTCGCCCCGGAGCGCCTGCGCTTCGATTTCGCGCACCACGGGCCCGTGGACGATCCGACGCTGGCGCGGATCGAGGAGGAAGTGAACCACCATATCTGGGAGAACCTCCCCGTCACGACGCGGGAGATGAAATACAAGACGGCGATCGCGGCCGGGGCGATCGCGTTCTTCACGGAGAAGTACGGCGATATCGTGCGGGTCGTCGATGTGCCGGGCGTGTCACTCGAGCTGTGCGGCGGGACCCATGTGCCCAGCACGGGGCAGATCGCCCTGTTCCGGTTCACGCATGAGACGGGCGCGGCCGCCGGGGTGCGTCGCATCGAGGCGGTGACCGGGCCCGGGGCCTACGCGCTGATTCGCAAGCTCGAAGGGGAGCTCGAACAGGCGGCGGGCGCCTTGAAGACGCAACCCGAGCACCTCGTCCGCCGGATCGAGCAGCTGATGGACGAGAATCGAAAGCTCGAGAAGAGAGTCGAAGAGCTGCTGAAAACCGGAGAGGGGAGAGGGGAGAGGGGAGAGGTCACCAGGATCGGTGATGTCGAGCTGCACGTCGCCGACTCGGATTTGGAAGACCGCGATCAGGTGGGGCTCGTCATGGACGCCTTCCGTGCGAGCCACAAGCGGGCGATCTCCGTGCTGTTCACGAACGGCGAGCGCGCCGGTGTGCACGTCGGCGTGACCGACGACCTGGTGCAGCAGGGGGTGCGGGCGGGTGAGATCGCGAGCGCGATCGCGGCGGTGAGCGGCGGCAAGGGTGGCGGGCGGCCCCACTTTGCGTCCGCCGGTGCGGGCGATCCAGCCAAGCTCGCCGAGGCGCGGGCCCAGGTGCCCGCCATCGTGACACGGCTGCTCGGGGGGGGGCGATGACGCGCGGCGCCCTCCTCGCTTGGCTCGACGCGCGGCGGCCGGCGCCCCCAGACGCCTTGCGCGCCTGCCTCGCGGCGGGGGTGACGGACGCAGACTTGACCCTGCCGGAGCACCTCGCGGAGCTCGGCCGGCGGGCGTTGGCGCGGGTGACGAGCCGCGCCCAGGCGGAGGCCGGGCGGGAGCTCGCGCTCGATCTGCTCACGGCGGACGCCTTCATTACCTATGCGTTCGAGGCCCAGGTGGAGGCCGACGTCTCCGGCCTTGCGGGGCTCGCCGAGCGCGTGGCGCGGAGCGGGTCGTGACCCCTCCCCAGCGCGGGCCGGAAGGGGTGGGCCTGCTCGACCGGCGGCCCGGGCTTCTGGTCCTTGTGGACCCGAGCCGCACGCGGCCCGAGCACGCGGCGGAGGTCGCGCGGGCGGCGCGGGAGGCGGGCGCCGCGGGGCTCATGATCGGCTCGTCGTTCGACGGCACCCAGGATACCGAGCGCGTGGCGCGCGCGATGCGCGAGGCGGCCGCGGGCCTGCCGGTGGCCTTGTTTCCCGGGTCCGCTCTGCAGCTCACCGCCGAGGTGGATCTCGTCCTCTTCTTGTCGCTCATCTCCGGCCGGAACCCGCAATATTTGATCGAAGAGCACGTGCGCGCCGTGCCATTCCTGACGCGGCATCCCGTTCCGACACTCTCGACGGGGTACATCCTGGTGGACGGCGGGCGGGTAACGAGCGTGGAGGCGGTGAGCCAGACGCGGCCCTTGCCGGCCGACAAGCCAGAGCTGCTGGCGGCGCACGCCACCGCGGCGCAGCTCATCGGCATGCAGGCGATCTACCTCGATGCAGGCAGTGGGGCGCCGCGTCCGGTCGCCGCAGACTTGATTCGCGCCTGCCGGGCCGCGGTGCCGGGTCTCACCTTGTTCGTGGGGGGTGGCATCCGGACGCCGGAGCAGGTGCGGGCGGCGCGCGCCGCGGGAGCCGACTTCGTGGTGGTGGGCACGGCGGTGGAAGAGCACGACGCGTCGGCTGTGAGCGGCGTGAACCATCTTCGGGCTCTGGTGCACGCCGTCGCCCGGTGACGTCCGCCGAGCAGGCCCGCGCCGGGCTCACCGAGCTGGCGGCGCTCGCGACCCGGGTCGCCGAGCAACACGCGGATGCGATCGCCGCCCTGGCGGACGTCTACGTCGCCGCACTGCAGGGCGGGGGCACCCTGCTGTTCGCGGGGAACGGCGGCAGCGCGGCCGACGCGCAGCACATCGCCACCGAGTACGTGGTCCGCTACAGCCACAACCGCCGCGCGCTGCCGGCGATCGCGTTGACCACCGATACGTCTCTCCTCACTGCCGGCGCCAACGATCTGGGGTTCGACGAGATCTTCGCGCGGCAGGTCGAGGCGCTGGCCCGCCCCGGCGACCTGCTCGTATTGCATTCGACCAGCGGTGAGAGTCCCAATGTGGTGCGCGCGGCACAGGCGGCGAAGGTCAAGGGCGTGACCGTCGTGGCGCTCCTCGGCAAAGGAGGGGGCGCCCTGAAGGACATCGCGGACCACTGCCTCATCGTCCCGTCCGACGAAACGTCCCACATCCAGGAAATGCATCTCGCGGTCGAGCACATCGTCTGCGGGATGGTCGAGCGCGTGCTGGGGTTGTGATTTCACTCCAGGACAAACGCGCGTTCGTGACGGGGGGTGGCCGAGGGATCGGGCGCGCCACCGCCGTGATGCTCGCCCGGGCGGGCGCGGCGGTCGCCGTCGGGTATCGGAGCCGGAAGGCCGATGCGGAGGAGACGATCCGTGCGATCACGAAGGGGAGCAATGGGGCAGGGGCGGCGATCCAGGCGGACCTGGGCGATCCGACGGCGGCCCGGCGGGCGGTCACGGACGCCGCTCGGGCCATCGGCGGTATCGACCTGCTGGTCGTGAATCACGGCGTCTGGCCGCCCGACGATGTCCCGGTGGCGGAGCTGAGCGACGCGCAGTGGGACGCCACCGTCCGGGCGAACTTGGACAGCGTGCTGTACGTTAGCCGCGCCGCCATTCCGCTCCTTCCGGACGGCGGCAAAATCGTGCTCGTGTCGTCCACGGCCGGACAGCGCGGCGAGGCATTCCACGCGGATTACGCCGCGACCAAGGGCGCGATTATCGCGTTCACGAAGTCCCTCGCGATCGAGCTGGCCTCCCGCGGGATCAATGTGAACTGCGTCGCGCCGGGGTGGGTCGACACCGAGATGTCGGCCGGGCCCTACGCGCGGGACGGCGGCCGGGGCCGACGGGAGATCGAGCGGACCATCCCCCTGGGCCGCGTCGCGACCGCCGACGACTGCGCCGGCCCGATCGTGTTTCTGTGCTCCGATCTGGCGCGGCACATCACCGGAGAGGTCGTGAACGTCAATGGGGGCAGCGTGCTGTGTGGGTGATGACAACCCAAGTGCGGAGTGGGGAGTGCGGAATGCGGAGCATACAAGTGGGGCTCGCTCGGCCATCGACCTCGCACCTCAACTCCGCACTCCGCACTCCACACTCCCCACTCGACTTCGTGTGAATTTCCCCGAGCGGCTGCCGATTCCGGATGACGTCCTCCGGATTGCGCGGAGGCTCGAAGAGGCCGGCTACGAAACCTGGTGCGTGGGGGGCGCGATTCGCGACAACCTGTTGGGTCTCGAGAACCACGATTTCGACCTGACCACCGCGGCCCCCCCCGGCGAAGTGCGGCGCCTGTTCAAGCGCACGGTGCCGGTGGGCGTCGAGCATGGGACGGTGGCGGTCCTCGACCGTGAGCAGCGCGCGCACGAAGTGACCACCTTTCGCCGCGACATCAAGACCGACGGTCGCCACGCCGTCGTGGAGTTCGGCGTCTCGCTGATGGACGACCTCGCGCGGCGGGACTTCACCATCAACGCGATCGCGTACCACCCCGGCCGGCACGAGTGGCGCGACCCGTTCCGCGGCGCCGCGGACCTCGAAGGGAAGCTGATTCGCTCGGTGGGCGATCCGAACTGGCGATTCCAGGAGGACTACCTCAGGATCCTCCGGGCGCTGCGCTTCAGCGCGCGATTCCAGTTCCGCATCCATCCGCACACGCTCGAGGCGGCAAAGGCCAACGTCCAGGGATTGGCACAGCTCTCGGCCGAGCGCGTGCGGGACGAGTGGTTCAAGGGGATAACGACGGCCGCCCGCGTCTCGAAGCTGCTGACGCTATGGCTGGACGTCGGGGCGGCCAGGATTTGGCTTCCGGAGATCAGGGAGCGGGGAGCGGGGAGCGGTCCCCTCCGCGTGCTGGACAAGCTGCCGCGCGATCCGGTGTTGATCACGGCGTTCCTCGCCTCGGACCCCGCGTCCCTGCTGACGCGCCTCAAGTGCTCCAACAAAGACATCGAGCGCGGGCGGGCCATCGGACAATGGCGCGACAAGCATCCGGATCCGAAGCACCTCCCCGAGGTGCGGCGGTGGCTATCCGCGGTCGGTGAGTACGCCGACGACCTGCTGGCTCTCCTCACGGCGGGTAGCGCTCCCCGCTCCCCCCTCCCAAAGATTGTCGACTCAATCCGTGCCGCGAGGGATCCCCTGACGGTGAAGGATCTCGCCGTCACCGGCGACGACCTCTTGGCCGCGGGCGTCCGCCCCGGGCCCGAAGTGGGCGAGACGTTGCAGCGCCTGCTCGCG
This sequence comes from Gemmatimonadota bacterium, assembly GCA_003221045.1. Classification (GTDB taxonomy): domain Bacteria; phylum Gemmatimonadota; class Gemmatimonadetes; order Gemmatimonadales; family GWC2-71-9; genus AG41. The sequence continues at coordinate 4,820 of QHUC01000015.1, read as the reverse complement.
GAGGTCCTCGAGGACCCCAAGCGAAACACCCGAGACGGGTTGCTCTCCCGTGTCTAGCGCCCTCGTCTACGCCGCGGTAGCGGCTCTAGGCAACGTGATCGGGGCACTCGCCGTCACGCGGCGCGCGGTACGCGAGCTGGCGGTGATCGAGCACGCCCTCGCGTTCGGCGCCGGGTTCATGCTCGCGGTCGCGCTCGTGGAAGTGCTGCCGGAGGCGTTCGCGCGCTCGGGCAGCGCGGCGCCCGCGCTGGTGCTGGCCGGATACCTGGCCGTGCATCTGAGCCAGCACACGCTGACGCCGCATTTTCACTTCGGGGAGGAGACGCATGCCGTCAATCCCGCCGCGGGACCGTCGGCGCTCGTCGGGCTGCTGTTGCATACGTTCTTCGACGGCGTGGCCATCGCGAGCGCGTTTCTGGTGCGTCCGAGCCTGGGGATGATGGTGTTCATCGCCATCTTCCTCCACAAGCTGCCGGAGGGGGTGACCATCTCGAGCCTGTACCTCGCCGTGGGACGCTCGGCACGGCAGGCGCTCGGTGCGGGCGCCCTGCTCGGGCTGGCGACGTTGATCGGCGTCGTCCTCACCGATCAGCTCGGTTTCCTGGTGCGGCACGGGCTCGCGATCTCGGCGGGGGTCACCATTTACGTGGCCGCGTCGAACCTCGTACCCGAGTTTCAGGGCAAGCGGGGGTGGGCGTCCCCGCTCGCGTTCCTGGGCGGCGCCGCGGCGTTCTTCGTTACGAAGATGATTCTGGAGCGTGCGGCTTGATCGGGAAACGGGATACGGGAAACGGGAAACGGGAACTGCTCTTTGGACCGATCTTGCGGAGCAAGCCGACGTGTCGTCGTTCCGAGTGCCTAACCTTCCGCGATGTTGGCGGGTATGGAGATGGCCGCACGCTGGATCTGATCGATCAAGGCGAAATGCCGATGCAAGGCCGGCCGTACCGTGAGCACGTAGGCTCGCGCGGCGAGGTCCTGGCTGGCTCGCCAAGCGTCCAGGGATTGAACTTGTCTCATGGTGTGAAAGTGTCGGATCCGGGCTCCGGGATACGTAGCCGGATGTCGCGCCGCGAAGCCTTTTTCCGTGACACGTGCCCCGTTTTCCGTGTCCCGTGTCCCCTGTCGTATGTCTGAGCCCACGCTGTTCTCCCGCTCGGCGGAGCCGCTGGCCGCCCGCATGCGGCCGAAGAGCCTCGAGGAGTTCCTGGGACAGGAGCATCTTCTGGGGCCGGGGAGGGCGCTGGGCGAGCTGATCCGCCGAGGCGACGTCGGCTCGTGCATCTTCTGGGGACCGCCGGGCTCGGGCAAGACGACGCTTGCCCGGCTGATCGCGAACTACACCGACCGCCACTTCGAGCCGTTCTCGGCGGTCACCGAAGGCGTGGGGCGGGTGCGCGAGATCATCAAGGAGGCCGAGGAACGACTGAAGTACGAGGGCCGGGGGACGATCCTGTTCTGCGACGAGATCCACCGCTTTAACCGGGCGCAGCAGGACGCCTTCCTGCCCTGGGTGGAGAACGGGATCATCACGCTGATCGGCGCCACGACCGAGAACCCGAGCTTCGAGCTGACGGGGGCGCTCTTATCGCGCTGCCGCGTGTTCGTGCTCGAACCCTTGACGGAGCAGGATATTCGAACGGTCATCGAATGGGCGGTGGCCGCTGAACAAAAGGGGAGAGGGGAGAGGGGAGAGGTTCGATTCGGTGACGACGCGATTGACCTGCTCGTTCGACATGCCCAAGGCGATGCCAGACGGGCGTTGAACGCGCTGGAGGCCGTTTTCCAGCATGTGGCGAACCTCTCCCCTCTCCCCTCTCCCATTTCGAGCGCGGTGGTGCAGTCCGTTCTCGAGAAGCCCCTGCCGGTGTACGACAAGTCCGGTGAGCAGCATTTCAATCTCATCTCGGCGCTCCACAAGGCGGTCCGCGGCTCGGACGTGGAGGGCTCGCTCTACTGGCTCGCCCGCATGCTCGCCGGTGGGGAAGATCCGCTCTATATCGCCCGGCGTCTCGTGCGTATCGCATCGGAGGATGTGGGCCTCGCGGATCCGCGCGCGCTCGCGCTGACCCTTTCGGCCAAGGACGCGTACCATTTTCTGGGATCCCCCGAAGGGGAGCTCGCGCTGGCGGAGGCGGTGGTGTACCTGGCGACCGCGCCCAAATCGAACCGCGTCTACGCGGCGTTCGGCCAGGCCATGGATGCCGCCGCCCAGTATCCGGCGGAGGCGGTGCCGCTCCACATCCGCAACGCGCCCACCAGGCTCATGGAGGAGCTGGGGTACGGCGCCGGGTACCGGTATGCGCACGCCTTCGAGCACGCTTACGCGCCGCAGGAGTACCTCCCGGAGGCGCTGCGCGGACAAAAGTGGTACGACCCGACGGAGTACGGACTCGAGAAGGACATCAAGAAGCGGCTGGAATGGTGGGCGGAGCTGAAGAAAAAGGCGACCGATTTGAAGGCGACGAAGGGAGACGCGACGGGATGACCCGTGCGGCTCTACCCGTCGCGGCTCTGTCCGCCGCCGTGCTCGCCTCCGCCTGCGCCACCCTGCGCGGCCTTACCTTTCAAGAGCCCGACGTCTCGCTCCAGGAGATTCAAATTACAGGCATCGGTCTCGCCGGGGGCACGTTCGACCTGGTGTTCGATGTGTGGAATCCGAACGACTATCGCCTGCGCTCCACGCGGCTCGAGGTGGGCGTCGACCTCGAGGGCACGCACTTCGGCGATGCGCTCCTCGACCGGCCGCTCGACCTGTCGCCCACCAACCACAGCCGGGTCGTGGTTCCGGTACGATTCGAATGGGCCGGCCTGGGCGCGGGGGCCAAGGCCCTGCTCACGCGCCGGGCGGTGGGGTACGCTATCACGGGGCGCGTGTTCCTCGACACCCCGCTCGGGGACAAGACGGTCGGCCTGACGGGGAAGGGGAACGTGCCCCTTCGGAAGCTGTTGCCGTGAGGAGGTCCGAGGTATTCGACGGCTCATCGAGATCCAGCCGCCCGTAGAGCGGGCGTTCCTGGTCGGCGCTCCCCGAAAGGGGTCGGCAGACGCGGCGCAGGTCGACGAGCATCTCGACGAGCTCGCCCGGCTGGCGGACACCGCCGGCGCGGAGCTGGTCGGGCGGACGTACCAGCGGCTCGACGCCCCCACCCCCAACCTGTATCTGGGGCAGGGAAAGGTGGAGGAGCTGAAAGGCGTGCTGCAACATGCGGGGGCGACACTGGTGCTGTTCGACGAGCCGCTCTCGCCGGTCCAGGGCACGAATCTCGAGAAGGCGCTGGCGGTGCGTGTCATGGACCGCACCGAGGTGATCCTCGACATCTTCGCGACCCGCGCCCGCTCGGCGGAAGCGAAAATGCAGGTCGAGCTGGCGCAGCTCGAGTATCTCCTGCCGCGCCTCACGCGCATGTGGACCCACCTCTCCCGTATCCGAGGCGGCATCGGGCTCCGGGGCCCGGGCGAAACACAGCTCGAAACCGACCGTCGGGTGATTCGCCGGAAGCTGTCGGTCTTAAGGAAGCGGCTCGAGGACGTCGCCGACCACCGGGCCAACCAGCGCCAGGGCCGCCGCGATCTCCCCAGTGCCGCGCTCGTCGGCTATACCAACGCCGGGAAGTCGAGCCTCCTGCGCGCCCTCTCGGGCGGCGACGTCTTCGTGGAGGATCGTCTGTTCGCCACACTGGACACCCTCACGCGCGAGGTCGACGTCGGCGGAGGGTACCGGTTCCGGCTCACCGATACCGTCGGCTTCATCCGGAAGCTGCCGCATCATCTGGTGGCGTCGTTCCGGGCGACGCTCGAGGAAGCGCGCGCCGCCGATCTCGTGCTGCACGTGATCGACGCGGCGCACCCGGCATGGGAGCAGCAGGCGGAGGTGGTGGAGAACGAAATGCAGAGTGCGGAATTCGGAGTGCGGAGTGAAACGGGGAGCTCCGAGCGCAAGCGGATGATTTACGTCTTCAACAAGGCAGACCTGCTGCCGGATCCGGTTGCGTTCCTCGCCACGGTTCGGGAGCGATACCCGCACTCCGTGCTCACGTCGACTGTTCCGCACTCCGCGCTCCGCACTCCGCACTGGACGGGCGTGGAGGGCCTCCGCTCGGTGCTCCGTACCTCCGCACAGGCGCTGCGCCCCATCGCGCGCATCCACGTCCCGCTGGGCGACGGGAAGTTGTTGGCCGCGCTGCACCGCGACGCCGAGGTGCTGGGAGAGGCCCAGGTCGATGGCGAGGTCCAGGTCACGGCACGCGTGCAGGCGTGGCTCCTCGGCCGGCTGCGACGAGACGGCGTGGGAGTAGACATCGGATCGTAGACGCCCGGGGCCGACCGACGGGACCGCCGCGCTGTCTCAAGTTGGTGCATTACCCATTGACGTGGCGGCGACGTTCCTCGGGCACCGGCTCAAGTCACTGAGCGATGTTCCGCAACGTGACATCACATTCATCTCCGGATCGCCCGTAAGTGCCGGGCGCGCGTGAAAATGGAATTAGTCGTGGAGAGGCCGTGACCTAGGTCACGGCAGTGCTTGCGACGCGGCGGGTAGTTTGCCGCTCGAGAGCACGCTGCTCAGAGCAAAACCGTCGAAAGACGGTGACGCAGAGCCACGGGGCTAAAGCGGGTTGTCCGCTATGCTCGCCGGGCCGCCAGCGCATCGACGCGGGTCGACGCTGGCGGCCCGTTCGTTTTCCATCCCGTGGAGGCGTGCTATGCCGTTCGGACACAAGCTCCCGCACCGTCTCGCCCTGCTCAAAGGTCGTCTCTCTCGCGGTGCGCTGCTCGCGCTCGTTCTTTCCTTCGTCGCGAGCTGCGAAAAGCCGAAC
>QHUC01000014.1 GCA_003221045.1 Gemmatimonadota bacterium | reverse complement strand
CCCAGCCTTGCCACATGCGGGGTGGTCCCCCGATCAACTGTTCGGGCTCCCGACGAGCAGTGGACGACGCCCCAGCTAAAGCACGGTCTCGAGGACCAGCGGCAGGACGAGCTGTCGCCCACCGTGAGGTCATATGTTAGATCCGAACATACAAGCGGCAATGCCGAGCCGCGGCTTGAGCCGCGGCATAAACAGGCTAGCTTCCCGGGCGCGATGATCGACGAGCTCAAGCAAAAGCTGCAGGCCGAGGTCGAGCGCCTGAATCACGAGATCAACTTCGTGCTTCCGAAGGAGATCGAGCGGGCGCGCGCCCACGGCGACTTGCGCGAGAACTCCGAGTATAAGGCCGCGCTCGAGCGGCAGCAGTTCGTTACGTCGCGGTTGAGCCACCTCCGGCTGCGGCTCTCCAAGCTGTCGAGCGTGCGCGAGTCCGACATCCCCCGCGACCGGGTGGGCTTCGGTTCGCGCGTCACGGTCCAGGACCTCGACACGAAGAAGAAAGAGACCTACGCGCTGACCCTAGGCGAGTTCATCGAGGGCGATGACGACGGGAACGAGGTGCCCGTATCCATGGCCTCACCCCTCGGCACGGCCCTGCTCGGTGCCAAGGTCGGTCATGCGGTCACGATCGCTCTGCCAGCGGGAAAGCGGCGCCTCAAAGTCGTGGAGCTCGAAACCGTACACGACCTGGCGGAGAAGCGCGGCTAGAGCATCCGGTGGAACACCATCGGGCCCTTGGGGGTCGCCGACCCGGCCCGCGGCTCGATGCTCATCGCCGCTCCCATCACCCGCTCGCCGGTGCGGGGCATGTCCAGCGCCATCACCATCGGTCGGTCGTCGTCCATCGGCATCACGGCCGCGGCGAGCATGCCCGTCTCGGTGATGAACCACAGCTGGTAGGCTTGGTCGCGGGCGTTCGGCGCGAGCCCGTCGCAGCGCACCAGCCAGCGGTGCCGCGCGCCATCGGCGAAAATCGTGACCGCGCCAACGCGACCGCCGGTCGACACGGGGATTTGAATGAGCTGCGTGGCGGCGCCGTGGAGGAACGTGGAGACCGTGTCCTCAAGCGCCGCCACCCGATAGGCGAGCCCGTCGCGCTCCGTCGTGAGCGCGCCGATGGTGCGATAGGCCCACCATGCGCCACCCGCCGCGCCGAGCACCAGCACCGCCGCGGCGGCCAGGGGCCACCGCCGCCGCGCTACGAGCGCGCGCTCGAGGACACGCCCCTTGAGCTCGGGACGTGGCGTCCGCGCCGGTGCCAGAATGCCCAGCCACTCCGTCATGGCAGCCAATCCTTGAGATGTTTCAGCCGCTCCGTCAGCCGCTGGTGCGCCATCCGCATACGGGTTTTCACCGTCCCGAGCGGCTGATGCAACCGCCGCGCGATCTCGCGGTGCGACAAGCCCTCGAAATACGAGAGCAGCACCACGCTCCGCTGCTCCTCGGGCAGCGCGGCGAGCGCGGCGTGCACCTCGCGATGCATCGGCCAGCCCGGGACGGCGGCCTCGTGTGGCGTGGGCGCAACATTCCCCTCTGCCGCCGCCAGCTGTACCTGGGCGATGCGTTCCGTCTTGCGCCACCACCGGCGACGCCGTCGCAGCACGTCGAGCGCGCGGTTACGTGCGATCGATAGGATCCAAGGCACGAGGGGTCCGCGTCTTGCATCGTGCTGATCGATGTGGCGCCACACCTGCACGAACACGTCCCCCACGACCTCTTCCGCCTCGTCTTCGTCTTGCAGAATGCGGAAGCTGAGCCCCAGCACCCACGGTGCGATCTGGTCGTACAGATCCCCCAGGGCGCGCTCGTCCTGTGCCTTGAGACGCCGCTCGAGCGAGCGCTCTTCCTCTTGACTAAGAAGTTTCGGCGAGGTCACTTAGATTCGCATTGTAGTCAGCAAACCGCGCCAGTCCAGCCCCAGCGTTGTATGTTGATGTTGAATGGTTGGCGCGATCACCTTTCGCGGCTAGGAGCACCCGGGGGGTTGGATGTCGGTTCACGAGATGGTTGACGACGGGCGGTTTTCCTTCGAAGCCTTCACCCGTCACCCGTTTTTCACCGAAGTCAATCGGTGGATCGTGGAGCGCGTCATCTGTCCCGGGCGACGCAAGATCGTCGACTTGGGATGCGGCCCGGGCGCTGTCACCAAGCTCATTCTCGAGCGCCTGGGCGACGCGCGCAACGCCGAAGTGATCGGCATCGATCCTTCCCCATCCGCCCTCGACAAGGCGCGCGCGGCGGTCCACTCCAAGGTGGTCGAGTTCATCGAAGGCAGCGCCGAGTGGGTATCGCGCCTCGTGTCGTCGGCTGACGCCGTGGTCTTCCTCAACGCCATCCATCTCGTTCCCGACAAGGCGCAGGTGATCGCCGAGATCCGGAAGACCTTGAAGAAGGATGGCGTGTTCGCGTTCAACACGACCTTCTTCAACGGGGCGTACGTCGAGGGAACCGGGGCGTTCTGGCGCCGCTGGATCGTGCGCGCGGTGCAAGCGCTGCGCGAGCGGGGGCTGGACATTCAACACTCGGAGCACGCGGTCGCGCGGCAGTTCCTCACTCCCCAGGAATATTCCGAGCTCTGCGTGCAGGCCGGCTTCGCGCCGCCGTCCGTCGACCTGGTCAGAATCGAGATGCCGCCCGAGAGCATCCGTGACATCGGGCGGTTCTCCCTGTTCATCGAAGGCGCGCTGCCGGGCGTGCCGCTCGAAGAGGGCTCAAAGGCGCTGGAGAAGGGTCTCGAGCGGGCGATGGACGAGACGGGTGTATCCAGCGTGCCACGCAACTGGTTGGAGTGCGTCGCCACCGCCGCGTAGCTCTCAATCCGCCGGATCAAAAACGAATTGCAATCGTAGGTGTGCGGCCCGGAGCGCCTGCTCCACGGCGTCGGGCGTCGGGCCGCGTGCGAAGATGAATCCGGGGTAGCGCGACCCCTCGGGCCACGGAACGAGGGTCTCCCCTGTGTGCGCGGTGATCTCCACGGCGTCGACCAGGGGAACCGCCCAGGCCGCTTCGATTCCCCGGATCTGCCGCAGCACACCGGCGCGCGGCACTGGGATCATCATGACGCCGGTCGCCCGCTCCGCACGCGCGAGTGGCGGAACCGGCGTGCCGAGTGCGTGCTGAATGATGATCTCTTCGAGAGACCACTCCTCGCGCGTCGCCCTTCCCCCTTCCCCAGCCGTAAACCGGAGCGCTGCGCTGCACCTCCCGCCGATCGGCCGCGCGGCGAGCTCGATCAACCACGCCCCTCGCTGGTTGTGGCGGAGCTCGGCATGTATGGGACCCTGCGCTAGCCCGAGCGCTCGAGCCGCGCGCTCGGCACATCTCGCGACCGCCCGCTCCGCCTCCTCGGGGAGCCGCGACGGGGTGACGTAGATGGTCTCCTCGAAGTACGGCCCCTCGAGCGGGTCTGGCTTGTCGAATACCGCCAGCACCCGCAACTCCCCATCCACCAGTAGGCCTTCGAGCGCGTGCTCGCTGCCCGGAACGAAGTCTTCCACGAGTATGTGTCGAGCCGGCTCACCGCAGGCCGCGACGTCGGGGGCGGCAAGGATGCGCCGCAACCGCTCGAAGGCGGCGAGGAATTGCGCCGGCGTGTCGGCGCGGATCACCCCGCGACTGGCCGACAGACGGAGCGGTTTGACCACGCAGGGGTAGGGGACCCGTCCGGCGAGCTCGCGCGGGTCCTCTTCCACATGGTGGAGCCCGAATCGCGGTACAGGAACGAGGGCCGCGGCAAGGAGGGTCCGCTGCTCGTGCTTGTCCCGGGCCGCCTCGGCAGCGGACACTGCGTTCCCCCGCAGGCCAAGCGCGCCGGCGATCGCCGCCGCCACCACCGCCGTGTCGTCATCCACACCCACTACACCTGCCAGGGGATGGGCGTGCGCGAACGCGCGGGCTTGTTCGGCCGCTACCGCGGGGCGCGAAAGATCCAGCGTGACGAGGCCGGCGGGGTTCGCGGCCTGGAGCGTGCTCGGCAGCTCCGACGCGACCGTGAGGTCCACGCCCAGCCGGCGCGCGGCCTCGACAAACGCCGTGGTGCGGTAAGTCGCGGTCGGCAGCAGCAGGAGCAGCCGGCGCGGGTCGGGGGGGGGGCGCGGCATGCGGCGCCCTTACTTCTTGGCGGCGGCGAAGTAGGGGTTCGAGCCTGCGGTGTGGTCAGTGATATCGACGACGCCCCGCACCTCCGGCACGTGCTGGTGCAGCATGGCTTCGATGCCCTGGCGCAGCGTCACGTCCGCCATGCCGCACCCCTGGCAGCCTCCGGCCATGCGGACCATCACCACGGCGTCCTGGACGTCGATCAGCTCCACCCGGCCGCCGTGCCGCGCAACCATCGGGTTGACCTGCTGGTCGAACAGGTCAGCGACGCGTTCGTACAACGCATCGTCGGCGGTCGGGCTCCCGGCGGCTGGCGCGGGCTTGGCGGCGACGGCGGGGCGATCCCCCGCGAGCGTCGAGCGGATCGCCTGGCCGACCGCTTTTCCCACGACGGGCCACGGCGCGGCGCTCTGCTTCACCACCGTCACGAGATTACCCGACACAATGATCTCGGCCACGTCCGCTCCCGGGATCGCGAAGATCGCCTCCGCGAGCGGGGACCCCTGGGCCTCATCACGCGAGGCGAACCGCCGCACGCCGCCTGCGTGCACGGGCTCACTTACCAGGAACTTGCAGCGGCCATTATCGATCGGCTCGGCCGTGATCCGAATGTCGCTCGGCGTCATATCGGGAAAGCTAACTGGGTGCTCCGCTCGGCGCGCGCACGGGTCGCAGCTGCCGGGCCGCCTGAACCATGTTGCGTAACGAGGGCAGGGTCTCCTCCCACCCACGGGTCTTCAAGCCGCAATCGGGGTTGACCCAGATCTGTCGGTGGTCGAGCACCTCCTGCATGCGCTTCAGCGCCTGTACGATCTCGGCGGTACTCGGAACCCGTGGCGAGTGAATGTCGTACACGCCGGGACCGATCTCGTTGGGATAGCGGTACTCCTTGAACCCCTCGAGCAGCTCGGACCCAGAGCGCGCATTCTCGATCGAGATCACGTCCGCGTCCATTTTCTCGATCACCCGGATCACGTCATTGAACTCGCTGTAGCACATGTGCGTGTGGATCTGCGTCGCGTCGGACACACCGGCCGTCGCGAGCCGGAACGCGTTCACCGCCCACTCGAGGTACGGGGGCCAGTCGACCCGTCGCAGCGGGAGGCCTTCCCGCAGGGCGGGCTCGTCGATCTGGATGACGCGGATCCCGGCGGCCTCGAGGTCCCGCACTTCATCGCGGATCGCCAGCGCCAGCTGCTTGGCGGTCTCCGAGCGCGGTTGATCGTCCCGCACGAAGGACCACTGGAGAATCGTGACCGGGCCGGTCAGCATGCCCTTCACCGGACGCGATGTCTTGGATTGCGCGAACGTGCTCCAGCGCACCGTCATCGGCTTCGCCCGCGACACGTCGCCAAAGATGATCGGCGGCTTCACGTAGCGGCTGCCGTACGACTGCACCCAGCCATGCTCCGTGAACGCGAATCCATCCAGCTGCTCCCCGAAGTACTCCACCATGTCGTTGCGCTCGAACTCGCCGTGGACCAGCACGTCCAGTCCGAGCTCTTCCTGCAGCTTCAAGGTGCGGGTGATCTGCTCGGCGATGAACGCGTCGTACTGCTGGGGCGTCATCGCTCCGTCGTGCAGCTTCTTGCGAGCCGCCCGCACATCGGCCGTCTGCGGAAACGACCCGATGGTGGTTGTCGGGAAGAGCGGGAGCCGCAGCTGTTTCTTCCGCCGGTCACCGTGCGGTGAGGCGCGGCGCATGTCGGGCTCGGTGACCCCTCGCGCCCGTTGTTTGACGGCGGGGTTGTGAATGCGACGCGAGGTCCGCCGCCCCGCAAGAGCGCGCGCGTTGGCTTCGAGCTGTGCCGCTACACTGTCTCGTCCTTCCCGCAGCGCGCGGGTCAGCGTCACGACCTCGACTAACTTCTGCTTGGCGAACGCCAGCCACCCTTTGAGCTCGCTATCGAGCCGCGATTCCCGGTCGAGGTCGATGGGAACGTGCAACAACGAGCAGGAAGGGGCCACCCACAGTTGTGCCGCCCCCGCGCGCTCCATCGCCTCCTCCAGGTCGCGCAGGACCGCGCCCAGGTCCGCCTTCCAAATGTTCCGCCCGTCGATCACGCCGAGCGACAGGACCTTGCCTTCCCGCCCTCCGCCCGCCGGCCATCCCTGAAGCAGCGAGCCCAGACGACGGGATGCGCGCACCGCGTCGAGGTGCAGTCCGGCGACCGGGAGCTCGAGCGCCGTGGGCAGGTTGTCGTCCAGCGCCGCGAAGTACGTCGCGACCAGGATCTTGGCCTTGGGTACGCGTTCGGCGAGGAATCGATAGGCGCGCGCGAAGGCCGCGTGCTCCGTGGGCGTTCGGTCGAGGGCCAGGCACGGCTCGTCGAGCTGGACCCAGGTCGCACCCGCCGCGACGAGCCGCGCGAGGACGTCCGCGTACACGGGCAGGAGCGCGTCCAACAACGAGAGCCGGTCGAACCGCGCGGTGCGCGCCTTGCCGAGGAGCAGGAACGTCACCGGCCCGATGAGCACAGGCTTCGTCTGTAACCCGAGGGCCTTGGCCTCCTGAAATTCGTCCACCGGCTTCGTCGACGAGAGACGGAACGCCTGTCCGGGCTCGAACTCGGGCACGATGTAGTGGTAGTTGGTGTCGAACCACTTCGTCATTTCCATCGCGGTGAGGTCCCGCCCCCCCGACTGCACGCCCCGCGCCATGGCAAAGTACGTATTGACGTCTACCGGCCCTCCCGCCCAGCCGTAGCGCTTCGGGACCGCGCCGACCAGCGCGCAGGTGTCGAGCATGCGGTCGTAGTACGAGAAGTCGTTGGACGGTATCAGATCGATGCCGGCCTCTTGCTGCAGGCGCCAGTGTCGGGCGCGCAGCTCAGCGCCGGTCTTGAGCAGGTCCTGTAGCGAGACCTTGCCGCCCCAGTAGCCTTCGGTTGCGCGCTTCAGCTCGCGGGCAACCCCGAGGGGCGGAAAGCCGAGATTGTGGGCGATGGGCATAGGGACGGGAAATCTACCTACGCCCCCAGTTGGATGTAACGCGCCCGCGCCGATCGGAGCGGGGCTTAGGGTTTGTGTGGGTTCGGAGGGGGCCTGTGCGGATTCGATTGCCCAGGGGGCACGAAGCCGGAGGTACGCCCTGGCGGCGAGCCGCCTGCAGCTCGGGCTAGACCCGCGGCAGCCTCCGCCGGCGTCGCGCCGCGGCCCACGCCGGCCTGCACCTCAGCGGGTAAGGCGAGCAGATCGCTTGCCGACCGGCCGGCGCTGATCATCCCTTCCACCAGCTGCAGGGCCTGAGGTCCCGGCACGCCGAGGGCCGCGAGTGTCGCCGCCACGCGGAGCGTGAGGGAGGGGTCGTAAGGCGGCCGGCTCAGGCGGACCAGGTCCCGCACATCGTGACTGGTGAGCCCCGCGTTGAGCGCGTCCGCGCCCCCTTCGACGACGTCGCCATCCGGCGTTGCGAGGCCGGCTTCGTGCAATGCGGCCATGGCATCGCCCAGACGTCCGGCGAGCGAACGAACGGCGGCGATCACACGGTCGGCTGGCACGCCCTTGGCCCCACCTTCGATGGCCTTCTGGACGAGCGGCTCCACCGGCAGGCCGCGCGCCGCCGCGCCCGCGGCGATCGTCACGACGGCCTGGCGAACCGTGGGAGGGACGCGGCCGCCGAGCCGCGCCGCGACATCCTGCGCGTCGAGCGTTCCCGGGAGGATCGCCAGCAGGACGAGTCCGAGGACCAGCGAGAGGCGGCTCACAGAACGTGCGTCCCGTGGGCAGTCACGGCCACAAGACTGTTGCGGCGACCGAAGCCGTCGTCGACCGCCGGTGCGGCGGGATCCGCCACCCACCGCTCGCCATCCACCACGAACCCGTACTGATACTGACCGACGGGAAGGGCTAGGGTCGTGGTCCACACACCGCTCGTGCCTGCCGGCACGAGGGGCGCGGCGCTGCGGTCCCACTGATTGAAGGTCCCCGCCACGGCGACGCGCCGCGCGCCGGGGGCGTACAGCACGAAACGCACGAACACGGAGTCTCGGGAGGCGACCCGCGTCTCGGAATTGGGGGTCCGAGCCGGGCGCGAGAGCAGCAACGCCAGGACCGCCGCCGCGGCGAGGGCCCCGCCCCACACCGCCCAGGGGCGGACACGCAGCCGCAGCTCGAGCTCGCGCGGCGCATGGAGCCAGCGCCATGCCCGGCGAGCCGGCGACGCAGCGTGCCCGCGCACGAGGGCCATGACCCGGTCCTCGACCGCCGGCGACAGGGCGACGGGAGCACGGTCCGCCGCCTGAACCAGGCGGAGCGCCTCCTCGCCTTCGCCGCGCAGCTCCGGAGGCAGGTCAGCGAGCGACAGCTCACCGTCCAGCATTTGTTTCACCAGCGGATGATACCCGGCCATCATAGCTGTCCCTTCATGAGATCCCGCAGCCGGTCGTACGCGCGATGCATTCGCATCTTGAGCGACGCCACACTTGCGCCCGTGATCTGCGCGATCTCGTCGTATGCCATCCCCTCGACATGCTTCAACACAAAGACCTCTCGCTGCTCCGCCGTCAGATGCCCTAATGACTGCTCCAACGCCCTTTGCTGTTCGCGCCTGTCGTATGCGCCATCCGGACGGTCCGGACCGGCCAGGCCTTCATCCACCGGCAAGAGCGGCCGTTCGCGCTGCCGTCTCCTGCGCTCCGCGTAGCAACGGTTCCGCAGGATCAGGAACAGCCATCCGGCAAACTTGTTCGGGTCGCGGCAGTCCGCCAGCCGGTCGAACGCCCGTACCAGGGCATCCTGCACCGCGTCCTCGGCGACGTCCCGGGACCCCAGCATCCGGGCGGCGTAGCGCGCATAACGGTCGCGATAACGCCGAACGAGCACCGAGTACCGATCCACGTCGCCCGCCAGCACCGCCCGCACCACCTCGGCGTCCGATGCTTCGGCTTCGAGACCCAACCGACCCCCTGCCGGAAGTTGTGCTGTGATGCTAGAGGACAGGGGCGACGCGAGCAACCGGTCCCAGCCTAAAGAGTGCCATCGCGCACGAAGGTAACGCTGTGCCCCAGCCGCACTTCCATGGGGGCCGTTACCTCGGGGCGCCGCGGGCCCTCTTCATGGAGGCAGGAGGCTCGAGAATGCCCGACAAGACCGCTCCGATGGCCGATCGCCATCTCATGAGCAGCATAGCGAGGGGGGATGTGGACGCCCTCCGCACACTGTGCGAACGACACAGTACGAGCGTGTACGCGCTCGCCTTCGGCATCTTGATGCTTCCGGAAGAGGCGGAGGAAGTCGTGTCGGAGACGTTCTGCTACGCCTGGAACGCGGCGGCCCGGTTCGCCGATATGGCAAACCACTCAGTGTCCGCCTGGTTGATGGAGGTGGCCCGCAGTCGCGCTCGCGGCTTGCTTCTCGCCCGTGGTTGGCCCTTACGATCCGCCCTGACCCAAGCGCCGAACGCACACGTAATCCAGGAGTTCGCATGATTCGCACCGTCTTTGGTCTCATGGCGGCGCTGGCGCTGCCGAGTTGGCTGGCCGCGCAAACGCCACAGATCCCCAACGAGCATGCATCCGACCAAGGGAAGGCCATGGTCGCCCTCCACTCACAGGGCGTAAAGCATCGGGCGACCCACCGGCGGGGTGAGGTCGTGCCCCCCATGCCCGGCATGACGCGCAACCCGAACGCCGCTACGGCCGCCGTTCCTGCAACGCCGGCCGTTCCTGGACATGGCGCGGGCCCGACCATCCCGGCCAAGCCGGCGACGCCGGCGGTTCCGGCTCACAAGGGCGGACAGTCCGGAAACCACCGTCCGTAGGAGCCATTAGCAGTCGGTATCTCTAAGCGCGGGGGCGCAGCATGCTGCGCCCCTTCGCTTTTCCGCCCGTTCCGTCCCTCGCCCGGCCGCTTAGCTTTGCACCCGTGAAGCGTGCTGTCATCGCAATGCTTGCGGCCACCGGCGTCGGTGCGGCGCCCGGGGTCGCTCAGACCGATGCGTCTCTCGGCCTGGGGGTCGGCACCGTGCGATACGCCGCCGGGTCGAGCTTCGGCTCGGCCGTCGTGTCACCCGCTGTGCGCTATTCCGCAACCGAGCTGGTCGCCGACGCGTCGGGCGCTGTGGCGTCCCTGCCCTTCGCGTGGTCCAGTCAGGCTCGGGCAAGCGTCTGGGGCGTGGCCGCCCACTTTCGCGGGCCGATGCGCATCGCGGGGGAGGCCACGCTGGCCGGCACAACGCTCAGTCGTGGCGGAGGGTCGACCGCAGCGGCTCACGCGGTGGGCGAGGTGCTGTGGTCGTCCGAAAATTGGGGCGTGGGCGTGGGGGCGGGCCCGTCTACGGGGATAATCAGCGGCGCACTCCCCGTCGTGGCGCTGCATACGCGCGCGCGCGCCTGGTGGCGCCCGGCGAAAGAAAACGCCATCAACGCGACGGACCTGCAGCTGGTCGTAGAGCCCACGCACTTCCCCGACGGCTGGTTCACAGACGTTGGCGCGGGTGTTAGCCTCGAGCGCCGCCAAGTCCTGGCGTCGGTGTGGCTCGCAGGGCGGCTCGCGGCCGGGCCTGAATCCAAGGCGGCGGGCAGCGCGCTGGTCCAGATGTTCGTGAGCCCTCGGGTCTCGATCGAGCTCGGCGGCGGGAGCTACCTGAACGACCCGTACCAGGATCTTCCCCGAGCCGGCTTTATCACGCTCGGCGTGCGACTGCACCGGTCTCCACGCCCCATTCACGCTCCCCTCACCGCACCGCTGGCTCCGCTATCGGCCGAAGTCCGCGGCGATAGTCAGGTCGTGCGATTCCGGAT
>QHUC01000013.1 GCA_003221045.1 Gemmatimonadota bacterium | reverse complement strand
GTGAGGCCCTGCCTCACGAGGTGTAGAACCGATCGTGCAGCGTAGCATCGATGGGCTGCACGCGGCCCGTTTTGGGGTTCACGGGGCACCAGAGGGATCGGGCTTGGGCGAGCACGCGTCGGTCGGCCGCTCGCAAGATCTCGGTGTGCCGCTCGAACGTGGCGGCCACCGGCGGTCCGACCCAGGTGCGGGCAATCACCTCGTCACCTGGCTTGGCGGGATGCTTGTAGTCGATCTCGTGCCGCAACACCACCCAGCCTATGCCGGCGCGCTCGGTCGGCGTCGTCGTGGACTCCCAGTGCGCCGCCGCGACGTCCTGGACCCAACGCAGGTACACGACGTTGTTCACGTGGCCCAGGTCGTCGATATCCGCCGCGGCCACGTGGAATGTGCGTTCGAACCGGATCGGTTGAACCGCCATGCGGCAAAGATCCCCCGCGTCGCGGCCGCCGGCTAGCGCCCGACGCGCTCTTCCCACTCGTCGAGCGAACGGGGCCAGTCCTCCTTCAATAGGCGGGACAGCGAACGGTCGGCCAGGAGCCGGCCACCCGTCTGGCACGTGGCGCAGTAGTTCACCTCGTTCTCGGCGTAGCGGATCCGCTGGATCGGCGAGCCGCAGACCGGGCACGGCTGACGAAACCGGCCGTGCACGGCCATCCCTGTCCGGAACGCGGTCACCTTCTCGGGGAAGCCGTTCCCGGCCTCGAGTCTCAGGCGCTCGATCCAGTGCTCGAGGGTCCGCTTCGTGGCCTGAAACAACCGGTCCGTCTCTTCCGGGGTGAGCTGCGCGGTGAGGCGCAGTGGAGAGAGGCGTGCGGCGTGCAGGATTTCGTCCGAGTACGCGTTGCCGATACCGTCGAACAGTCGAGGATCGGTGAGCGCGCGCTTCAACGTGTGGGATTCGCGGGTCAAGGCGGCGCGGAACTGCTCCGCCGTCGTCCGGAATACGTCGAGGCCGCCCGGATCGTGGGCCGCAAGCGCGGCGGCCCCGCGCACCAGGTGCAGCGACGCGCGGTGCTTCGTGGCGGCTTCCGTCAGGAGGAGGCTCCCGCCGGGAAAGTCCCAGGCAGCGAGATTCGAGCGGCCGGCAATCCGTACGCCGGGCGGCTTCCAGTGGAGTCGGCCGGCGATCATCAGGTGCAGCACGGCGAAGTAATCGCCGTCGAATCCGAACACGATGCGCTTGCCGAGACGGCGGATCTCCTGCACCCTGCGCCCAGCGAGGTCGGTCACCGGAGGGTCGGAAGTCCGGAGCAAGAAGGGGCTCGCGATGCGCGCGCGCTCGAGGCGCTCCCCCACGATCCGGTTGGCGAGGGCCTGCTGGTACAGGAGGATGTCCGGCAGCTCGGGCACGCGCCCGTTCGTTCCTCAGCTCAGGAATCGCCTGGCCAGCTGCTCCAAGCGCTCGTCGTGTTCCATCCGGGCGCGCGCGAGAATGCGCTCTACGTGGGGGCGCAGCTTCGGCTCTCCCCAGTAATAACCGGTCGCCTGCTCCGCGCTGGCTGTTTCGCCGGCGCGGGCCGCCTCGAGGAGCGCCGTGGCGGCGACGGCGTCGAAGCCCGGATCGTCTCGCGCGGGCAAACCGTAGTTCCGTCGCGGCGCGCCGCCACCGGCGTCCTCGTTCACAAAGGCTCTGGACACGAGCGTCAGCCGCGGGGGTGGTATGTCTTGTGCACGGTCCGGAGGTACTCCCGGTCGACGTGCGTGTACAGCTGTGTGGTTGCCAGGTCGGCGTGGCCGAGCATCTCCTGCACGGCACGGAGGTCGGCGCCGCCCTCGAGCAAGTGCGTTGCGAAGGTATGGCGCAAGGTGTGAGGGGTGACGCGTTTGGCGATCCCGGCGAGCCGCGCCGCGCGTCGGATGATGC
Source organism: Gemmatimonadota bacterium (assembly GCA_003221045.1). Classification (GTDB taxonomy): domain Bacteria; phylum Gemmatimonadota; class Gemmatimonadetes; order Gemmatimonadales; family GWC2-71-9; genus AG41. The sequence goes on along the minus strand of QHUC01000013.1, from coordinate 8,804 downwards.
CCCAGGCACCCACCCGGGAGAGGGGCGTGCCGCGTGCGTTGAGGAACACCTTGCCGCGCCCACGTCCGCGGTCGAACCGGGGCCGGATCTCGCGCGTGTACAGGGCCACGGCGCCGAGAGCCCGGCGGCCCACAGGAACCACGCGCTCCTTCGATCCCTTCCCGAGGATCCGAGCGAGGCCCTCCTCATAAAACACATCCTGCACGCCGAGCCCCACGAGCTCCGTCACGCGTGCGCCGGTCGCATAGGCGAACTCGAGCAGCGCACGATCGCGGATGGCGAGCGGCTCGTCGGTGTTCGGGGCCGCGAGCAGGCGCTCGATCTCGACGACGGACAGGACGGTCGGCAGTCGGCGCCATTGTCGGGGCGATTCCAGACGCTCGCTCGGATCACGCGCGGCACGGCCTTCGCCCACCAGGAAGCGATAATAGGTGCGGACCGCGGAGATTTGCCGGCGGATGGTCGCGGGCGCGAGCCCGAGGTCCTTGAGTGCGTAGACGAACTCGCGAAGCTGGGCGCTGGTCACGTCCTCAGGGCCACGTGCACCCTTCGCGGTGGCGTACTCCGCGAGCCGCCGGACGTCGCGCGCGTAGTTGCTCACGGTATGCGCGCTGTTGCCCGATTCGAGGGCCAGGTAGTCCCGGAACAGCTCGACGCGGAATGCCGCGTCGTCGCCTAGAGCCACCGTCGCACCCGGGCTTTGTATGCCCGGTACTCGTCGCCGAACTTCGCTTCGAGATACGCTTCCTCGCGGGCGATCACCTGACGCTGGACCAGCGCGATCACGACCGGAAGCAGCACGAGCGGCCAGACCGAGTTCACGAAGAGCGTGAGGCTCAGATAGAGAGCGACCAGGCTCACGTACATGGGATTACGGGTGAAGCGGAAGGGTCCGTGCACCACGATCGCCGTGGTCGGCCGACTGGGGTTCGGCGTCGTGCCCGCCCGCCGGAACAAGAACACCGCGCTCGCCGACAGGCCCAGCCAGACGACGAGCAGGACCCACGCCACCGCCCGGGCCGCCGGCGGCGGTCCGTCGGGCCAGAGGTGGGCGGGCACGAAGCGGTGGACCGAGTACCCGAGGGCGAACAGACCCGCATAGATGAACGGTGGAAAGATTCGCACTGCGGAGCTGTCGTTGCCAGCCTGGCCCATCGTTGTCCCCCTGCACGCTACCGCTTGAGACGACGCCTCACCCACACTATGGCAAATATGACGGCGACGACCGCGACCGCGCCAAGGACCCGATTTACCCGTCCCACTGCCGTAACGACGGCATCGAGGTTCGTGCCGAGGGTTGCCACGAAGAATGTCACCGCACCGTACCAAAGCGCCGAGGCCAGTGCGAGCGGGATGAGGGCGCGAGGGGCGGAGAGCCCCGCGACCCCCGCGAACGGCGGCACGACGGCGCGCCAGATGGGAAGCAGGCGGGAGATGAAGATGCCGTAGGCTCCATGCCGCCGGTACTCCGTCTCGAGGTGTGCGAGGACCGGTTCCGGAAGCAGGCGGCGACCGATGCGTCCCCGGAAGAACGCGGGCCCGTAGCGGCGGGCCAGCCAGTACACGGCCGATGCCGACGTGATGTTCGCTCCCCACGTCACGCCGAACACGGTCCAGGCGTCGAGGACGCCCCGCCCGGCGAGCAAGGCGCCGAGCGCCACGGCGGTGTCGGCGGGAACGGGCGGCACGACGTTCTCGACGGCGGCGAGGATGCCGATCAGCGCGTATAACGGGCCCGGCGGCAGGCGTTCGAGGTACGCCAGCAGGTCACTCAGGAGCGCCTGTCGAGCAACGCCACGGCGATCACCGCGACGCCCTCACCCCGTCCGATCCAGCCCATTCCTTCGTTGGTCTTCGCTTTGACGGACACCGTGGATGTCCCGGTCACGAGGGCGGCGGCGAGCTTCTCGCGCATGGCGTCGATGAAGGGCGCCAATCTCGGCCGCTCGAGGATCACCGTGATGTCCGCGCTCACGAAGTTGAGTCCCGCCTCCACCACGCGCAGGTAGGCCTGCTTGAGCAGCTCGAGCGAATTCGCGTCGCGCCACTGCGGGTCGGTTGGGGGGAACATCGTCCCAATGTCGCCAAGGCCCGCGGCGCCCAGCACGGCATCGGTGAGGGCATGCGCCACGACGTCGGCATCCGAGTGCCCGGCGAGTCCCTGGAGATGGGGGACGGTCACGCCCCCGAGAATCAGCTTCCGGCGGTCGGCAAATCGGTGCGAGTCATATCCGATGCCGACCCGCATGTCAGGCCTTGAGGATCCGCACCGCCAGGTGGGCGGCGTTCTTGGCGTTGTCGATCCCCACGCACGCCACCGGCACCCCGCCCGGCACCTGGGCCGTGGCGAGCAGGGCGTCGAGGCCGTTCAACGGCCCCACGGCGAACGGGACGCCGATCACGGGGAGGTCGGTGAGGGACGCGGCGAATCCCGGGAGAGCGGCCGAGAGCCCGGCGCCGGCGATCACCACCTTGAAGCCCTTCTTTCGCGCGGTCTTGACCAGATCGGTCGTCTGCTCCGGCTGCCGATGGGCGGACGAGACGTGGAACTCGTACGAAACGCCCGCCTTGCTGAGGATCTCAAAGGCGGGCTCGATGCGGGGCTTGTCGCTCTCGGAGCCGACCAGGACGAGGACGTCGGCCACGTCAGGCCGCCTCGTCGATCACGCTGTAGTCCTGGCGGCGCTTCCGCGGCGTGTAGCCGGCGTCGGCGATGAGCCGCTGCATCTCGGGCAGCGTCATACGCCACGTCGTCCCGGCGGCCGATACGACGTTCTCTTCCATCATGAGGGAGCCGAAGTCGTTGGCCCCGAACCGGAGCGCCACCTGACCGATCTTCGGGCCCATGGTGACCCACGAGGCCTGGATGTTGGGGACGTTGTCGAGCGCCACGCGCGCGATGGCCTGGGTCCGGAGGTACGTGACGGCGTCGGTCTTCTCCAGGTGCTCGAGCTCCGTGTGCTCGGGCTGCAGCGGCCAACAGATGAACGCGGTAAACCCGCCTGTGCGCGCCTGGACCTCACGGACCCGGAACAGGTGCTCGATCCGGTCGGCGAGGGTTTCGCCCAGGCCGTACATCATGGTCACCGAGGTCTTGAGTCGGAGTCGATGCGCGGTCTCCATCACCTCGAGCCAGCGGTCGGCGCCCGCCTTCTTGCGGGCGACGCGGTCGCGGATCTCCTGGACGAGGATCTCGCCCCCGCCGCCCGGGATGGAATCGAGACCCGCGGCCACCAGCTCGCGTATCACTTCCTCGATCGACATGCCGAAGCGCCCCGCGAAGAAATCGACCTCCGAGGGAGAAAACCCGTGGATGTGGATCGGGTGGTGTCGCTTGATGTAGCGCATCAAGTCCAGGTACCACTGGAACGGAATGTAGGGGTTGTGGCCGCCCTGAATCAGAATCTGCACACCGCCGAGTGTCTTGAGCTCGTCGATTTTCCGTCCGATTTGCTCGAACGACAGGACGTACCCCTCACCGTGCTTCGGTCTCCGGTAGAATGCGCAGAACTTGCAGTCCGCAACGCAGACATTGGTGTAGTTGATGTTTCGGTCGATGATGTACGTGACGACATTTTCCGGGTGGAGGCGCCAGCGCGCCTGGTCTGCCAGGCCGCCCAGCTCGAGCAGCGACGCGCGCTCGTAGAGCTCCAGGTAGGAGCGGAACTCGGGGCTCGCGCGATCGACCATCGTCAGGCCACCTGCAGGAACTGGAGCGATCCGTCGGGCACCAGGCCGTGCGCCGCCAGCCGTCGGAAGAAGTCGGTGAGCCCGGCGAGATGCTTGTAGCTCAGGGCGTAGTCCAAGCCGGCGAGATAGCGGCGACAGTCCGCCACGCCGACGCCGGTCGCCGTGGCGGCCGTCTCGGCGAGAAGGTCGAGATTCGCCAGACCCCAGTCGCGAGCCGTGAGCAAGGTCTGGTGCACGGCACGCACCGCTCGCGGGTCCGCGACCCGGCGCGCCGCCCACATCGCGAATACGAACGGCAGATCGGTCCAGCGCTTCCATTCCTCTCCCAGGTCGTACCGGTGAGGATAGAGGCCCTGGGCGGCGAGGAGCAGCGCCGCATCCCCGATCACCAGGACGGCCTCGTGGGGAAGGTGCGCCAGCGCGTCGAGATCGCTCGCTTCCGCGCGGGCCTGCGCGAAGTGCGGGTGCACTCCCCAGACGTCGGCGCACAGGAGCTCGAGGAGGCCGACCGCCGTCCGGGAGGACGCGGTGAGCAGCACCGTGCGCCCCTCCAGCTGCCCGACCGGCCGTCGGCTGAACAGGGCCACGCTCCGGACCGGCCCGTCGCATGAGATCGCCAGGTCGGGGAGGAGGATGTAGTCGCGTGCATGGCGCGCGTACTCGACCGCGCTCACGACGGAGACGTCGAGCTCACCCGCCGCGAGCAGGTCGTTCAGCTCGGACGGCGTGCCCGTGACGAGCTCGGCCGGCACTGGGAGGGGGGCGACACCCCGGTCAATGGCTCCGTACACGGGATAGCAGTTGATGTAGCCGATCCGGCCGACTCTCATGCCGCCCATCCTCGCTTCCCCGGGCTCGCGCCCGGAGTCAGCAGAAGCCTATTCCGCACTCGCAATCTCCTGTAGCACCGGCAACGTACGCCGACCCCGGGCGCCAGCCGGGGGACGGTGCGAGATCCGGAACGTGGCACCCTCCGGCCCCTCGGGGCGGGCCGGGCGCTGCCCCGGCACCCAGTCTTCGAACGTGCGCACTGTCTGGTACAGGGAGTCGCGCTCGACCGGCTCCTTCCCCGCCCCGCGGATGAGCGTCACGATCTGATCGTATGACAACCACATCGGCGTCGCGGCGCCCGCCTCATGGTAGACACGCTCGAACACCACCGTGCCCTCGAGGTCGTCACACCCGAACGTGAGCGCCACCTGCGAGATGAACGGCGTCACCATAGGCCAGTGGGTTTTGACGTGCGGGATGTTATCGAGCACGAGCCGGCCGACGGCGATGTTCTTCAGGTCGTCGAAGCCCGATGTGGCGGTCCCGGTTCGCCCGAGCGCCTCACCCAGCTCGTTGTGGTCGGGATGATACGCCAGCGGGATGTACGTGAGGAAGCCGCCGGTCTGGTCCTGGAGCGCCCGCAACGCGAGCAGATGGTCCACGCGGTCGGCCATGGTCTCCACGTGGCCGTAGAGCATGGTGCAGTTGGACGGGAGTCCCACCTCGTGCGCCTCGCGGTGCACGGCCAGCCATTCCGCACCCGAGAGCTTCTTGTCGGCGATCGTCGCGCGCGCCGCCGGACTGAAGACCTCCGCCCCGCCGCCGGGGAGGCTCGTGACTCCGGCGTCCTTCATGGCGGTCAGCACGTCGCGCACGCTCAGCTGCTCGATGCGCGCGAGGTGTGCCACCTCCACCGCGGTGAGCGCCTTGATGTGGACGCCCGGATGGCGCTCCCGCAAACCGCGGAACATGTCCAGGTAGTAGGCAAGCCGGAGCTTGTGGTGGAGGCCGCCGACGATATGGAACTCGCGCGTGGCGTTGTCGCGCGCGGCGTCGGCCTCGGCGAACACCTCCTCGAGGCTGCGGGTGTAGGCACCCTCCTCCCGCGGCATTCGGGCGAAGGAGCAGAACACACACGTGTTCCGCAACACGCACACGTTGGTCGGGTTGATGTGCTGATTCGCGGCGAAGAACACCCGGTCGCCATTGCGGCGCCGGTTCACCTGGTCGGCGAGCCGTCCGATGGTGAGGAGATCGTTGGACTGGAAGAGGGCGAGCGCATCGTCGCGCGTGAGGCGCTCGTTTCGCGAGACCTTCTCTGCGACGCTATCGAGTGTCGGATCCCGGACGGTCATCTGCGTCAATTGCGGATTGTGGATTTCGGATTGCGGATTCGACGTCCGAGCTCCCCAATCCGCAATCGCAAATCCGCAATCCGCAATTGCCTCATGCCGCCCGCCGGATGGCGAGCGTCACGTTGTGCCCGCCGAACCCGAAGGAGTTCGAGAGCGCCACGTCCACGTGCCGCTTCACGGCCTTGTTCGGCGCCGAGTCGAGGTCACAGGCGGGGTCGCTGGTGAACTGGTTGATGGTGGGCGGGATGACGCCGGTCTGAACGACGAGGGCACAGATCCCCGCCTCGAGCGCCCCGGCCGCGCCGAGCAGATGCCCGGTCATCGACTTCGTAGAGCCGAAGACGAGTTTGCGCGCGCGGTCACCGAAGACCGCCTTGACGGCGGCGGTCTCGGCCGCGTCCCCGTGCGGCGTCGACGTCCCGTGGGCGTTGATGTAGCCGACTTGCTCCGGCGGGATGCCGCCGTCCTTCATGGCGAGGCGCATCGCCTCCTGCGCGCCGGAGCCGTCCGGCGCGGGCGCCGTGATATGATACGCGTCGGCGGTCATCCCGAAGCCTGCGACCTCGGCGTAGATCTTCGCCCCGCGCCGCCGGGCGTGCTCCCACTCTTCGAGGATCAGCACCGCGGCACCGTCGCCCATCACGAAGCCGTCGCGGTCCTTATCGAACGGACGGCTGGCGGTCTGAGGACTGTCGTTGCGCTCGGAGAGCGCCTTCATGTTGGCGAAGCTCGCCACGGCGAGTGGCGTGATCGCGGCCTCCGCCCCGCCGGCGATCATGATGTCGGCCTGGTCGTTTCGGATGAACGCGACCGCGTCGCCCACGCTTTGGGCGGACGACGCGCACGCGGAGACCGTCGCGTAGTTGGGTCCCTGCACCCCGTATCGCATGGAGATGAGGGCGGCGGCGACGTTGGGCATGTACATCGGGACGAAGAACGGCGACACCCGCCCGGGCCCCTTCTCGAACAGAGCGCGGGCGTTCTCCTCGAACGTCTGGAGTCCCCCGGTCCCCGTCCCGACGATCGCCCCCACGCGCTTCAGGTTCACCTTGTCCCAGTTGCTCGCGAGACAGGCGTCGGTCACGGCCTGCTCCGCCGCGCCGAGGGCGAACTGCGCGAACAGGTCGTAGCGGCGGATCTCCTTCTTGTCGAGAAAACGGGCCGGGTCGAATCCCTTCACCTCGCACGCGAACTTCACCGGGCTTTGCGCGGGGTCGAACCGCGTGATCGGTCCGGCCCCCGAGCGGCCCGTCACCAGGCCCTCCCAGGTGCTGGCCACATCGGTGCCCAAGGGCGTCACGAACCCGAGGCCCGTGATCACCACCCGGCGCGTCATCGGCTATTTCCCCATCTTATCGTGGAGGTATTGGAGCGCCTGTCCCACCGTCCGCAGCTTCTCGGCTTCTTCGTCGGGGATGTCGATGTCGAACTCTTTCTCGAAGGCCATGACCAGCTCCACGGTGTCGAGGCTGTCCGCCCCCAGGTCCTCCATGAAGCTCGCCCCGGGCGTGAGCTTGTCGCGCTCCACCCCCAGCTCCTCGACGATGATGTCTTTGACCTTCTCTTCGAGCTGCTTCATGTCCATTGCCATGGGTGTCCTCAATGGAGGTGTGGGAAAAGGATCACAGCACCATCCCGCCGTCGACGACCAGTACCTGTCCCGTAATGTAGCTCGCGAACTCGGAGGCGAGAAAGACCACGGCGGCGGCCACATCCGCCCCTTCCCCCAGCCGGGCCAGCGGAATCGCCCGGATCAGCGTTTCCCGTGCCGCGGGGGTGATTTTGCGGGTCAGCTCCGTGTCGATGAATCCCGGAGCCACGGCGTTCACCAGCACGTTTCGCGACGCGAGCTCTTTTGAAACGGACTTGGTGAATCCGATCAGGCCGGCCTTGGAGGCGGTGTAATTCGCCTGCCCTTTGTTACCGGAGATGCCGACCACGCTCGTGATGTTGATGATGCGGCCCCAGCGGCGCTTGATCATCCCGCGCGCGGCGTGCTTGGTGACGAGGAAGGCGCCCTTCAGGTTGGTGTTCAGGACCGTGTCCCAATCCTCCTCCGCGATCCGGAACAGCAGGTTGTCGCGCGTCGTCCCCGCGTTGTTCACGACCACGTCGATCCGGCCGAAATCCTTCTCGACCGCCGCCACGGTCGTCTCGACCTGTCTCGCGTCGCTCACGTCACACTCGTAGCCCTGCGCCCCCTGTCCGTCGCCGAGCGAGGCGGCGGCCTCGCGGGCCTTCGTGACGTCTCTCGCCAGTACCGCCACCCGGGAGCCGACGCGGGCGAGCGCCTGGGCGATGGAATGCCCGATCCCGCGGCTGCCGCCCGTGACGACCGCCACCTTCCCGCTCAGGTCGATTTTCATGCGCTCACGCCGCCTCGAGGAAGCGCGTCACCTCATCGGCGGTTCCCAGGGACGTGATGCTGGCCGCCGGGACGATGCGGCGCAGCAGGCCGGCCAGCACGTTCCCGGGACCGATTTCGATGAAGCGCGCGCCCGTGCCGCCGAGCTCCGCGGCGCGCTGCATGCTTGCGACCCAACGGACCGGCGCGGTGAGCTGATCGGCGAGGAGACGGCGCGCCTGCGTGGCGTGGCGGACCGGCTCCGCCGTCGCGTTCGCGATCACCGGGAATGCGGGGTCGCGAAACGCCGCGCGCTCGAGTGCGACGCGCAGCTGATTGGCCGCCGGAGCCATGAGGGAGGAGTGGAACGCGCCGCTCACTTTGAGGGGGACGACGCGCTGGGCCCCGCGTGCCTTGCAGAGCTCTCCGGCCTTCGCCACGGCGTCGGGGTCCCCCGAGATGACGGTCTGATCCGGCCCGTTCAGGTTCGCCGCGACGGCGACCGCGCCGCCGCTCGATGCCTCACGGCACGCGGCTTCGACCTCCGCGGTCGCGAGCCCGAGGACGGCGGCCATGGTCCCCGGTCGCTCGGAGCCGGCCCGTTGCATCAGCTCGCCGCGCCGACGCACCAGCGCCGCCGCGTC
>QHUC01000231.1 GCA_003221045.1 Gemmatimonadota bacterium | reverse complement strand
CGTACGGGATCGGCATGGTGGTGCTGCTCTGGACCCTATTCGCCGGTGTGGGCGCGGGTACGGCTGCGAGCGAACGGTCGTGGCTCGCGATCGGCGGAGTGCGATTGGGGCAACCGGCGGAGATCGCGAAGCTCTCGGTCGTCCTGATGCTCGCCCGCTGGCTGACGGGACGCCGCGAGGCCCCCAGCACGCTGCGCGACTTGTTGCCCCCCTGCGTCATCGCCGGCGTCCCCACTCTCCTCGTAGCGAAGCAGCCCGACCTGGGGAGCGCGATGGTGTTCATCGCCATCCTGTTCACGATGCTCTATTGGGCAGGCACCAAAGTTTCCTTGCTCGTGCTCTTGGGCTCGCCCGTGATCGGGCTGGTGCTCGCGTTCTCGACCGTGGCCTGGGGTGCCTGGATCGTGGTGCTGATCGCCCTGTTGATCTGGTGGCGGCCGTACGTATGGGAAGGACTCGCGGTCATGCTCGCGAACCTCGTCATGGGCGTGATCGCGGTCCCCTTCTGGCAGCGGTTGGCGCCCTACCAGCAGAACCGGCTGCTCGCTTTTTTGAACCCGCACGAGGATCCCCGGGCCACGGGCTGGCACGTGATCCAGTCGAAGATCGCCATCGGGTCGGGTGGGTTCCTGGGGCAGGGGTTCACGCATGGTCCTCAGAAGCGGCTGGCGTTCCTGCCCGCCCAGTTCACGGACTTCATCTTTTCCGTTGTCGGCGAGGAGCTCGGGTTCCTCGGGGTGCTCGTCGCCCTCGCGTTGTTCGGGGCCCTGATCTTCATCCTCATCCGGATCGCCCGGCGGGCCACGGATCCGTATTCGAGCCTGTGCGTCTTCGGCGTGACCGGCATGCTGTTCACCCACATTCTCGAAAACATCGGCATGACGGTGAACCTCCTACCGATCACCGGCATCCCGCTGCCGTTCTTCTCGTATGGCGGCTCCTTCCTCCTCGCCTGTTTCATGGCCGTGGGCATTTCGCTTCGCGTAGCGTGGGAATCTCGCCAGTCGGGCTACGCTGAACTGTGACAAGGAGTTAGGCTGTCGGGGCTGGCGCCGGGACAGGGCCTCTCACAGATTGTCGCCTTCAAGTCCCCCCTATGGCGCGAATGGCCTGGTTCAAAAAAGAGCGCAAACCGCGCACGTCCGAACGGGTGAAGCTGGAGATTCCAGCCGATGCCTGGGAAAAATGCGACGCGTGCGGCCACATCGACATCAAGGACCGGTTCGTCCGCGCGTTCAACGTTTGCCCCAACTGCGGTCACCATCGCCGCATTTCGGCCCAGGAATACGTCGACCTGCTCGTGGACGAGGGATCCTGGCACGAGCTGGACAGCAAGTTGCGCTCCACCGATCCCCTCGCCTTCGAGAGCTACAAGCAGCGCCTCGAGCTGGCGATCGGAAAGGCGGGTCCGCTCGAGGCGGTCCGGACCGGCTACGGTCGTTTGGACGGGATGCCGCTCGACCTCGCCGTGATGGACTTCAACTTCATGGGTGGGTCGATGGGGTCGGTGGTGGGAGAGAAGATCGCCCGCCTCACGCGGCGCTCGGTCGAACGACGGGTCCCCCTGACCATCGTCTCGGCATCCGGGGGCGCGCGGATGCAGGAAGGCGTGCTGTCGTTGATGCAGATGGCCAAGACGTCGGTCGAAATCGCGCGGCTTCGGGCGGCGCGAGTCCCCTTCATCTCGATCCTCACCAACCCCACCACCGGCGGCGTGTCCGCTTCTTACGCGATGCAAGGGGATGTCATTCTCGCGGAGCCGGGAGCGGTGGTCGGCTTCGCCGGGCCGCGGGTGATTAAACAGACGATTGGTCAGGACCTGCCGGAGGGCTTCCAGACCGCCGAATTCCTCGTGGAGCACGGCATGATCGACGCGGTCGTGCCGCGGAGCGAGCTACGAGATACCACCGCTCAGCTGCTGCGTCACATGGCCGGGAGACAGCCGGCCGAGGCCGCCGACTGATCCGCACCGGGCTGTCCTTCGAGGACGCCTCTCGCTTTCTCTTCGCGCGACAAGGAAGCCGCATCAAATGGAGCCTCGGACCGACCGAGGGGCTCCTGGACGTGCTCGGGCACCCCGAGCGCCACTTCCCCTCGATCCACGTGGCGGGCACGAACGGCAAGGGCTCGACCTGCGCCTTCATCGGAGCTGAGCTCGCGGCTCGCGGGCACAAGGTGGGGATATATACCTCGCCGCATCTCGTCTCGGTGCGGGAACGCATCGTGGTCGACGGTGTGCCGATCGGTGAGGACGCGTTCGCCGAATGGACTACGTTCCTCCAGCCGCATATCGAGCGTCTCGATGCGAGCTTCTTCGAGGCCACGACTGCCATCGCTTTCGCCGATCTCGCCGCCCGAGGCGCGCAGGTGGGCGTCATCGAGGTGGGACTGGGTGGACGGCTCGACGCGACGAACGTGATCACGCCCCTCGTCTCGGTCG
>QHUC01000230.1 GCA_003221045.1 Gemmatimonadota bacterium | reverse complement strand
TCGAGTCACAGGTGAAGAATGGCCCGTACTCAAACAACGTGACGCCGATTTCTGGCACGTTCACGTTCAGCGCGTGGGACAAGGGCGCGACGCGAGACTCGGTGGACGGCGTGGCCGAGTTTACGACTCAGGACGGCGCTCGCTGGAAGCTCGTGATGGACCGCGTCCAGACCAAGGACGTCCCGCACCACCCCCGCTTCGGGGGCGTGATCATGGGGCTCTACTATCACGGCGTGACCCAGGTGCACACGCCGCTCGTGCCGACGATCAACAGCGCCGTCGCCCTCTGGGCGTTCGCGCACCTCTACAAGAACGACGCGCTCGTCACCGACAACGCGATGGTGCACGTCATGCTCTTGTCGCGCACGCGCCGTGACGGCGACTACGCGCTCGCCTGCTGGAACTGCTCCAAGAACAAGATCGAAGAGCTCCAGCTGCAGATTCTGCCCGGGCCCGGTGAGCCCCCGTTCGACGCGCCGGGCGGGTTCCTGTTCGTCAACTGGGAAAAGTCCAGCTCCCGCAAGCCGGCGAGCTGAGGAGGATAATTCAATGCGCTTACGCATCGGAGTAATGGGCATCATGGCGCTCGCGGCGCTCGCAGGGTGTGGCGGCTACACCGGTACCTATGGCGGCGGTGGCGGCGGTGGTGGCGGCGGGGGAGGAGGCCTGGTCGGCTCCGTGACGATCGGCCCCGGAATCGAATTCGTGAGCGGCCACAATGGGAGCACGAACGCGGCCGTGGACACGGTCCCGGTGGGCGGCACCGTCACCTGGACCTGGACCGGCTCTCTGCCGCACAGCGTCCAATCCCTCGGCTCGGCGAGCTTCGCGAGCAGCGCCACGATGACCGGCAGCGGGACGTATGCGGTCACGTTTACCGTGCCCGGCACGTACGAATACGACTGCGCGGTCCACGGCCAGCTCATGACGGGCAGAGTCGTCGTTCGGTGATGATCTCGATTGATGCCTGACGCGCTGCTCGCGTGGTGGCTCGCGTGAGCGGTGCGCTCGCATCCCGACCCCTTGCAGGAGGACTACGATGGTGTCGATCACAGTATCACAGCTCCTGGCGCGATGGGCGCATCTCTACGGCCACACGCCTGTGAGCGCTACAGTCACCTATTTCCATCTTGTCGGCATCCTGGTGGGGGGTGGCGTAGCTGTCGCCGCGGATCGAGCATCGCTACGCCTGTCGCCCGCGACCGGGCCCGACTGGCGCACGGAGCTCGATCGCCTTGCCGCCGTTCACCGCTGGGTGGTCGGCGGCCTCGCCCTCATTTTCGCGAGCGGCGTGCTCATGGCGCTGGCCCAAGTCGGCACCTTTGGCACCTCGGTCGTCTTCTGGACCAAGATGGGGTTCGTCGCCCTGCTGATCGGCAACGGCTACGCGCGGTTGCGCACCGAGATGGCCCTGCGACGGGGTTCGGTGGCCGCATGGGGTTGGTTCCGCCGGACGTCAACGGCGAGCCTCGTGCTGTGGTTCCTCATCCTCTTCGCCGGCGCGCTGCTCCACTCTACAAGCTGATATTCAACCACGACCGTGAACACTAGAACAGGAATCCCGCGCGCAGGTACGCCGCCGTGCGCTCGGGACTCCGCGCGGCCACGATGGACAGAATGTTGGCGCGGCGGTGTTGCCAGGCCAGCCACACGCCGCCGCCGGCGGCCGCGTGCCAGCGGTCGGACACCTCACCTGGGACCCACACCCGCCCTCCGTCAGCCAATCCGAAGAGGCCGACGTCCCCGAATGGTAGGCGACCGGCGGCGAGCCGCAGCTCGACGTTGGCATAGGCGCCGCGCCGCCCGGTGAAGCGCTGCTCGGCATACCCGCGGACCGTCGTCTCACCACCTACGTACACGAGCTCCTGGAACGGCACCGTCCCGGCGACCGCGGCACCACCCGCGCGGAGCGCGAGCGTCACGGAGGCCGGATCGTCCGCGGAGAAGTAGGTCGCCGCCTCCGCGGAGCAAGACCCGAAGGGGCTCACGACGTGCCACAGGGCTGGATGCCACTGCCCGCCCGCGGTCAGGTGCACGCCGCGCGCCGGAGCGGTGGGCGAGTCGCGTGTGTCGAAGTCGAGTATCGCGTGCAGCCCGAGCTGACCGAAGGCGCCCGCGCCGTAGTACGGCCCCGTGGTCGCGAGGAGCGAGCCGGGATCCGCTGAGGTCCGCGTGTACTCGAGCAGGGGTCCCGCGGTGAGCCGCACTCGCGGGGCGACCGGCACCGTCACGCTCGGCGCGAGCTGAATCTGCTTTGCCCGGACGCGATAGGCGCTGTCAGCCCGCGATCCGTTGGTCTGGTTGCCGATTCCATAGAACCGGATGAGCTCGAGTCCGGAGGCCCGGAACGCGACGTTGAACGTCGTCGGTGGCCCCCGGGGCCGGAATTCCGCGGCGACGTTCACGCGGTAGCTGCGCGCGGCCGTGGCGTACTGCGCCTCGGCGAGGGCGCGTGTCGTCGGAGGCAGGGCGTGGAAGCCGTATCGCGTGTGGATGATCCCTGCACCGAGGAGCAGGCCGATATCGGGAGCATAGCTAGCGCCGAACGCCGGCATCGTCCGCGGCCGCCAGGGGTCGGGCGGCCCCTGGGCACGCGAGCGGGTGACGACGGCGAGGCCCGTCAGCAACAACACGCCTCGGGTGAGTGGGGGCACCGTACACGGTAACCCCGGCTGTGGCGAAGGAGCAAGGTTAGTATTGAGGAGGCCTCAACAGGAGCCGCCTCCGATGACCACCACCCGCCTATTGGTCGTGATCGGCCTGGCGACCGCGCCACTCGCGGCCCAGCACCGCCCGGCGCCGACGGGCCGGATGATGGGCGACCCGATGGAAATGCAGGAAATGATGGCGCCCATCGCGCAGGTGATGCTGTACACGCCACAGCACCTCCTCCCCCGCAAAGAGGCGCTGGGACTCACCGCGGACCAGGTCGCGCGGCTCACCGCGCTGCGCGACGCGACGACCGCGGCGCAGGACGCCGCCATGTCCGAGGCCGAGACCCACCTCGGAGAGCTGCAGCTCGCTGCCGACGCCGCTTCCCCGGACTCGGGGGTACTGAAGACTCATTTCCAGGCGGCCCACGCCGCCATGGGCCGGGCGCGCTGGCTGTCGATCCGCTCCGCGATGGAGGCCAAAGCCCTGCTGACCGACGCGCAGCGAGCCGATTCTCTGTCTTATCGGCCGGCGTCGCGCAGTTGCCGCAGCACGTACTCGAGGATGCCCCCATGCCGGTAGTACTGCAGCTCCTGCGGGGTGTCGATCCGGACGTTTGCTTTGAACCGGACACCCGAGCCATCGGGCCGCGTTGCCTTGACCTCGACGTCTTTGCCGCGCGGGAATCCCTCGGCGAGGACGCCGGCGAGTCCCACGATGTCGAACGATTCCTTCCCGCTGAGCCCCAGGCTCGCGGGCGTGTCGTTCGCGAGAAACTGAAGCGGCAGGATCCCCATCCCGACCAGGTTCGACCGGTGGATCCGCTCGTAGCTCTGCGCGATCACGGCGCGCACGCCGAGCAGGCGCGGCCCTTTGGCGGCCCAGTCGCGCGACGAGCCTGAGCCGTACTCCTGACCCGCGATCACGATGAGCGGGACGCCCTCGCGCAGGTATTTGACGGACGCGTCATAGATGGTCATCTGCTCGCCGTCCGGGAGGTGTACGGTGACCGGCCCTTCCGTCCCCGGGGCGAGAAGGTTCTTGAGTCGCACGTTGGCGAACGTGCCGCGCACCATCACCTCGTGGTTGCCGCGGCGCGAGCCGTAGGAGTTGAAGTCGACGGGCTGAACGGCGTGAGCCACCAGGTACTGACCGGCGGGGCTGGTCTTGCGGATGGAGCCCGCGGGAGAGATGTGGTCCGTGGTGATGCTGTCTCCCAGGAGGCAGAGTACACGGCCGGCGCGGATGTCCGCGATGGGCTCGGGCGTCTTCGGCATGCCGTCGAAGTACGGCGCCCGGCGGATATAGGTCGACTCGGGCTCCCAGGCGAACCGGTCGCCGGCGGGCACGGGGAGACCACGCCAGCGTTCGTCCCCGGTGAACACCTCGTCGTATTCCTTGTGGAACATCGCCGACTTGACGGACGAGCGGACCACCTCGTTCACTTCCTTGGCGGTGGGCCAGATGTCGCGCAGATACACCGGCTTCCCGTCTTTTCCAGTTCCCAGGGCCTCCGTCTGGAGATCGAGATCGATCCGCCCGGCCAGAGCGTACGCGACCACCAGCGGCGGCGACGCGAGGTAATTGGCGCGCACCTCCTGCTGGATGCGCCCCTCGAAATTGCGGTTGCCGGACAACACGGAGCACACCACGAGCTCTCCTTCGGCCACCGCGGCCGACACGGCCTCCGGGAGCGTTGACCCAGGGCTGCGACTTGAGGCCCCGCTCAACCGCCTTTTTCGCGACCAGGCCCGCCGCCACCATCACGGAGGGGTTCGAGGTGTTGGTGCAGCTCGTGATGGCGGCGATGACGACGGAGCCATGTTCCAGCTTGCAGTCCGTGCCATCGATCGTGAGGTCCACGTGGGTGCGGCGTTGTGGTGGCGCTTCCACCGCGGTGGCGACGTGGCCGCCCTCGCCTTCCCAGCGACCGGCGTTCGGGGCTGGCGCGGCGGGCTTGACCAGCGCCGGAAGCGCGAGCTGGAAGTTGCGGGGCACATCCCGCAGGGACACGCGGTCCTGCGGGCGTCGGGGACCGGCCAGGCTCGGCTCTACAGTCGAGAGGTCGAGTGAAAGGGTGTCCGAGTAGATGGGCTCCGGCGCACCCGCGGAGTGGAACAGGCCCTGCTCCTTCATGTAGGCTTCGACGAGCTGCACCTGCTCCTTGGGGCGCCCGGTGAACTCCAGGTAGCGGAGCGTCTCCTGATCCACGGGGAAGATTCCCACCGTGGCGCCGTACTCGGGCGCCATATTACCGATGGTAGCGCGGTCGGCCAGCGGCAGGGACGCGATCCCGGGGCCGTAGAACTCGACGAACTTGCCGACCACACCCTTCTTGCGCAGCATCTCCGTCACGGTGAGCACCAGATCGGTGGCGGTGGCACCCTCGGCGAGCTTGCCGGTGAGCCGGAAGCCCACGACTTGAGGGATCAGCATCGACACCGGCTGCCCCAGCATCGCGGCTTCCGCCTCGATCCCGCCCACGCCCCATCCGAGCACGCCGAGCCCGTTGATCATCGTGGTGTGAGAGTCGGTGCCCACCAGGGTATCGGGATACGCTTGCGGCTTGGGACTTTCGGCTGTGAACACGACTCGTGCGAGGTACTCGAGGTTTACCTGGTGCACGATGCCGGTGTCGGGCGGCACGACGCGGAATCCCTGGAACACCTGCTGCGCCCAGCGGAGCAGGGCATAGCGCTCGCGGTTGCGTTGGAACTCGAGGTCGGCGTTCACCTGGAATGCGGTGGACGTGCCGAACTCGTCCACGATCACCGAGTGGTCGATCACCAGCTCGGCGGGCAGGAGCGGGTTGACTTTCTTGGGGTCGCCGCCCATCGCCTGCATCGCGTCGCGCATAGCGGCGAGGTCGACGACCGCGGGGACGCCGGTAAAGTGAGGGAATACGGGAGGCGTGACACCGAAAGCCCGCGTCGCTCGAGGGCGTCCAGCTTGAAAATCTCGAACGTGCGATTCCCGACCTTGAGTTGCGCCCGCGCTCCAAAGCTGTTTCCGGTCGTCATTCCACCACCTTCACATCCGTCACGAAGTACTCGGTATCCCCGAAGCAGCTGGTCGGGATCCCGACGTGCTGCTTGTAGGTCAGCGCGACGCGCTTGCCCAGCGTGTCGTTGATGCGGGCAGCGACGGCATCGTTCTTCACGGTGAAGTAGAATTTTTCCTGCATCGTCGCCGCCGTGGTAATCACGGCCATCTCGCCTTCCCAGGTCTTACACAACCAGCCCTTCCTGGAAAACTTCTGCACGTACCCCGCGCGGTCTCCGGACGAATACGTGTACGACAGCGTCGCCCAGGTATACAGCGTGAAGAGGATCAGCGGCAGGATCACCACGCCCGCGATGATGAGTTTCTGCGTCCTGGAAATCGTGAAGTTCACGACGGGAAGTTAACCTCGTACGTCTCCGTCTTGTACGGCGCGAAGCCCCGCTTCTGGTAGTTCGGGAGTGCGGCGGGATGATCGAGCGTGCACGTGTGCAGCCACACACGTGCGGGCTCGAGCGCCCAGGCGTCCCGTACCGCGCACGACAAGATGTGCTTGCCGAGGCCCTGACCGATGGCGTCCGGAAACAGGCCGAAGTATGCGATCTCGACCGAGCGGTCCTCGGGCACGCGGCGCAACTCGTACCAACCCGCCAATGCGTCGCCCCGCCGGGCCACATGGAGCGTGATCTCGCGCCGGGACAGATGCGCACGGATCTCGTCGTCAGTCCAATCCCAGCGGTCGCGCCAATGATAGGCCTCGCCCACCGTCCGGTAGCACCGGCGGTACAGCGCTGGCGTTGGACGGGAGACGTGCTCGATGACCAGATCGGGAAACTGGCCGAACGCTGCGCGAAACTGGTCCCGCGTCGTGAGCTGGAGGTAGGTTCGTGTGGCCTGCACGGGGGGGAATTAAAGAGGTGCTACGTGTTGGGGGCTAGGTGCTAGAGTTCGACAACGTAGCCCTCCATACCTAGCCCCCAATACCCAGCCCCTTATCTTTTCTCCATGACTTTCAATCGCATGGGTACCGTCCCGCTCCCGCTCGCGCTCCACCTCGCGAGCTACACGGTCCTCGGGTTGTTCTGCTTCTTCGCCGGTGTGCTGAACCTGATCGACCCGGGCAAAATCCCGCACGGCCTCGGGTTCCTCGCGGTGTGCGGGTTCAGCTGGGGTTACGTCTTCGGCATCCTGATGGCGCGGAAGGAAGTCATCATGCTGGGCT
>QHUC01000229.1 GCA_003221045.1 Gemmatimonadota bacterium | reverse complement strand
CTTTCCGTCGTTGGTGCTCGGCCGAACTTCATGAAACTCGCGCCAGTCGCGCGAGCGCTCGCTGCGCGAGGCGTGGGCCACATTGTAGTCCACACGGGTCAACACTACGATCCGGACATGTCCGAGGCGTTCTTCCGGGACTTGTGTCTACCCGTGCCAGATCACAGCCTGGGCGTGGGCTCAGCTTCCCACGCGCTCCAAACGGCGGAGGTGATGGCGCGGTTCGAGCCGGTCTGTGTGGCGGTGCACCCCGACATCGTGCTGGTGTACGGAGACGTCAATTCCACGGTCGCCGCAGCCTTGGTTGCCGCTAAGGCTGGGGTGCGGGTCGGTCATGTCGAGGCCGGATTGCGCAGTCGTGACCGCTCGATGCCCGAAGAGGTCAACCGCATCGTCACAGATCACGTCGCGGACGCGCTTTTCGCCCCGTCGCGTGATGCGGTCGCGAACCTTCGGGCCGAGGGGATACCGTCTGAGCAAGTGCATTTCGTCGGAAACGTCATGATCGACTCGCTTGTGGCTGCGCTGCCGGCGGCACGAGCGCTCGGCGCCCCCGCGCGACACGGTGTGCAGAAGCGCGGCTACACGTTAGTCACCTTGCATCGGCCTGCGAACGTGGATAACCCGAACACGCTGCGCGAGCTACTGGAGACGTTCGGGATCATGTCTAAGAGCTGTCCGGTCCTGTTTCCCGTCCATCCCCGCACGAAAGCGCGGATCGAAGCGCTGGGGCTCGAACGTGTTGTGCAGGGGACGGTGAGGTTTCTCGACCCCCTTCCTTATTTGGAGATGCTCGGGTTGGAGGCCGAGGCCGAGCTGGTGATCACCGATTCGGGTGGGTTGCAGGAGGAGACAACGTGGCTTGGGGTCCCGTGCGTCACCGTGCGTCCCAACACCGAGCGACCTCTCACTTGTACAGTTGGAACCAACCGGCTCGTGCCGGCGCACCGGGATAGGATCCTCCACGCTGCGCACGAGGCGCGAGCGCATCGTCCCGCAACAGCGCCAACGATCGAGCACTGGGACGGTTTGGCGGCGGACCGGCTCGCAGCCGTACTGTGCGACGGGGCTCAATTTGTGTGAGGTGGATCATCGTCTTCAGAGGGCGGTGGTTGGCAGTGGTCGGACTAGTCACTCTGACGGTCTATCCTGGGTCTCTCCGTGCGTCGACTATGGTGACGGATTCTCAGCCGGCTCCCGCTTGTTGGGTCCTGCTTTACACCGGCGGCTCCATAGGTCGCCGGTTCCCTCCTAAGGACCTGGTTGATCTCTTCGCCACCGTTGACACATCCGACCAGCCGACGGGTTGGCTGTGCGAGGGTACGATCGTACTCGACCTAGAGGCGACCTCCGGTCGATACTACTACCCCTGGCCTGATAAGACCCTCGCGAAAGGTCAGGACTGGAATGCATATCTCGATTCGTTATTCGCACCGCATGGACGCCTTCAGAGCTTGGATTCGGCGGTGGCAATGATTGCCGCGAAAGCCGGACAGCCCCGCGGCGGATTCCGCGTCGTTCTGATGATTCCCTACTCTCGCCCCGGGGCCGATACGGTTTGGGTGGGGCGCACGTCATTTGTCTTGACGGATCCCGAGGGGCGGCGAAGGGCTGTGGAGGCATACATTGACGAGGTTGCGCAGCGGTTCGCCGCAGCTCGGTTTCAGCACCTCACGTTCGTCGGGTACTACTGGTTAAATGAGGAGATTCGGAGTGTTGACAGTGTACTCGTGAAACAGACTGCCGATGCGGTGCATCGTCGTCGTTTCCAGTTTTTCTGGATTCCTTACTACACGGCCCCCGGCGGTCCGTCGTGGCGTGCGTATGGCTTTGACCACGCATGGTTGCAGCCCAACTACTTCTTTCACCCGGAGGTTCCGGTCGTTAGGCTCGACACAGCTGTCTCCCGGGCGCGCGCTTGGAATTTGGGTATCGAGCTGGAATTCAACCCAAAGATGTTCGACCAGTGGCAATTCGCCGACCGGTTGGAGCCGTACCTGACGGTTCTTGAGGGGGCTCCCGATCTCCGGGCGAGATCCGTAGCCATTTACGAAGGCGTTGGGGCCTTGATCCGACTCGCCAGGAGCCGGGACCCCTGGCACCGCGCACTATACAGTCGGTTGGTGGCGGTGCTGAGGCAGTCCGGAACAGGGGCGTCAGACCTCAAGTGAGGACGACCCGTTGAGGGGAACGGTGCGGCCTTGGGTGTGGGTCGATCTCGAAAACACCCCCCACGTTCTGTTCCTCGAGCCCTTCATCCGGCGGCTTCGAGAGGACGGTTGGCGCGCGGCTGTCACGGCAAAGCCACAGGCACAGACCTTGGAGCTTGCGGAGGCGCGCGGGTTTTGCGCCCAGCCCGTTGGCCAAGGGGACTTCGCTGGCCTCATCGAGAGACTCGTCGGTGGTGGCCGGCGTGCTCTCGCTCTGCTTAGGTGGCTCGCGCGTGAGGGCGGCCGACCATCGCTGTTGTTGTCCAGCTCCCGATCTGCGTCTCTAGCCGCATTCATCGCGCGTGTGCCCGCCATCGGTCTTCTTGATTATGAGCACTCTGAACTTCGCCCGTTTGCGCTCGGCGCTCGCGTGTGGCTGCCGGATGTCCTGCGTTCGGTGGAGTTGCCATCTCGGGTTGCCCGGCTCGCGCGGTTCTATCCTGGTCTCAAAGAGAACCTTTACTTAGATAACTGGCAGTTTGACCGCATCACTGAGCGCCGCGCACTGTCGGCCGAGGACGGCCACTATCTGATCGTTACTCGACCGCCGGCGACGACCGCCCACTACGCCAACGATCGAAGCATGCAGCTATGGTTCGCGGCCATTGAGGGTGTACTCGACTGGCCACGAGTGCGCGTGGTTGTCTCTCCTCGCAGCGAGTCTCAGCATGTGGAGTTGAAATCGCGACTCTCCGCCCACCGAGCCGTTACGATTCTCGAGCGCGTGGTACCAGGACCTGGACTTGTCGCCGCGGCGGACCTTGTGATCGGGGGAGGAGGCACCATGAACCGAGAGGCAGCGGTCCTTGGTGTGCCTGTGTGGAGCGTCTTCTGCGGGCCCACGCCGCGCATCGATGCGGAGCTGTCGGCCGAAGGCAGACTCCGATGGGTGCGCTCTCAACCGGAGCTCTCGGAGGCACTCGCAGCCGGTCCACCGAAGTTGGGTACGAGGCGTGGGCCATTCCCCGACGGCCTCGCCGCGATCTATGACGACATTCGTGCGCAGCTTGGTATGGCCGCTTCCTCGATAGCGTCGCCGCCTCCGACGGTGGCCAACTTGTCGCTCTAACGTTCATGTGCGGCATCGCGGGCGCGCTCGCTCGAAGCGCCGAT
>QHUC01000228.1 GCA_003221045.1 Gemmatimonadota bacterium | reverse complement strand
CCAGGGGAACGGCCGCAGTCGCGCGCGGCATGACGGCGCCTACGACCTCAGGCCTCGCGGCGGAGCTCGCAAAGGTCGTGGACGAGCTCCGAGGCGTGACCGTGCAGGTGTGGACGGGCGCACCCGGGACCGGGGGTGCAGCGTCCGGTGCGGGCGTGTTGTGGGACCCGCAAGGGAGCAGCGGACGGGGACTGGTCATCACGAATGCCCACGTCGTGCGCGGCGCTCAGGCGACCGTCGGACTCGGCGACGGCGCGGTGCTGCCCGCGCGGGTGGTCGCGCGCGACCGGAAGCGCGACCTCGCCGCCCTCGAGCTCGAGTCGTCCCCAGCGATGTTTGCTCAGCTCCGGGAGGCGCCGCTGCAAGTGGGTGAGCTCGTGATCGCGGTCGGACATCCCGGCGGGCTCGTCGGCGTGGCCGCGCTCGGCATCGTCCACGTTGTCGAGGGCGGGCGCGACGACCGGCGACCGCGCTGGATCCGAGCGGATCTGCGCCTGGCGCCCGGCTTCTCGGGAGGACCTCTCGCCGACATGAGCGGCAAAGTGGTCGGGATCAACGCAATGGTACACGGCAGCCTGGCGCTCGCCGTCCCTGTGACCACGGTCGAATCATGGCTGCGACGCGCGCAGGCCCCAGCGGCGTGATACGAGTGCTTGTGGTGTCCGAGCTGCCGGGCGCGCGGCGGGAGCTCGAGCAGCTCGTCGCTCGAGACTCAGGCTTGCTGCTGGTCGGTACCTGTGACTCGCTCGAATCCCTCGACGGCCTGCTGGAGGAAAGCGGCGCGGAAGTCGTCCTGCTCGGTCCCGGAGCGGAATCTCATCTGCCGGAACCGCTGCTCCTCGAGCAAGGGGTCGGGCGCGATAGGATCCCACTCATCGTCCTGTTGGACGATTTCGAGGGCGTTGTCGCAGCTCGAGCGTTGCGCGCCGGGGCGCGCGCGGCCCTGCCCCACGACGCGTCGCCGGCGGAGATCAGCGCGGCCATTCGCGGAGCGGCGGCTGGGCTGGCCTCGCTGCCCGCCCCGCTCGTGACGGCGGTGTTGGATGGCAGGACTAGGGAGGGCGCCGGCGCACCGGTTGACGGTCGCGGTCGCACCCTGACGCCCCGGGAACGCGAGATCCTGATGCTGCTCGGCGAAGGGCTCGTCAACAAAGAGATCGGCGTGCGGCTCGGCGTCTCGGAGCACACGGTCAAGACGCACCTCGCCGCGGTTTACGAGAAGCTCGACGTCTCCAACCGTGCCGAAGCGGTGGCGACCGGCCTGCGTTTGGGCCTAATTATGCTGTGAGGTTCGGAGGCTCGGGCTGAGCGTGGAACATTCCCATTGTCTGTCGCGGGGTCGTGCCCGCGCGCCGGCGGCCGGTGCGAGCTCTTATGCGCGTCTCTTCCCAGAGCTCCCGGCGTTCAGGGCAGACGAAGCGTTCCTCTACGCGCTGGGCCGCGCGGGCGGGCTGTGCGATTGTGGCGACACCGATGACGAGTCCTGCCTCGGATCGGAAGCCGCCGGCTGGCCGATCTTCGGTCAATTCGTCGCCCACGACGTCACCGCCGACCGCTCCGCGCTGGGCTCGAACGTCGATCCGTCGCGGCTGACCAACGCGCGAGCGCCGCAGCTCGATCTCGACGGTCTGTACGGCGACGGGCCCGTGGGTCATCCGTTCCTCTTTCAGCGGAACGATCCGGCAAAGCTCCTGACGGGCCCCGGCGGCCAGGACGTGCTCCGGAACGCCGAGGGCACCGCGATCATCGGCGACCCGCGGAACGACTCGCATGTCCTCGTCTCGCAGATGCATCTCGCCTTCGTCCAAGCGCATAACGCGTTCGTCGATCGCGCTCGCGCCCAAGGCACGCCCGAACCCCAGGTGTTCGAGACCGCGAAGCGCGAGCTGCGATGGCACTATCAGACCACGGTCTTGCGCGAGTTCCTGCCCACGCTGATCGGCGCGGACGCAGTGGAGGCGTTGCTGCAAAACGGCAGGCGATTCTATCGTCCCGCAGGTCAGCCGTTCATTCCGCTCGAGTTCGCGGACGCCGCGTATCGGTACGGTCACTCCCAGATTCGTCATGTCTATGCGCTGAACGACTCGAGCAAGCCGACCGCGATCTTTCCCGACCTGATTGGATTCCGTCCGGTGCGCGCGGATCAGCGGGTCGATTGGACGCACCTTTCCGACGCCAACGGCCACCCTCCGGCTCAACGAGCGAAGCGGATTGACGGACGCCTGGTCGCCGCCCTCATCGCGCTGCCGGTCGCGTTGACCGGCACCTGTGAAGTCGAGGAATTCCACTCCCTGGCCGTCCGCGATCTGGAGCGGGGCCAGGGCGTGGGTCTACCGTCGGGCGAGGGTGTTGCTCAGCGGTTGGGGGAAACGGTCTTATCGGCGGAAGAGCTCGGAGCGGCGCAGGCCGGCTGGCGCGGGGAAACGCCCCTGTGGTACTACATCCTGCGCGAGGCGGACGTCCGTTGCAGCGGCAATCGTCTGGGTCCCGTCGGCGCGCGCATCGTCGGCGAGGTTCTGGTGGGCTTACTCGATCTCGATCGTACCTCGGTGCGTCACGCACCCCCAGAGTGGACAGCGACGGCGTCGCTCGTCGAATTACTCACTGGAGTGGGACAAAGAGCCACCGGTCGGATTTGAACCGACGACCGCTCGATTACGAATCGAGAGCTCTACCACTGAGCTACGGTGGCGGCTTACGCGGGTTCTAACCTAGTCACTTGCTGCTCGATCCGGTACTGCGGCCTCCCCCCTCCAAGCCTCGATCCCCTCGTGAACGATTAACGGCAGCATCCCCAGTGCGGCCACTGGATCGGCCCACCACCAGCCGACCACTGCGTTCAGCCCCAGACCAAGAAGGGTTGTGGCGGACAGCCAGGCGCAAACGATGGTCTCGTGCGCGTCCGCCCG
>QHUC01000227.1 GCA_003221045.1 Gemmatimonadota bacterium | reverse complement strand
TCGAGCAGATGGTCGGTCATGCGATTGAGTCGCTCGGCGAGCGTGGCGAAGTCGCGAGTTTCGGCGTCGGGCGCGCGCCTGGCGAGGTCGCCGTCCGCCACCGCATCGGCGGTCGCGACCACGCGCTCGAGGGGCCACAGCACCAGCCGGTTGATCAGGTGGCGCCCAAACACGACGAACACGCCCACTTCCAGCGCTACCAGGAGCATCACCAGGGCGAACGTTCGGTCCGGGGCGAACGCGCTGGCCACGAGGATGGTCGCCACGCCCACGAGCAGGGCGGCGGCGGCGAGGAACGACAGGTAGAAGAGTAACTCGGTCCGGAGCGCGGGCTTGGCCGGCATGGCGCTGGAATAGGTATAAAAACGAAGCGGCGGGGAAGCCCCCGCCGCTCGCGCATTCACTGCACCGCCGCCGCTTACTGGCAGGCGGGCGCGCCTTCCGTGGTCGCCGGCGTTTGGGCCGTCGTGTTCACGAAGATCGCGCAGGTCACTGTGGGGTTGGTGAGGTTGACGTTCGTAATCGTCGCGCTCCACCCACCACCGTTCACAGTCGGACCGCCGAGCGTGTTACCCACCGTCACGCAGAAGTTCACGGTACCTGCGGTGGGCGGCACGGTGCACGACTTGGTATTGCTGTACTTGACCGAGTCGGCGAAGTACGCTTCCTCGGCGGTCACTAGGTTCCGAAGATCCGACTTCATCGAGGCGATGTACGCCTTCGCCTTGGTGTTGGCGAACTTCGGGATCGCGATGGCGGCCAGAATGCCGATGATCACCACCACGATCAAGAGCTCAATGAGCGTAAAACCCTTGCGGTTCATCTGACGTTTCCCCCGTTGGAGTCCATCTAAGACTGCCTGGAACGCTCGAAAGCGGATTGTCCCCCCCGGAAGGTGAGGCAATCTCTGTGCCGGATCGATAGTTCTGCATATAACGCTAATATCCACAATTGCTTAAGTAGCGACGAGGCGCTCCGAACAGCACCGCGGAACAGGCGTCCCACTCGGGTCTTTTGCAATCCATAGGGCCGACCGCAACGGTCCCGAACGAGCCTCAAAATGGGGCGCCGCCGTTTCATTGCGGGACTTGCAAGCGGGTGGCACGGCCTAACAATGAGTCGGCACGCCGACGTACACCACCACGGCGCATAGGCCGACGACCTGATGGATCCGCTTCGCGTTTATCGTCCTGGCGTTCTCCCGATCCGCGCATGAAAGGAATCAGCAGCGGCGGGATAGCCGCGGGCTCGGGCGATCGGGGCCTCGTACCGGTAGTAGAAATCGCAGGGACGGCACACGAGCTCGAGGCGATCGAGAATCGAGTCCGCCAAGGCCCCGTGCCCCGTGGCAAAGGCGGCCTCGGCGCCAGTGATGGAGAGCCACGGCAGGGTGACGTCGTAAATCCCGGTGGCCGTGCGGAATGCATCGAGCGCTTTGGCGGGCTGATGCCCGGTGAGATACAGCACCGCCATGTGCGCCGGGCCGATAAACGAGCGCGGGGAGTCCTCGAGCTCGCTTTCCAACACGGTCCGTGAATCCTGCCACACCGGTACGCGAAAGGCCGTACGGACGCCACCCATGGTAACGAGCAGTCCGATGATGGTCGCGAATCGACGAATGGGGAGATCGTTGAGCCACGCCCCGACCGCGAGCGCGAGTCCGATGGACGGCATGTACAGTGTCCGCTCCGCGATCAGCACCCCCACGGGAACGACCAGGTTCGAGACCGGGAAGTACGCGATGCCGAGCCACCCGAGCCCGAAGGCTTCGATCCGGCGTCCGCGCCGCCAGGCGAGCCACAAGAGCGCGGCCCAGGCGGCGAAGCACAGGAGCCCGAGCGCGAAGCGGGGATCGAGCGGCGTCGTGACCAGGGTGCGTTCGGCGGGGGAGTAGTCGACGCGGAGCCTCAGGGGAAAGAGGAGGAGCCGTGTGTCGTCGGCGAACGCTGCCGTCGCGGTCAGCCGGATCGCCGTGTGGGATGCTCCGAAAAACACCGGCGCGATCGCGCCGCCGACCGTCACCTCGTGCGACGCATTCCAGCGCATGCCGAGGTAGAGGGTCCCGAGCGCCACCCACGTCGCCGCGTAGGCGGCCAGCCGTCGGCGGGAGGGGCGTGCAAACCCGAGGATCCAACCCCCTGCCACCAGCCCGGGGACGATCACGGCGTTTTCCTTGCTCAAGAGCCCGGCGGCCAAGGCGACCGCGCTCCACGCGAGCTGGTCGCGCGCCAGCGCCGCGTAGACCGAGAGGATCGCGAACAGGGCGGCCATCAGCTCGGCGCGGCCGACGACGTTGGCAACGGCCTCGACGTGGACCGGGTGGACGGCGAACAGGAGCCCCGCGGCCAGCGCCGCCCGATCGCCGCTCCAACGGCGCGCGAAGGACGCCACGGCGACGCTCGCACCGGCGTGCCAGGCGAGGTTCACGACGTGGAACCACCAGGTCGCTCCACCGCTGAGCGACCAGTCGAGGGCGTATGAGGCGATCGCCAGAGGACGGTACAGCCCGCCGCCCACGTCCGCCGGCCAGTAGGGCGACGCGAAGGCCCGCCACAAGCCGCTGACGTGGTGCACCAGCGCGTCGAAGGCGATGATCTGGTTGTCGTCCTGCGCGAAGTGATTGCCGAGCGCGCCGAGGTACACGACCATGGCGCAGGCGGCGACGGCCGCGTAAACGCGTCTAGCGGCCACGGGCAGTCTTGAGCGCCGCGAGGTGTCGCAGGAGCGAGTCCGCCACGGTGGTCAAGCCGCGGGCGCGTGCATTGATCGCCGCGGCTTGGAAAAAGGTTTCACAGTGGACGCATGTAGAGTCGATGCGTGCCAAAAGGGTGTCCGCGAGCGCCGGGCGCCCGAGGCGGTAAGCCAGTTCCGCCGCGCGCAGGGTCAGCCGATTGTCGGTCGGCAGTATCTGCGCAGCGCGACGGAAGGCGTCCAATGCGTCTGCGTATCGACCGTCACTTTCGGCGAGCACACCGCCGAACATCGGGCCGGCGTACGAACGTGGTGAGTCCCGAACGATGCTCTGATAGACCTCGTTCGTACTCTTCCACACCGGAACGCGCATCGCGGCGCGCACCCCGCCCGCCAGGATCGCTCCGGCGACGCCGGCGGCGGCGACTTGCCGCG
>QHUC01000012.1 GCA_003221045.1 Gemmatimonadota bacterium | reverse complement strand
TTGATGGTGAAGCCCGAGCTGATCGGGTATGGGACCGAGGTGCAGGTCGAGGTCCACCCGATCGGTGGCCGGGGCAACCCGATCAGCGAGACGATTTCCGTTAAGCCCGGCGACGTCATCCAGCTCACGATCCCGCCGAACTGATCATCTTCCCCGCGAGCTCTTTCACGAGCTTCGCGCACACGGTCGCCGTCACCCCGCTCGGGTCGAGCTCCGGATTGAACTCCACGACATCCGCGCCCACGATCGGCACGCGCACGCCCTGCAGCACCGTCAGCACCTCGCGGACGGTGAGGCCGCCGGGCTCCCGGTGCGAAACGCCCGGCGCAAAGGCCGGGTCGAACGCATCGAGATCGACGGAGATGTAAGCAGGATTCCGGAGCGCGGGGCGCCGGCCGGCACTCCACGCGCGCATGTCGATCACGTCGACGCCGAAGCGCTCCGCCTGCTGGCGCTGGATCGCGTTCATGGTGCGGATGCCCACCTGCACCAGCTGATCCGCCAGCTTTTCCTCCAGGACGCGCGCGAAGGGACACGCGTGCGAGAAGCGGTCGCCCTCGAACTCCGGGTAGAGATCCGGATGCGCGTCGAAGTGGAGGATGGAGAGACGCGGGTGGAACCAGCGCACCGCCCGGACGACCGGATAGGAGATCGAGTGGTCGCCCCCAAGCACGATCGGGCGGCCGCCGGACTCGAGCAGCGTCCGCACCGACGCCTCGATCTTCGTCCGCGCATCGGCGCCGGTCGTGAGCGGGACGTCGCCCGCGTCGCCCAGCGCGCCGTCCGCCCCGAGGTCCACGCCGGTTTCCGTCCATGGATTCCCGGCGGGCGAATGCAGCGCCTGGCGGATCACCGGCGGAGCGCCCGCCGGGCCCTTGCGGAAAGAGGAGCTCCCGTCGTAGGGAAGTCCGAGGAGGGTCGGTGTGCCGCCGTGCGTGGTGAGCATGAATCTTGAGGATCCGGTGGTACGCCCGCGCCGAGAGGGCGAGGCGCGTGATCGCGGTGCGGAGCAGCGCATCGGCCGAGTCCGAGATGCGGCAGCAGGTACGGATATCACGGGCCGACATGTGGGCGTTCGCGTAGACGCCCGGTCGCGCGGCGAACCGCTCGCGCTGCACCGCCCGCGCCCGGTCCACCCGCTCCCGCACCGCCTCGCTCGGCTCGCCGGCACTCTGGTCCGCGAGGGCGCGATACTTCACCGCGGGCACCTCGAGGTGAATGTCGATGCGATCGAGCAGCGGGCCCGAGACCCGGGCGAGGTACCGCTCCACGCCAAGCGGCCCGCAGACGCAATTGTGGTGCGGATCGCCGAAATAGCCGCACGGACAGGGGTTCATTGCCGCGGCGAGCATGAAGCGCGCGGGATACGTCAGGCTCATCACGGCGCGGGCGATCGTGACGACTCCATCTTCCATCGGTTGGCGCAGCACCTCGAGCACATTCTTGCGGAATTCGGGGAGCTCATCGAGGAACAATACGCCGCCGTGCGCGAGGCTCACCTCACCCGGCCGGGGATACGAGCCGCCGCCGATCAGCCCCGCATCCGAAATCGTGTGATGCGGCGCACGAAACGGGCGCCGAGCCACGAGCGACTCACCGAGTGGCAACACGCCCGCGACCGAGTGGATCTTCGTCGTTTCGAGCGCCTCGTCGAGGCTCATGTTCGGGAGAATGGTCGGCAACCGTCGCGCGAGCATGGTCTTCCCGCTGCCAGGCGGGCCAATCATCAAAATGTTGTGCCCGCCCGCCGCGGCCACCTCGAGCGCGCGCTTGGCGTGCGCCTGTCCTTTCACCTCGGCGAAGTCGACGTCGCCCTTGGCCCGCTCGGCGAGCAGCGCGGCCAGGTCGACCTGCGCCTCGGGCAGGTCCGCCCGGCCGTCCAGAAAGTCCGCCAGCTCGGCGAGCGTGCCAGCGCCGAGCACGCGCACGCCCGACACCACACCGGCTTCGGGCAGATTCTCGCGCGGCAGGACGAGCGCCTCGAGCCCCGCGGCGCGCGCCGCAAGCGCGACGGGCAGCGCCCCTCGAACCGGCCGAATCGCACCTTCGAGCCCCAGCTCGCCGAGCACCGCGACCCGGCCCAGGCGGGCGGGCGAGATTTGCTCCGTGGCGGCGAGGATGCCGACCGCGATCGGCAGGTCGAATGCCGAGCCGTCCTTGCGAATGTCGGCCGGGGCAAGATTCACCGTAATCCGCTTGAGCGGGAACGTGTAGCCCGTGTTGGCCAGCGCGGCGTACACGCGCTCCCGGCCCTCCTTCACCGCGCCGAGCGGGAGGCCGACCGTGACGAACGTGGGGAGGCCGTTGGCGATGTCGGTCTCGACATCCACGAGATACGCGTCGATCCCCAAGACGGCCGCCGAACGGACCCGGGCGAGCACGTCCTCACCCTCTGACCCCCTCTCCGCGTGGCGGAGAGGGGGGACTCGGCGACGTCCGTCGTGAGCACATGAGGCCCAACGATGGGCGGACTTGCGGCCCAGGGCGTCACCGTTTCAACGCAGGCAAGGCCGCGTTGTTGCGTGCGAACCCGACGCTAATTCGCTACTGGAGGCGGTTCGAGCTCACGACCGCGTCGCTCACCACCCGGCCCAGGTTCACGCCGTGCATCACCGCTCCCGCGCCCGTGATGATGTTGGGGTCGTTTACCCCGTCACCGTTGCAGTCGTACGCTCCATTGTCCACGACGAGGCTCGGGTTGCCGACCACGGTGTTCGCCCCCGACGTGTCGGGGAAGATCAGGCCGATATTGCTCCCGTTTCCCTGAAGGTTGTTCCCCGCGAAGACGTTTCCGCACGCCTTCCTCGCGAATATGCCGCCGCTTGCGGCACCGTGGACCACGTTCGAGCTAAAGGTGCTGTTCAGCACGAATGTTGTCAGAAGGGGATTTCTCGTGAGCCCGATGCCGTAGATGGCGGCCCCGTTCAACTGATTGTTTGTGATGGTGCTCGTGGAAAGCGTCGCGAGGCTCAACGAATTAGCCCATGGTCCCGTGACGATGTTGTCCCGGATGACCACATGGCGCGCGCCTACAACCCGAATCCCACCGAACCGGAAATCGGTGGACGGCGCGGTCGCGACAATCGTGTTTCCTTCGATCCGAACGCTGTCAAGGTTGTCAACGCCCAACTGCACGTGAACCCCGGTGAAGGATCCGGCCGAGGTGAAAGTGTTGTTGGAGATCACCGCACCGGATGTGCCCGCGAGGAGGGTGCAGCCGCCTGGGCCACACGTGACTGTGTTGTGTGTGAACCGCACGTTGGGCACAGGTAGACCTGGTCCAAAAGCATCTCCAGCGAAGTACGCCCCAAAACCGTTGACAGAGACTGCACTCGCATCTAGCACGAGGCCGTCCACAACGGCGCCCGAGCCACCCAGATCAACCAAGATCAACGCGTCCAAGGAGGGGCTCAGCGCAAACAGACCGGCGCCCGCCGATGCACATGTGAGTGTCACATTCGGGGTTTCGACAAAGACATCGGCCGCAATCCCGACCATGCCACGGATCGCGATCACCGCGCCGGGACTGGCTGCGGCAAGGGCAGCCCGCAGACTAGCCTCATCGCTGACTGTGAACGTGGGACTCGCAGGACATGCGACAGACGCCATCGTGCTGAACGCCGGTCGGTCGGCCGGGGCCGCCGGTGGCGTGGGCTCGTTGCAGGCCGCGAGGGTGAGAAGTGCGATGGTGTGAAGGGCGAACCGGTTCATAGGGACTCCTTCTTAGGGTTGCGTGCGCAACACCATCGCCCGGACGAGTCAAGGAGGCGTCAAGAAGGGGCAGATCGAGACGCTGCGGGTGGAGTGCGCAAACGGGCTCTCGACAAAACAGTATGAGGATGATCGGGCCACCAGGGGGGAAGACGCCCTTCGCGCCCTTCTCTCTTGACCCGTGGTGCCTTTGAGGGAGAACGTGTGGCGCCCGCTTAGGCCGGAAGCGAGATTCCGGCATGTCAGCCATCACCTACGACGATTTCGCCAAGGTCGACATCCGCGTCGGCCGGATCGTGCAGGTGGACGATTTCCCGAAGGCGAAGAAACCCGCTTACCAGCTCCGCATCGACTTCGGCGTGCTTGGGATCAAGACGTCGAGCGCGCAGATCACCAAGTACTACGACAAGGCTGATCTCGAAGGGAAGCTGGTTCTCGCGGTCGTGAACTTCCCGCCGCGGCAGATCGCGACTTTTTTTTCGGAGGTCCTGACGTTGGGCGTGGTGCTCGGCGACGGAGACATCGTGCTCGTGCACCCGGATCGCGACGTGCCGCTCGGTACCCGGATCGCCTAGCGAGCGACGGATCCGGTCGTAGCGCCGTAGCGCGCCTCGACGTACTCCTCGAGGATCTTCAGGAAGTCAGCCACGATCGAGTCGCCCTTGAGGGTTACCTTCAGGCGACCGTCGACGTACACCGGAGCCTTCGGCTCCTCAAACGTGCCCGGCAGCGAGATCCCGATGTCGGCGTGCTTCGACTCCCCCGGGCCGTTCACGACGCACCCCATGACCGCCACGCGGAGGGCTTCGACGCCGGGATACCGCCCGCGCCAGGCCGCCATCTGCTGTTTCAGATGACCCTGGATTTGCTCGGCCATCTCCTGAAAGAAGCTCGAGGTGGTGCGACCGCAGCCGGGACACGCCGACACCTGCGGCGTGAAGCTCCGGAGGCCGAGGGACTGGAGGATCTGTTGCGCCACGTGCACCTCTTCCGTCCGGTCTCCGCCCGGCCGTGGGGTGAGGGACACGCGGATCGTGTCCCCGATACCCTCCTGCAACAGAATCGCCATGCCCGCCGCACTGGCGATGATTCCTTTCGCACCCATGCCCGCCTCCGTGAGCCCGAGATGCAGGGGATAGTCGGAGCGTTCCGCCAGCCGGCGATAGACCTCTACGAGATCCTGCACCCCTGACACCTTGGCCGAGAGGATGATGCACTCGTGTGGCAGGCCACACTCCTCGGCGAGCGCGGCCGATCGGGTCGCGCTCGCCACCATCGCTTCGATCATCACGTCGCGGGCGTCGAGCGGATCGGGCCGGCTCGCGTTCTCGTCCATCATCTCCGTGAGCAGCTGCTGGTCGAGGCTCCCCCAGTTCACCCCGATCCGCACGGGCTTGCCGTGGGTAAGGGCGACGTCGACGATCGTGCGGAAGTTCTCGTCGCGGCGCTTGGCGCCGACGTTTCCGGGATTGATCCGGTACTTGGCGAGCGCGGCGGCACACGCGGGGTATTTCGTCAGCAGCAGGTGGCCGTTGTAGTGGAAGTCGCCGATGATCGGCACGTCCACCTGGGCTACGATGGCGGATACGGCTTGCGCGGCGGCGTCGTTGTTGACCGTGACCCGCACCAGCTCGCTTCCCGCCTGATGCAGGGCCCGCACCTGAGCCGCGGTGGCGTCCACGTCCGCGGTGTCGGTGTTGGTCATCGATTGGACGACGATCGGGTGGGTGCCGCCGACTTTCACTCCGGCGACGTCCACGACCGTCGTCTGCCTGCGCTGATATCCGCTGCTCACGCGCCCAATATAAGGCCCGTGACGAGAGGGGGCGCTAGAAGAGCTTGTCGTTGATCACGATATGCACGGATAGCTCGGTCAGGCGCAGCCGGCCGGTCATGTGGGGCAGTAGGGGAGGGTTTGACGTAAGGTGTGCGCGTATACCCACCCAGACGGAGTCGCTATTGAACACTGTGTCTCCGGGCGACACGGTTGTCGGCGGAAGCAGCGGGACCGAATCCACGCCGGAGACCGGTCCGCTGGCCGCCGACACGTAGGGTGTACCGGTGAATAACCCGGCTTGCTTCTTCGAAAAGAAGACGTCGAAGACCATATTCCCGCCCCCGGTGGCGTTCACGAGCGCTGCGGCGGCCGTGATCGAGACGGTGTTTATGGTCGACTTACCGAGCCCGCCCGGGAGCGCGAAGAACTGGGCCACACTCGAGTCAGCGGTGAACCCCCCAGGCAGATCATAGGGAATGTTGTCATCCCCGGAGGGGCGGAGGAAGCTCAGCGCGTCCACATTGAAAATCACGTGTCCCTGGCCGCAGCCGGTCGCTGCCGCTACCGCGAGGCACGCTATCCATCGACCCATCCCGCGCATGTGCGTCTCCCGCTAGTAGATCGACAACGAGGTCGCCATCGTGATGCCACGCTCGTTCGAGATGGAGTTGGTGTGGGTCCAGAACCCCACGTCGAAGCCGATCGCTGCAAAGCGAAGCCCCCCGCCCCACCCGAACTCGATCCGCTTCCGCTGATCCCGCGCCACCCCACCTCGCAGCGAGAAGAGACCGACCCGTTGCTCTCCGCCCACGTGAATCGTCGTGCCGCGCCCGGCGTTCAACACATCCGCTCCCAAGGTGGTCAGCCCCAGGCTGTACGCTACGTTCGCGATGTACGACACCGGCAGCTTGGTCTTAGTCGTGAAGTGGTTCGGTCCTGGTGTGGTGCGGAGCGCGTTGCTGGTCGTATCGTAGAGGAGCGTATCGCGGCGCGTGTCGCTCCACGTGAGGGTGGCGCCGATGTCGTTGACGCCCACGCCCAACTCGATCGGGCCTGACACCCACGCAACGCCGACGTCGCCACCCACGCCATGTCCGAGTGCGTTGCCCGCCTTGGAATAATCGGTGACGGCGGTGATCGTCGGCCTGACCGGTGCGCCGAGGATTGGGTTGCCCGTGCGAAATCCACCTACACCGCTCGTGCGCGCGTACGCAATTCCCAGGTAATAGTGAGCCGCCGCGCCCACGTAGAATCCCATGGTCGAATCGCCGGCGATCCGCCCGGCGTACGCGATACTCGGCGCAAGCCCCCCTTCCAGTATCCCGTCCCCGTTTACCGTGTAAGCGGTATTGGCGCTCGCGGGCTGTGAGTCTCGCAGAAATCCGAGCAGGTTATCCCCGAGCTGGAACCCCACCTCGTCATGCAGCCACCCCATCACGCTGAGACGCACGCCTCTGATGCCGATGCCCGGGTCGAGCGGCCGGCTCGAGCCCCCGATGCCGAACTGATCTTCGGGGACGATCTGCGCCGCCGCACCGAGATTGGCGCGCAGGGAATCCCTGCCTATGCCGAAGATCACGTCGTTCGTGGGTGTCGGTGCCTGCTTCACCTCGTAATAGATAGGGAGGTTGAGCAGTGTGTTGACGACCAGGATGGGGTTGAAGCCCGTGGAGTCCGGATTGAACGCGGGATCCTTCGTGATGTTGGGATGGTCGTGGAAGAACTGAATCAAGCCCAGGGGAATGGGGATCGTCACCTTCGGTTCGCCGTGCCGACCGCTGTTCGCCGGTACGGCGCGGTAGGCGACGTTATAGCGAACGAGACTGCTCGATCGGCCGAGGGCCAGTCCGCCCATACCGACTCGGCGCGCGTCGAACACCAGCCCCTGCCCGGCGACCTGGGCTGCCCATCCCAGGGTCAGGACTGCGACCCCTGTCCCGACGACCGATGTACGCACGGTGCTCCTCGCGAAGGATGGCCTTCGACCGGCCCCAAGGGTGGGAATGATCGTACAAACCGCCCTGGACGGGCGTGAGCCCCGTCACGAATCCGCCTGCTTGGAGGCGACTTGGAACGTGATCGCCACAGTGGTCCCCGCTCCCTGACGGCTCGTGAGCCCGATGGTGCCGCCCCAGCTTTCCACCAGCCGACGAGCGATGGCGAGGCCGAGTCCGGATCCGCTCGACGTGGTCGAGAACGCAGGGTCGAACACGTGCGTGAGGGCCTCGGGCGCGATGCCGTGACCGTCATCCTCCACCGCGAGCCGGCAGCCATCGTCCGAGATACGGACCAAAATGCGCCGGGCCCCGGCGTTACGGGCGTTCTCGAGCAGGTTCACGAGCACCTCTTTGACCTCGTCTCTCCGGGCCTGCACCCGGATTCCTGCCCCCTCCTCCCCGGCGAGCTCGACCTGCGACCCCGCTTCCGCACCGCCGAGCGTATAGAGGTGCACCACCTCGCGCGCCACGGCGCGGAGATCGACTGGCTCGAGGGGTGAGGCTTCCACCGCGGGCGAAGCGAAGCGCGAGAAGGCGCGTGCGATAGCGCCGAGCCGGTCGATCTCCGCGAGAATCCGCTCCGCCGTCTCGGCCAGTGTGGCGTCGAAGGCGCGTCCGCCCTCCTTGTCCCGCGCCTTCTGGAGATGCTGGATCCCGAGCCGGATGGGCGTGAGTGGGTTCTTGATCTCGTGCGCGACCTGGCGTGCCATTTCGCCCCAGGCGAGCACCCGGGCTGCGCGGGTGAGCGCGGTCGCGTCGTCGAGTGCGACGACGCAGCCGTCGGGCGCCGGCCCGAGCGGCGCGAGCTGCACGCGAATCTGCCGACCGGCCACGACGAATTCGCGCTCGGCAATACGCTCGCTCCGGGATCGAAGGAACTCGGCCACCGCGTTCCACACGCCGTGCCACTCATCGGAGGCAGTCTGAGGCAGCAGGTCGCCGGGGGCGAGTGGCGCCCCCGCCCCGAGGAGCTCGGCGGCACGCGGGTTCGCCATCGTGACCCGGAGCCCGTCGTCCACCGCGATGACGCCGGTGGCCACGTTGGCCAGGACCCGGGCCGTACGCTCACGCGCTTCCTCCAGGGCCGCCTGGCTCCGCTTCACATCGGACGCCATTCGCTCGAACGCCGAGATCACGGGCTGGAACTCCCGCGGCGCGCCGGGCGGGAACGCGGGCAGCGCGGCTCCCCGCCCCACCGCTCCCGCCGCTTCGCGCAGCGCCGCCACCGGGCGGGCGAGCTCTCGCGCCGCGAGGCCGGCGAGCAACACCGCGGCGACGAGACCGGCGATGGTCGCGAGGATCAGTACGAGCGCCAGGTCCTCCTGCTGCTGGCGCACCCGCTCGTCATCGAGGAGCTGCGGAGCCGCGAGAATGCCCTGAACCTGTGGCGGGCCGGGGAGCACCACGAGATAACCGATCCGGATCGAGCGCCCCGCGGTGCGCCCGTCATCGGTGACCTCGAGCTCGTCCCGAAGGGCGAGTCGCACGAACACGTCGGGCGCGAGGAACGGGTCGACCAGCCCCAGCTCCCCCAACACCGGCGCGCTCGTGCCGGCGAGAATCCCGTCGCGATACAGCCACAGGTCCGCATCCAGACGATCACCCAGCTCGACGATGGACCGGGCTACGGCCGTCGGCCGCTCGGCGGCGACCAGCTCCGCCGTGGCTGCCGCATCGCGCAGTGTCTGGCTGATGAGCAGGTCGCCCGCTCGCCGGGCCTCGTCGGCGAGGCGCGCGAAGCTCCAGACCGCGAACAGCAGCACCGGTACGACGATGAACGCGCTGAGGGCGGTGGCAAGGCGCGCGCGATGACTCGTGCGCAGCGTGGTGAGGAGGGGGGCGAGGTGAGGCCGCCACTCCCCGGCCAGCACGAGGCTCAGAAGCCAGCACCCGGCGAGCAGGGCCGCGTCGAGCAACACGACCAACGCGCCGCGCACCGCCAGCGCCCAAGGATCGCGCAAGTCCACCCGCAGGTGCACATGCCGCACGCCGCCTGGGGGTTCGATCCGCCGCTCGCCACGCGCCGACCAGCCGGCGCGCGTCCAGATCACACGAGCGGTCGCGGCGGGCGGCCCGTGCGAGGGGAGGGACAGAAAGATCTGATAGGGGGGCGTCACTCCGAGCTCTCCGCCGAGGAACCGCGCAACGCGCGCCGCCGGAATGAGCCGAGTGCGCGGACCCACCCCCACCGTCAGCACCTCGCCCGAGTCGAGCGGGACTAAGAGCACATAATGCACGCCCGGAGTACGATCCAGGCGGTCCACGCGGGGACTCCCCCGTCGAGTCTCGGGCGAGCGAACGAGCGCCGCGACGAGGGCAGGCGGCAGGTCGACGCTCGCCAGTCGGATCTCGGCCTCGGGCTCGCCGGTGCGGGTCCACAACGTGAGGGTCGCGGGGTAGTCATCCGCCGCGAGCGGCGAGGCGAGCCACCACGCGTAGAGCTGGCCGGGAGTACGGGGCGCCACGGCGGGCGGGGTGCGCCCGAGGCGCTCGAGCAGTGCAACGGCGGCGGGGTCGGCGGTGCGACCCAGCCCCTGCGCGTCACGTTCGGCGAGCCGGAGGCGGCCCTCCACTACGGCACCCCATGTGACCAGCGCGGCCGCGGTGCCGGCCACCGTGGCGATGGCGAGAACGGCCCAGCGGCGCGGCGCGGGCACCAACACGCCCACGAGCGCAGGGAGCCACACGAACGTGTACCACTCCGGCCAGGCACCGTACGGGTTCCAGAGCCACAGCCCGGCGAGCCCCGCGAGGGCGGCCCACACGCAAGCGACGGGGAGGGCCCAGGGCACGCGCGCAGGTTCCGCCGGGCCTCGGACGAGCGCCGCCGCGCCGAGAATCAGGGCCATCGACGCGCCGGCGACCGCCGCCTCCCAGGCCATCCACAGCGCGAATCCGGCGCCGCCCGCGGGAGGGGCGATGCCGCGACCCAGGTAGCGCACGAGATACGGCGCTGCGAGCACGAGCAACGCGGCTCCGGTCACGTGCCACCAGCGCCGCTCCAGTCCGCGACGCCACAGTGCGCTGGCCGCGAGGAGCGCGACGACGCCGAGGACCGCAAGTGATCCCGCCGACGCGCTAAAGGCGCCGAGCGCGGAACGGTAGAACACGGCGGGCGAGAAGAGCTCCGCGGCACGCCCGGGCAGGCCGAGCGGAGCGCTTGCCGCGCACCATGCGGCGACGAGCACGACCAGCCACCGCCACGCGCCCGCGGGCGCCGCGACGAGCAGGAGGATCAGTGTAACCCCGAGCGCGACGGCCGCGCGCAGCGCCGCGGCTCGCCACACGGCGAGCTTCGCGTCCCCCTGCGCCGCCGCCACGGGTTCGACGCTGAAGAGCGTATCCCCGCGCTCGCAGTTGGTCGGACAATAGTCGAAGACGTCGGGATCGTGGGGCGCAAGGCCGGGGGCGTAGAACCGCAGCGCCACGCCGTGTGCCTGCTCGAACCGCGCGCTCACGGCCCGGCCGCGATCAGGCGCCGCCGGCGCGGCATCGAGCAGGACCGTTCCCACCGCCGTACCGCCGCCTCGCGTCTGGCGCCGGGCCTCGAGCGCCACGTAGAATGGTGTGATGACGGCGTGCAGCTCCGCGGTGTCACGTGCGGGAACGAATCGGTGGCGGCCGGCCCAGGCAAGCGGCTCGCCGTCGGAGGCCAGGATCGCGACACCCCGCTCGACGCCCGGCGTCCGCGAGCCGGACCGTACGGCATCCTGGAGCCGCTCGAACTCGACATCCCGCGGCAGCAGGGCGACGGTCATGCCACGCTCCGCGAGCCGTCGCGCTTCGGCGACCGCCGCGGCGAGCGCGCCTTTCAGCTCCGAGGAATCCTGGGGCATACGGCCCGCCCGCACGTCCGGCCAGCAACACTCGATGCGCCGGATCTCGAGGACGCCGGTAACCAGGACGATGCCGAGCGCCAGGCAGGCGATGGCGGCCCCCGCCGTGCGCGCCGGAGGGAGCTTCCGCCCGAGTGCGAGCACGGCAGCCACGACGCCCGCCGCACCGGCTGCCCACGCCCAAGCTGCGGCGTTGCCGTGCAGCCACTCGGCGGCGCCCACCGCCGCCGCGCAGCCCGCGAGCACTACATGAGCGCGCCGCTGCACCTCAAGACCCTCGCTCCCGACGAAGTGCGCTTCATACTCGAGCGTGATGCCCGCCTCCTCGTCCCGGTGGGCACCTGCGAGCAGCACGGTCCCCACCTTCCCCTCGGTTGCGACAGCATCATCGTCGAGCGCCTGGCCGACGACCTCTCGGCCGAGTTCGAGATCCTGCGCGCCCCGACTATCGAATATGGCGTCAACACCGTCACCACCCGGCCGTTCCCCGGCAATGCATCGGTCCGCCGCAAGACACTGCACCGATGGATGAACGACCTGCTGGGCTCCTGGGAGCAGGCGGGCGTCGACAGCTTCATCATCCTTACTGCCCACGGCCACGACCCGCACCAGGAAGCCCTGTCCACGCTGCGCACCGGCAGTGCTTCGCGGTCCCAGAGCGGCAACGGAGCCGGGGACGCGTGAGCTCCCTGCCTCTGCCCAAGCGCTCACCGGGCTCGCTCGGCCGCCCGTCGATCGCTACGCGGGAGAAGGGCGAGCGGCTGTATAAGATGATTCGCGAGCGCATCGCCACGCGAGTGCTCGGGGCACCGGTGCCGTGACCGCCCTCCTGCTTGCGCTCCTCGCGCTCCAGACGCCCGTGGACGAGGGGACGCTCGTGGTCCGGGAGGACACGGTGGAGATCGCGCGCGAGGGGTTCCGGCTGACGGCGTTGCGCACGGCGGCCGGCGCGACGCGCTGGACGCTCGCCAGCACCGCGCGCTACAACCGGACCCGCCCAGTGGTGGTCCTCGATCCGATCGTGGAGCTCGGGCCCGATTCGAACCCCGCGAGCCTGGAGTACAACGTCGCGGACCCGCGCGAGCCGCTCCGCATCCTGGGACAGCTTGCTCGAGGGCGGTTCGCCGTCCGCGTGCTGGGTCGAAAGACGGAGCGAGCGCGTGAGCTGCCGGCCCCGTCACCTGCGGCCGTGTTGGACGACTCCGTGTTCGCCCTTTACCTCCCCGTGGCCTGGCAGGCCCGTGCGCGGCCCGTGGCCGTGACGGGGCTGTTCCCGCGCGCCGGGCGGCGGGATGTCCTCACCGCACAGGATCTCGGGGTCGAGCCCACGACGCTAAACCGCGACCCTGCATCATTGCGGCACATCATTGTGTCAGGGGGGGACAACCGGTTGGTGCACGTCTGGCTTGGCACCGATGGGCGCCTTACCAAGGTGGAGATCCCGTCGCGGCGCCTCGTGGTCGAGCGGGCGCCCGCGTCCTGAAGGCCTTCGTCCCAGCCCGCGACGCAGGTTAGATTCTCGCCGGCCGGGGCGCGCCCGGCGGAGGCAGTCGAAACCCCCCCCGTCCGCGACCCGTATGAGGGGACGTCCTAACGACTAGTCCAAGGATCTCCATGAGGCCTTTGTTGTTGTCCGTCGGGCTCGTCGTCTGCCCGGCAACCGCCGTCTGCCAGCAACCGGTTCCCGCGACCCTTTCCCTCGCCGACGCGATTTCGCTTGCCCGCCAGCACAACCCCGCCTATCGCCAGGCGATTCACGACCGGTCGCCGGCTGCCTGGGGCGTCCGCAACGCCTGGACGAGCCTCTGGTTGCCCACGGTCACCGCCTCGGGTGGCGTCAGTTACGCGGGCCCCGGCGAGCAGAACTTCCTCACCTCGAGCTTCTCGCAAAGCGTCTCGACCTGGTCGTCGAGCTACAGCTTCCTGCTCGACTGGACCTTGAACGGACAGACGCTGAGCCAGCCCGGCATGCGCAAGGCCCAGCTCAACGCGGCCGACGCCGACCTCACGGGCGCCGAAACGAACCTCGTCACAGGCGTCACCCAGCAATATGTGACGGTTCTGCAGGCGCGGGACAACGCGGAGGTGGCCCGGCAGCAGCTCCAGCACGACGAGGAGTTCTTGAAGCTCGCGCAGGCCCGTTACGATGTGGGTCGCACGTCGCTCATCGACGTCCGGCAGGCACAGGTGGCGCGAGGTCAGGCCGAGGTGGGGTTGCTGCGCGCCCGGACCGCCGTCGACGTGGAGAAGCTGCGCTTGTTCCAGGGCATCGGTGTCACCGCCCCGGTGCCGGTCGCGAACGTGCAGCTCACCGACACGTTTGCGGTACAGACGCCCACGTGGCGGCTCGGTGACCTGCTGGCCATGGCCGAGCAGCAGAACCCGGCGCTCCGGGCGTTACGCGAGCGCGAGAGCGCGGCGGGCTGGGGCGTGAAGGCCGCCACCTCGAGCTACGCGCCGTCCGTCTCTCTGTCGGCCGGGTGGTCCGGGTTCGCACAGAAGTTGTCGGATGTCAGCGGCTCCCTCGCATTGGTCGACGGGCAGGCGGCCTCGAACGACTCGCTGTGCCGTTACGCCAACGCCAATTGGCTCAACACGGGATCGCCGATGGCGCCGTGCGCGGTCTTCTATCAGGACACGGCCGCGCAGAAGGCGGCAATCCGCGTCCAGAATACCCGGTACCCCTTCAATTTCACGCCGCAGCCCTTTCAGGCGCGGCTTACTGTGAGCATCCCGCTGTGGGGCAATTTCAGTCAGACGCTGCAGGTGTCGCAGGCGAAAGCGCAACAGCAGGACCTGCAGGAGTCGGTGCGGGCGCGCGGGCTGCAAGTGCAGACCGAGGTGAGCCAGGCGTACCTCACGCTCCAGACGGACTATCAGGCGATCGCCATTCAGGATACCAGCCGCACCGCGGCGCGCGAACAGCTGCAGCTCGCCACGGAGCGCTATCGCGTCGGCTCGGGGACGTTCTTCGAGCTGCTCGACGCTCAGGTGGCCGCCCTGCGGGCGGAGACCGACTATATCAACGCTGTCTACGACTATCACAAGGCGCTGGCCGCGCTCGAAGCCGCGGTCGGCCGGCCGCTGCGGTAAGGGAAGGATCGGACTGCCATGTCTAAACGAGGCAAGGTGCTGGTGGGAGCAGGGGCCGCGGTGCTGATCGTGGGGCTCGTGGTGATCAGCGCCGGCGCGCGACGGGACCGGGGGCAGGAAGTCCGGTTCGAGAAGGTCGGCCACCGCGACCTGGTCGCCGCCGTCACCGCGAGCGGCAAGATCCAGCCCAAGAAGAAGGTCGACGTGTCGGCCGACATCACGGGTCGGATCACCAAGATCGCGGTCCGCGAGGGCGACTTCGTCAAGCAGGGGCAGTTCCTCATCCAGATCGACCCGACGGTCTACGAGGCGAACCTGCAGCAGGCGACAGCCACGATGGCGTCGTCCCAAGCCGCGGCCGTGCAGGCGAAGGCCAATCGCGATCAGGCCGACCGTGCCCTCGGCCGCACCAAGGAGCTGCACACGCAGAACCCGAACCTCATCTCCCAGGAGCAGCTCGAGCAGGCGCAGACGGCGTTCGACGTCGCCGAGGCGAACCTCACCGCCGCGCAACACCAGGTCGACCAGGCCCGCGCGGCGGTCCAGTCGGCGCGTGACAACCTGCGCAAGACGACGCTCGTTGCCCCGATGACCGGCCGTGTCACCCGGCTCGCCGTGGAGGAGGGCGAGGTGGCCGTGCCGAGCACGTTCTCGAAGGACATCGGCCTGCTGCTGACCGTGTCCGACCTCTCCGTGATTCAGGCCAAGGTGAAAGTCGACGAAAC
>QHUC01000089.1 GCA_003221045.1 Gemmatimonadota bacterium | reverse complement strand
TCTGGAGCGGCCTGCACACGTTCATCGGCGACGACCCCGAGCTGGGCACGCTCGCCCGGGAGCGCGGCGTCCGGATCTTCGACGCTCGGAAGCCGCCGGCGAACCTACCCGTAGCGGACGGGCTCGCGGCCGAAGTGGACGCGTACGTCGTCCACACCGTGGGCTCCGACTGCAACGTCGGGAAGATGACCGCCCAGGTCGAGCTCAGGAACGCGCTGCTCAAACGGGGCCACCGCACCCGCTTCGTGGCGACCGGCCAGACGGGGATCTTCATCGAAGGGTGGGGGATCGCCGTCGACGCGGTGGTCGCCGATTTCATCGCGGGAGCGTCGGAGTGGCTCGTCCTCGAGGCGGCGAAGGACGCCGATATCATCCTGGTCGAAGGTCAGGGGAGCCTGATTCATCCCGGTTATTCCGGGGTCACGCTCGGACTCCTGCACGGCTGCTGTCCCGACGCGCTGATCCTGTGCCACCAGGCCAGCCGTGAGTACATCGGCGATTATCACGGGCGCGAGCCCTGGGTGAGAATCCCTCCGCTCCCGGAGCTGGTGGAGATCTACGAGCATGCCGCCGCACCGGTCCGCCCGACCAAGGTGATCGGGATCTGTCTCAACACCTACGACCTCAGCGACACGGACGCGAAAGCCGCCGTCGCTCGCGCCGCTCGGGAAACCGGGCTCCCGGCCACGGATCCCGTGCGGTTCGACTCGGCACCGCTCGTGGAGGCGATCGTGCGCGGCGCGAGCGCGGCGACCGCGGTGGCGGGAGGGACGGGGGCCGCGAAATAACGACCGGTTCGGCAGTGATCGGGTGCCGGCGAGCGACACGAACGTCGCTAGCCTCGCCACGTGTCGACTCCGCCCGTTCGCCCTTTCGATCCGGCGCCGCTGCTCGTCGTGACGGACGTGGCCGCCCGGCTGGTGCGCCGGGGGCTGCTGCTCCCCGCCGACGCGTCGGCACAGTGGGCCGGCACGCGCGTGCTGGTCTTCAGAGAGGGTCCGGTCGTGTGCGAGCCGCCTGCGCGCCTGCGTTGACCCGCCTTTCCGCCGGTCCTACGTTTCAGCCGCGCCGATGACCCTTTCGCTCTACAACACGCTCACCCGTCGCATCGAGCCGTTCGAGCCACTCGCGCCCCCGCGAGTGACGCTCTACACGTGTGGACCCACGGTCTGGAACTTTGCCCACATCGGGAATTTTCGGACTTTTCTGTTCGAGGACTTGCTGCGCCGCTACCTCGAGTACTCGGGCTACGACGTCTACCACATCATGAACCTGACGGACGTGGACGACCGCACGATCAAAGCGGCCGCCGCGGCGGGAAAGCGACTGGGGGAACACACTGCACCGTTCGTGCAGGCGTTCTTTGAGGACCGCGATTACCTGCGGATCAAGCCGGCGCATGCCTACCCGCGGGCCACCGAGTCGGTGCCCGCGATGATCCGCCTGGTCGAGCAGCTGCTCGATCGCGGCGTCGCGTACAAAGGTGAGGATGGGTCGATTTACTTCGCGATCGCGAAGTTTCCGACATACGGCCGGCTGTCGCGGCTGGATACCCGCGAGCTCAAGATCGGCGCGCGAGTCACGAGCGACGAGTACGCCAAGGACGATCCGCGCGATTTCGCGTTGTGGAAGAAGGTCGACGGGGTCGATGAGCAGGTGGGCGCGGCGTGGGAGGCCCCGTTCGGGCGCGGGCGTCCGGGGTGGCACCTCGAATGCTCCGCGATGTCGCTCGAGCAGATCGGTCGGTGTTGCCACGCCGAAACGCTCGACATCCACGCCGGTGGCGTCGATCTCATCTTCCCCCACCACGAGGACGAGATCGCGCAGTCCGAGGCGGCGACCGGACGGCCCTTCGCGCGTTTCTGGCTCCACGGCGAATTCTTGAACGTCCGTGGCACCAAGATGTCGAAGCGCTTCGGCAACTTTCTCACCGCGCGGGACCTTCGCGAACAGGGCGTCGACGCCGCCGCGGTGCGGTTGCTGTTCTGGCAGACACACTATCGCAAGGCCCTCGACTTCACCGACGAGGCCCTCGCTGCCGCC
The DNA here is from genome assembly GCA_003221045.1 of Gemmatimonadota bacterium. GTDB lineage: Bacteria > Gemmatimonadota > Gemmatimonadetes > Gemmatimonadales > GWC2-71-9 > AG41. Next base: position 1,173 of record QHUC01000089.1, on the reverse strand, counting down.
GGGGCGGGCGTCAAACGGTTGGGGGAGTTTCAAGAGCGATTGCGCGGCGCAGGGGGAGCGGGGAGGGGGGTAGGGGAGCTCGCGAAACTGGCGACAAAGTTCGAGACCGATTTCCGCGCGGCGCTCGACGATGACCTGAACGCACCGCGCGCCTGTGGGGCGCTGTTCGAGTTCGTGCACGAGGCAAACGGAGCACTCGACCGGAAGGCTGGCGGGGCGGCGGCGGTCCGGGCCGCACTGGACGGTGCGATGGGCGTCCTCGACATTCTGCCCACCGCCAAGGCGGCGGATCCGGCACTCGAGCGGTGGATCGCGGAGCGCATCGCGGCACGGGACAAAGCTCGCAAATCCAAGGACTTCAAGGAGGCCGACTGGGTGCGCGCCGAGCTCCGCGCGAAGGGCGTTGAGATCGAAGACACGCCGGGCGGGACCAAGTGGCGACTGGTCTAAGTCGTTAACGGCACGTCCCTTGCGATAGCGGCCCCTCCCCCTTATGCTTCAAGTCTGGAAAGTTTAGGCATCCACCAGCTGACGTAGCTCAACTGGTAGAGCAGCTGATTTGTAATCAGCAGGTTAAGGGTTCGAGTCCCTTCGTCAGCTCACGTTGCCGAAGAGGAACACAACACTGCCCCGACCCTTTACGAGCTTGGAGGGAACGACACACCCCGCGCTGTGGGAACGCGGGGTGCGTTGTCACTGGGGCCGAAAAACGGGGTTGGGGGAGCGCGAGCGCAGCCGGCGAGGTGGGGTGCCCGAGCGGCCAAAGGGAGCAGACTGTAAATCTGCCGGCGTCAGCCTACGAAGGTTCGAATCCTTCCCCCACCACTCGGCGCGCGGGACGCGCGGGCGTAGCTCAGTTGGTAGAGCATCAGCCTTCCAAGCTGAGGGTCGCGGGTTCGAGCCCCGTCGCCCGCTTTCGCTCGCGTAGCTCAGTCGGTAGAGCGCGTCCTTGGTAAGGACGAGGTCACCGGTTCAATCCCGGTCGCGAGCTTGGACACCGGAAGGGCGTGAAGCAGAGACGTAGAGAAGAATCGTTGAAGAATCGTTGGGGAAAGGCGTTGAGGGACGACGTCGTTACGTTGTCCCTCCACGATTCTCCTGCACGATTTTTGTCCACGCTGTTGGTTCAACGACTGTTTTTTGAGGAGTTATGGCCAAGGCTAAGTTTGAGCG
>QHUC01000088.1:2921-8120 GCA_003221045.1 Gemmatimonadota bacterium | reverse complement strand
CTCCCCCAAGGGCTCGGGAAGGGAACGGGGGGATAAGATGGGGCCTAACTATCGGTCCGTCAAGGTGTTAAAGAGCCAAAATGGGAGACGGGAGAGGGGAGAGGTTCGTGACGGTCTTCCATCTTCGGTGTTCTTGAGGAGCGCCGGCACCGGAACAAGACGACGGTTAACCGGATCAGCTGCGAGCCGGAATCCGTCGAGCGCGAACACCCCCAAAATCGGCTCGGAGCCGGGCTCACCGAACACGTGTCCACCAGCGCCTCGAGGGGCACGAACCGCTCGCCCGTCAGATGGCCCACCCTGCACGACGGCTCGGAAGTGGCCCATCCTCGAATCTGCTCTATCGGTCTTGGACCCCGGTAACCAATCCATTGCGCCCTCGGTGCGAGGTCGGCTCCTTGCCTTTGGCGCCGAGGAGCACTCATAGTATGGCTATGCCGCTCGCCGCACACCGCTTCACCGTTGACGAGTACCACCGCATGGGCCAGGCGGGGGTGTTCCACGAGGACGACCGCGTGGAGCTCATCGACGGCCAGGTCGTCGAGATGAGCCCCATCGGCCCGCGCCATGCAGCCTGCGTGGATCGCCTGAACCGACACCTGTCGCAGCGGGTGAGCGACCGCGCCATCGTCCGAGTGCAAACCCCCGTCGTCCGAGGGCGACACGCCGCCCCCAACGACATCCTCGGCTGAACCCGGCCCGACCCGCGCAGCGCGAGTACTGGCGTGCTTTCCCTCCTCGTCGCAAACTTTCGATGCCGGCGCTTGGCGCTGGGCACTCCATCTTCCGGAGCGTGGGTATCAGCTACGTGCAAGGGACCGTCCGCGGGCCTGGCGGCGCGGAAGCCACCGTCCGCTTTCTGATCGATAGCGGGGCCACCTACTCGCTCCTCCCCGAGTCGGTGTGGCAGGCCATCGGTCTCGTGCCTAAGCGCGAGATGGACTTCGTGCTCGCGGACGGCACGTCCGTCCGCCGTCCCGTCTCGGAATGCCACCTCGCGCTGCCTCAAGGCGAAGGTCACACGCCGGTCGTCCTCGGGCAACCCGGCGACGCGGAACCGCTGCTCGGCGTCGTTACCCTCGAAATCCTTGGCCTGGTGTTCGACCCGTTCCGCCGGGTGCTTCACCCGATGCGCGCGCTGATGGTGTGACGGCGTAGGCTGATGGTGTGACGGCGTAGAAGGGAGCAGGGAGCGGGGAGTAGGGAGCGCTCCTGCGGGGCGTGCTGAGGGGTGCCGGCGTGCGGAGCCTGAAGGCCGAGTTCCGGCCGAGGCCAGGGTCATGTTGTGTCGTCCTCGGGCGCGCGACGCGATCGAGGACCGCGTTACGGGCAGGCCAGGAAATGATCCACGGCCTGAGGCCACGACGGCAGGCCGCCGCCGAGCTGCTGCTCTAGACGGGTGGTGTCGAGGACGCTGTAGCGCGGCCGGCGCGCCGGCCTGGGGAATTCAGCGCAAGCGCAGGCCCGCAGGAGGTCCGACCTGCCGGCGCGAGAGAAGACTTGGGCCGCGACCTCGAACCACGTCGCTTGCCCGTGGTTCGCGATGTGCAGCACGCCACGCACACCGCGCTCGGTGAGCTGCCAGACTGCCGTCGCGAGGTCTTTCGAATACGTGGGACGGCCGGTCTGGTCATTCACAACGCGGGTCTCGAGCCCCGCGCTGGCCCGCTCCCACATGGTCCTGGGAAACGACTTGCCGTGGATGCCAAAAAGCCACTGGGTGCGCACGATCAACCAGTCCGCGCCGCTCGTCCGGAGCGCCTGCTCACCGGCGAGCTTGCTCGCGCCATACGCGTTGACGGGATCCGTCGGATTGTCCTCCTTGTAGGGCTGGCTCGCCTGCCGTTGAACACGTAGTCGGTGCTGAAATGCACGACTCGCGCACGCGCTCGTGCCGCAATCCGAACCAGCTCCCCGACCGCCTCCGCGTTCACCCGGAAGCACAAGTCGCGTTCCGCTTCCGCCCGATCGACGGCCGTGTAGGCAGCCGTATTGAGGATGACGTCCGGTTTCTCGTCGGATACGCGTGCGGCGAGCGAAGCAGTATCGGTGATGTCCAGCTCGGCGCGGGTAAGGGCATGGAGCTCGACGCCTTCGGGTGCGGAGCTGACCAGGTCATGGCCGAGCATCCCGCCCGCGCCGAGGATCATGGCCCGCATCAGTCGCTCTTCAGATATAGAGCATTGGACGCGCGGTACGCCTCACTCAGCACTCGTTCCCACCAGCGCCGGTGCTCGACGTACCACCGCACGGTTTCCTCGAGCCCGGCCTTGAAGGTATGCCGCGCCTCCCATCGGAGCTCCCGCGCGATCTTCGCGGTGTCCATGGCGTAGCGGCGGTCGTGTCCAGGCCGGTCGGTCACATATCGGATGAGCGACTCGGGTTTGCCGAGGATGGAGAGGAGTGTCCGCACGACATCGAGATTGGGCAGCTCAGCCCGACCGCCGATGTTGTAACCCTCGCCTAGTTGCCCGCGCGTGAGCACCTCCCACAGCGCGCTCGCGTGGTCATCCACATGCAGCCAGTCCCGCACGTTCAGTCCGTCACCGTACACCGGACCGGATCAGCTGTGAGCCGGAATCCCTCGAGCGCGAACACCCCCCAAATCGGCTCGGAGCCGGGCTCCATTGCGCCCTCGGTGCGAGGTCGGCTCCTTGCCTTCGGCGCCGAGGAGCACTCATAGTATGGCTATGCCGCTCGCCGCACACCGCTTCACCGTTGACGAGTACCACCGCATGGGCCAGGCGGGGGTGTTCCACGAGGACGACCGCGTGGAGCTCATCGACGGCCAGGTCGTCGAGATGAGCCCCATCGGCCCGCGACATGCAGCCTGCGTGGATCGCCTGAACCGACACCTGTCGCAGCGGGTGAGCGACCGCGCCATCGTCCGAGTGCAAAACCCGGTCGTCCTCGGGCGACATGCCGCACCCCAGCCGGATGTGGCCCTCTTGCACCCTCCCATCGAGCGGTATGCAGACGCCCACCCCGAGACACCGGACATAATACTGGTGATCGAGGTGGCCGACACCTCCGGCGACTACGACCGCGCGGTCAAGATCCCCCTGTATGCCCGGGCCGGGATTCCGGAGGCGTGGCTCGTGGATCTCGCGGCCGGCATCATCGAGGTCTTCCGACAGCCCCAGGCTGACTTTTATGGCGAGAAGCGCGTCGCACCGTGAGGTCATATGTTAGATCCGAACATACAAGCGGCAGACGCCGAGTCGCGGCTTCAGCCGCGGACCACGCGCGGCGTCCCAGAACCAGAACGACGTCTTCGTCAATTACAGCTAGAGGAGTGCCTCCGGCGTCCCGGTGTCGAGCCACGCGATCCCGCGGCCGAGCCCCAGCTTCTCCTCGTTGGCGATGATGCGAACCGAAGGGAAGCGCGCGCGAACGGCGTCGACCGTGCCGTCGGCCGAGGCGTTGTCCACCAGTATGACCTCGTGCGGGATGCCAAGGCGCAACGCTCGATCGACGCCAGGCACGCGAGCACTTCGGGCGCACCGTTGAAGGTGACGATGACGATGGAAATCACGGCACCTCCGATAACGTCAAGCGTGACAGACTCTTATGCCCAGGCGTGCTGAGCGACCGGGTGCGCGCGAGCGTGACGTCCCGGCCACGAGGCCCTCTTACATGTGGGTCATTTCGCTCAACTGCCTTAAAATTGTCATCGCGTCGGCCACGCCAGGGCTGGAGGGAGCATTGTGCGGATGCGCTTGGCAGCACTGTTGACGGCGACCTCAGGACTGGCCGCGGCACTCGGCTGCGGCTTGTCCGATGCCTTCGCCTCAGCCCGGCTGGAAGGGGTGGTACTCACCTGGTCGAGCGACAGCGTCCTGACGCAGGGCGCGACCGTCCCGGTCGCGATCACCGTTTCGGCCAACGGCGTCCCCGTCCCCAACCCTCGGCTGGCTCTCAGCTCGTCCGACACGACCATCGTCGCGGTCAACGCCGCCGGTGACTCCCTCTCCGCCCGTGCGCTCGGCAAGGCGGTCGTCACGGCGCGGCTGGAAAGCTCGGTGCTCACCGATTCGCTCCCGACCTTGACCCAATCGCTCCGGGTCAGGCCATAATGCGCATCCGATGACCTGCGCTCATTGCGGGCGGGAGATCGCGCTCGGCGCGCGGTTCTGTGGGAACTGCGGGGCTCAGGGGTCCGACCCGGCGGCCACCACGGTGGTACTGCCCCCCGAAGACTCGGATGCGCTCCTTGCCCGCCTCCGCCTCGTGTTTGCCGGTGACTACGACGTAGAGCGCGAGCTCGGCCGCGGCGGGATGGCGGCCGTGTTCAAGGCGACGGAAATGCCGCTCAAACGGACCGTCGCGCTGAAGGTATTGCTCCCCGAGCTGGGGCTCACTGCCACCGCTGCCGAGCGGTTCAAACGGGAGGCGAGCCTCGTGGCCGGGCTCGACCACCCGAACGTCGTCCAGGTGTATCGCGTCGGGCAGGTGGGTGGGATCTTCTACATCGCGATGCGGTTCGTGCAGGGGCGATCGCTCCACTCGATCCTCGAGGCACAGGGCGCGCTCCCGGTGCCCGCGATCCTCGCGATTCTGCGGGGGGCGACACGCGGGTTGGCCTTCGCGCACCAGCGCGGTGTGGTGCATCGGGATGTGAAGGGTGGCAACATCCTGGTGGACGCCGATGGTCGCATCTCGATCTCGGACTTCGGCGTCGCGCTCCGCGCGGCGGACGTCTCCGTCACGGCCGCCGGCACCGTCATCGGCACGCCCCACTTCATGAGTCCCGAGCAGTGCGCCGGACACCGCGCCCGGCCGCAGAGCGATCAGTATTCACTCGGCATCCTCGCGTACCAGATGCTCGTCGGCGCGCTCCCCTTCGAGTCCGAGACGCTCGCCGGGCTCATGCAGCACCATTTCTACACGCCCATACCGGACATTCACCTGGCGCGAGACGATGTGCCGCCCGCTCTGGTGCTCCTGCTGCAGCGCGCCCTCGCCAAGGATCCGGACGACCGTTTCGACAGTACCCGGGGAATGCTCGAGGCGCTCGAGGCGATCCCGTTCTCCGAGGGTGATCGGCGGGAGAGCGAGCGGGTCTTGTGCGACCTCGCCGCCGGGGCTGCGGTGCCAAAACTCACCACCCGGTCGCTCCCGGCGGTCGCGGCCGCTCACACCCTTCTACTCGGCGCTCCCGCGATGCGGCCGAGCCGCTGGCGCTCCCCCTCCCCCGCG
>QHUC01000088.1:0-2811 GCA_003221045.1 Gemmatimonadota bacterium | reverse complement strand
CGGCTCGAGATTCGCGCGCCCGGCTACCAGGCCTTCGATACCACCATCACAGTCACGGTCGGCCAGACCCTCTCCCTCGGGCGGATCGCCCTCACGAGCCGCGACGGCGCGCGCCCGTGAGGAAGCTCATCGTCGTCCTCACGCTCTGCGTGATCTCGAGCCTTGCGCTGGTCGCGCAGGGTACCCCCCTCCCAGACAGCACGTCGGACAGCACGGCGCAGCTGCTCCAGCAGGCGCACGCGCTGTACGAGCGACTGGATCTCGAGCGCGCCGTGCCGCTGCTCGAGCGCGTGCTGTCGCCGGGCTGGTCCTTCGGCATGACCAAAGCGCAGCGCGTCGACGCCTACGCGTATCTCGGCGCGTCGCTGGCGCTGGTGGGATCGGCCGACTCTGCGGCGCGCTACTTCCGTGCGGCCCTCGAGCGCGACCCCTTCACGGACCTCGATCCTCGCCGCTTCACGCCGGGACAGGTTGCGGTCTTCCGCACTGCCCGGCGGCAGACGTTCGCCGTGGGAGCTCGCCAGGTGAGCGCGCTCCGTTTCGATCCGCGGACGGAGCAGCTGTCGTTCACCGTCGTTACAACCCACGGAGCAACCCTGCGCGTGGAGGTGCGGTCGGTGGATGCGACGCCGGGTCAGGTCTTGTTTCAGGGGGAGAGCGACGGACTGCGCGAGATCGCGTGGAACGGCTTGATGGCCGACGGCCGCCTCGCGCCGCCCGGGCGATATGAGGTGCGCGTGGACGGCCGGAGCCGGCTGCTGTCACGCTCCGACTCGACGCGGGTGTACTTCGACGTCCGGCACGAGCTGCCAGCGCTCGAAGACACTTTGCACGAGCTGCTCCTGAGCGAGCTGCGCCCGGAACGCTACCCGCCGTCGGCGGCGACCGGCGACCTCGTCAAGGGCCTGGGCATCGCCGCGGGCGCCTTCGTCATCTCCGGCGCGCTCGCCGACGGAGACCTGGGCTCCCGCAGCTCCGCGCTGCCGGCCACCGTGGCGGCGACGGCGGCGCTCTCCGGCGTAGTCGCCTTCGTGTGGCGCCGCCATCACGCGGAGGCGCCCGAGAACGTCCTGGCGAACGCCCGCCGCCGGCAGGAGCGGCGGCTGACCAACGACGCCATCCAGCGCCGCAATAACGCGCGCATCGCCCAAACCATACTCGTCATCGCGCCGGCGTCCGGGGTCGGTCCTTGAGGCCGGCGTTCGCCCATGCGTCCGGGCCGCTGGTGCTGCTGGCGCTCGCGGCCGGTGCTCCAACCGCCGCGGGGCAGTGGACGGTGCAGGGGACCGGTGTCCTGTCCGTCATGCGGCACCGCGTCGACGCGGGCTACGGCGTCGAGCCGTCGAGTGGGGTGCTCGCGGGCCCCGAAGTAGCGGCGAGCCTGCGTGACCGGCTGACCGTCCGGCTCTGGACGCGGAGCGGCTCGTTCCATGCCGATGGCCCGGGCGCCATCGACCGCGACGTGGCCGAAGCGGGCCTCCAGGTCGACGTGGCGGCGCTCCGCTGGCTCACCGTCCAGGCGGGGACCACGAGGCGGACATACTTGACGGTTCTCGCGCGACAACCGTGGACGACCGTCGCCCTCGGTGCGGAGGCGCACCTCCCGTTCACGGAAACCGGAGTGACCGGCATCGTGCGCGGGGCGATCCTTCCGGGCGTCTCGGTGAACGGGCTCGGACACCCCGATCTCGCCATCGCGGTCGCATCGGGAATGGAATACCGGAGGGGGCGGGCGAGCGCGGCGGTGCTCTATTCGCTCGAGCGGTATCGCTTCGCACCCTCGGCGACGGCGACCGTGGAACGGCGGGAGCAGCTGGCGGGACTGGTGGTTTCGGTCGGGTGGAGTCTGAAACGGTAGAATACAAAATGGGAGCGGGGAGCGGGGAGCGGTACTTGAAAGACAAAATGGGAGAGGGGAGAAGGGAGAGGTTCGTGACGGTTCGCGGCGCGGTTCCGTCACTCAAACGCGAGCCGTCAGGTACCGCTCCCCGCTCCCCGCTCCCTTTTTTGTATTTTCGTCAGGCCCACTCCGCGTCCGACCACGAGATCGCGAACACCTGCTTGCAGCGTGGGCACTTCATCTCCCGCGCCTCCGCGGGGAGGTGAGTCCGCTCGCTGCAGTTGGGGCACACGGCGTAGCGGGAGCCCCACTCGAACGGGACGTCGAACGCGTCACCCGGCAGCGGGACGACGGACCAGAGCTGGGGCCGCACCGGGAGGACTTGGACGTACTCGCGAGGCACCATGACCGACTGGTGATTCACTTCGATTACGGCGGCTTCAGGAGTGAGGCGGAGCAGCGGATACCACGCGCCACGGCGCACGTGGCAATTGTGTCTGGTCCAGACCCGCCCCCATTGTTGGACGTCCGGCATCGGAGCCCTCCGAACCTTCTCCGGGGACCTTCCTAGGGCGGTTGTCAGGCGCGACGGTACCTATGGCGCGTGACGTGCCTCCTGTCAAGCTCGGCGCTCAGGCAACAGGCGGACGATTCGTTTTGCGACGCGCCTGGCCTCGGCGAGGACCGGTGTTACTTCCACTCCCAGATTTGGGCGCGGGTGTTCCCTTGAGCGTCTACTTCGTATTCGAAGACCCCGGCAATCCTGTTCAGGCGTGACCATCGGGGGGACGAGCTCTGATAGTACACGGCGCCCCGATAACTCACGGCACCGCCCTCCTTGATCGTGCCCACGCCCTGGCCCACCCACGTCGCCACGTCACCATTCTTGCCCATGATGATGCCTTGGCCCTCGCCGTACAGGGTGCCGTCCGGTCGGATGGCTGCCCAGTACGTGCCCGACTCTGTTTCGT
>QHUC01000087.1 GCA_003221045.1 Gemmatimonadota bacterium | reverse complement strand
GTGTTTGGGCGATACCGGGCAGCGGGGAGCGGGGAGCGGGCTGTGACGGTGACGGGACGGAGGAACGGTCGCGAAGAACGATTCTCGACCGGGGCACGCTTTGGTGACGAGCAGACCAGCGCCGAGTACATCCAGCAGCTGTGGGCGGCGCGCAAGGCAGGCGCCCTCTCGCGCGAGATCCGCCTGCACGGAGGGAATCCGGAAATCGTGACTGAGCTGAAGCGGCTCGCCCTCCGATACGGCATTCTCACCGAGTACACGTCCTATCTCGTCCAGGAGCCGAATGCGTTTGTGGTCCGAGGGATGTCCAACACGCCCCCCGCGCCAGCGCCGCAGGATCAGGCGGGAGCGGATGCCGTGCGGCGGTCTCGGGCGGAAAAGGCGATGTCGGGTTCACTGCAGCTCGATGCCGTCGTCGTCACCGCCGCGGGCGAGTCGAACCCGCGTGGCGCCGCGACGGAGAACCGGACGGTCCGAGTGGGCGGGCGCGTGTTCGTGTGGCGCGACAGTACGTGGACGGACATCGCGCACGGCGACTCGCTACAAGTGGTGCGTGTCGCGCCGTTCAGCGATGCCTACTTCGTGCTGCTGCGCGCTCTCCCCGAGCTGCGGCAAGCCGCCACGCTCGAGCCGGCCGTGCTCGTAGCCGGACGCCGCGTCAGCATCAAGATCGAAGCCGGCGGCAAGACGACGTGGGCGGACGGGGAGGTCAACCGGCTCGTGAGTGACTTCCGATGATACGCATGAGTTGATGCCGGACGATCTGGCGGAGACCTATCGCTCCACCTACCGCGCGCTCGTGCGGTTCCTGTACCGCAAGGTATGGGACGCCGAGCGTGCAGAGGACCTCGCGCAGGAGGCGTTCGCGCGAGCGCTGGTCCACAAACCGGAGAACCCGCGGGGGTGGCTCTTCATCGTGGCAGCGAACATGGCACGCGACGAGGCACGGCGCGCGGCACGGGAGCGACGTCACCTCACGCTGCTGACGGCCGAGTCGCAGGACAGCGCTCCCCCGATCGATGACGCGCTCCACGCGGAAAGCGAGCGTGCGCAGGTGCGGGCCGCGCTCGAGCAGCTCACCCCGCGCGACCGGGAAGTGCTGCTGCTGTGGGATTCGGGGTTATCGTACGATGAGATCGCCGCCCAGACCGGGCTCGCGCGGGGTGCGGTGGGCACGACGCTGGCACGGGCGCGCAGGCGCCTGGTCGAGGCGCACGAAGCGGGAGAAAAGGGTGAACATGTCGCACGTGGATGATGGAACGCTGCACGCGTACCTGGACGGCGAGCTGTCGCCGCCCGAGACGCAGACGGTCGAGACCCATGTAGTCCAGTGTCCCGCCTGCCGAACGCGCCTGGAAGAGGAGCGGGCGTTGATCGCGCGGGCGGCAGAACTGCTCGCGCGTGCCGCGCCCCCGGAACGCGAGTTGCCCGCGTTCCGCCCCGGCCACGCGAAGCCACCGGTACGGTTTTGGTGGCAGGTACGGCTGCCCCTCGCCTGGGCGGCGACGGTCGCCCTGGCACTCGGCATCGGGACCTACCTCGGCGAACGCAGCGGCACCCGCCTCGCGCGCACGGTCGAGCGCCCGGCAGACCTCGCGAATCGGATCACGCAGAACGTCCCCGCGCTCGATAGCCTCGCCGTAGCAGAGCGCCAGAAAGTATCCGAGCGCCGCGCCCGGCCTTCCGCGCGCTCTGTCACTCCGGCCCCGGCCCCGGCCCCGAGCATGGTCGAGGGGGAGCGGAAGGAGAGGCGCGCTGAACCGCCGGCCGCTGCCATCAGGATTCGTGGAGCCAACAGGCTGAACGCCGGAGAAGTGGCGCCCGGGTTCGGCGATGGAGGGGTAGTGGCCAAGGCTGCCGCGCCGGCGCCCTCACGTCCGGAGATGGTGAGCCTCGGGGACCGTGGCTACGCATTGAAGGACGCGCCGATCGGAGTCGACAGTGCGCGCCTTCTGCTCGGCCGGGATCCTCTGGCGGTACCGGATCTCCCGATCCGCGGGATCTACCAGGCGCGCATGATCGGCTATTCGGGGCTGGTGATCGTCGAGCAGGCGCTCGATTCGACGAACGTGATCGAGGTGATCAACGGACGGGCGTCGTCGCTCGCGCTCGACGCCGTCGTTGTCACCGCGGCAGACGAGGAGCGCCGTGACGCGCGAAATCGCCCCGACTCGGCGCCACCGGCGCCGCCCCCGCCCCCGCCCCCGCCCGAACCGGCGCCTCCGGCAGCAATGGAGAAGGCCAGGCGGGATGCCCTAGCTTTCTTCGTGGACGTCCGCGGGCCCGTCTCGGCGGACTCGCTCGCGGCGCTCCGGCGGGCGCTCCGACCCCTCCGGCCCTAGGTATTGGTCCGGCCGGCTAGTTCACTGTGATCGTCCCGGACATGCCGGTTGGCGGATTGCCGTTAATGCCGTGAAACCGGCAGTAGTAGTGATAGGTCCCCGCGGTATTGTATGTGTGCTGGAACGTCGCACCCGCCCCAAGGTCAGGACTGTCGTACACATCCGCCGAACCGGTGGCGCTCGTCACGCTGTGCGTAGTCGGGCTGCCGTTGTTCCATGTCACGGTCGTGCCCGCCGAGACCGTGAGCGACGTCGGGCTGAACGACAGACCCACCATACACACCTGCGTGGCGGTCGGCGTGCAGCCCCCGCTCCCGCCTCCGCCCCCACCGCTGCCCGCCGGTGACGTCGAACTGCCGCACGCGGCGAGCACCACCAGACCTGCAGCAAACCCCACGAGCTTCGACGGCATAAGACCTCCAAGTATGTAGCTCCGAGGGACGGCCACGGACCGGCTTTGCTTCGCCGAATTCGTACACTCGTGAACGTCAAAGGGGCCGCGCGTGGATTCCGCGCGGCCCCAGTGAAGGTGCGTAGCAAATGTCAGGAAACCGTGAGGCGTGTGCCTAGTGTTGCTCGCGCTCGATGGCGTCCGCGGCGAGGCGGGGCGACAGCATCGGATAGCGCGCGCCGAACCACCCGAAGGAGAGCAGGAACAAACCCGCGAAGAGGAGGGTCGCGCCGAGTTCCGGGAGTCCGATCGCCGGACCCGCCCCGCCGTTGATGGACGGAACGATCTCGAGGTACCGCTCGAGCCAGATGCCGGCGAGGCTCGCGAGCGCGAACGCCGCGAATGTCGGTGCGTGCTTCTTCGGACGCACGCCGAGGAGACCGATGAACGGCACAAGAAAGACGAGGAGCCCAGATCGTGCTGCTGCTTGGCGGAGAAGAGACCCTCGAGACTCATCCGGCGGCGCAAGATCACCGCGAGCACGGCGAGCGCCATCAGCGCGGCGAGGAAACTTCCCATGAAATAGAACGCGCCGAACAAGTTGCTCACCCACTTGTGCGCCAGCGACATGACGAGATCGAACGCGAGCAGGCTGTACCCGAACGCGAACCCCAGCACGACGAAGGCCGCTTCGCGTGAGATCACGTCCCGGCCTTCCAAGCGATCTGCCGGCCGGCCGTCGGCGAGCTCGTGGATGTCGGGCGCCATGTCGTGCCGCACGAACCGCCACGACAGCCAGGTGAGGAGCGCGTAGATCACCCAGTTGCGCACGAAGAAGAACTTGGTCGTGAGCCAAGCGCCCAGATCAGGGCGAGGGTCGTGCAGCCAGCCGAAGATGTGGACGCGGCCGACCACGAGTCCCAGGTACAGCGTCAGCGACACCACGAGGAACGCGACTGCCGCCTCGGCGAACCTGATGATCACCCCCGACCAGTGTCCTTTCGCGAGCTTTTGCGTCGCCGCGAACACCACGAGTCCCTGGGCCAGGCCGGTCCAGAACATGAAGTTGACGTGCCAGGCCTGCCACGCGCGGGCCGCGCGTCCGCCCGCGAGCACCCAGAGGAATACGGCGGCCCCGGCGATGGCGAGCACCGCGCCCAACAGCATGAAGGTCCCCGCGGGGAACTGGCGCGCCTTCTCGACCAGCGCCTGGCGGGAAACGGCGGTCGTCGTGCTCATCGCCGGCCTCCCGCTCTGGCGGCCTTCGCCTCCGCCTGCAGCGTGCGGACGTAGTTCACGAGGTCCCAGCGATCCGTGCCCCGGACCTTGTCGCCGTAGATCGGCATCAGCCCGCGGCCCATCACTTGCCCGCTCACGATGACCGCGTAGATGTACCCGTCGGTGCGGCGCGCGATAGTGTCGTTCACGAGCGAGCGCACGCCGATGAACGGGCCTCCCGCCGCCGAAGAGATCGGACCGTCGCCCTGGCCCGCGGGGCCGTGGCACACGAGGCAATAGGTCTCGTAGACAAATCGACCGCGGTTGATGGATTCGGACGTGCGGGTGCGGGGATTCACCAGCCGGTCGGCCGTCTGCAGGCTCATGATCGGCTCGGCCCCGGTGACCGGGACGGTACCCGGGACGGGCGGAATCGGATGGGCATACGGCTTGATGCTCCGCTGGTGGCGCATAGTGGAGAACCACCCGATTTGGTGCACCACGTCGTCGGGATTGCACGCAAGGCCGGCGAGGGCGGCGAGGGCGGCGAGGGCGGCAAAGACGGCAACGGCAGCACCGGACCTACGCACGGCGCAGAGGATGGTCGACAGCGCGCCGAACAGGATCGTCATCTCGAACATGATCACGACGTACGGCGGAATCGAGCCGATGGGCTTGCCGCCCAGTACGATCGGCCAATCGTACGACATGTACAGCGTGAGCCACGCGCCGATGGCGCAGCCGGCGATCCCGCCGACCAGCGTGAACATCCGCACCGGGCTCACGGGTTGGTCGAGGGCGTCTTCGATCTCGTGACGCGGAATCGGCGAGTAGACGGTGAAGTCCGTGTGGCCGGCAGCCCGGAGCCGGCCGATCGCGTCGACCGTGGCATCGAGGTGGCCGAACACGGCCAGTACGCCGGGTGTGGGCGGCGGATGAAAGATGGCCGTCAGCGGATTCACGAGCTTCATGCCACCCGCTCCTTCCCGCGCGTGGGCGCCGGAAGGACTTCCTTCACCTCGGAGATCGACACCGCCGGGAAGATTTTCACGAACAGGAGGAACCACATGAAGAACCAGCCGAAGCTCCCCGCCATGATGCCCCAGTCGGCCCACGTCGGATTGTAGGTCGCGTTCGCGAACCGCTCGAACGGCTCACCGGCGAGCGACACGGCGATGATCACGAACCGCTCGAACCACATTCCGATGTTCACGAAGATCGACACGACGAACAGCCCGAGGATCGAGCGCTGCACCTTCTTCGACCACAGGAGCCACGGCAGCAGCCCGTTACAGATGTTCATGGTCCAGCTGGCCCACCAGAATGGCCCGAACGCCCGGTACCAGAACGCGGCGCGCTCGTGCGGATTGCCGCTGAACCACGCCACGTAATTCTCGGTGCAGTACGACATGCTCACGATGAGCCCCGTCAACAAGCAGAGCTTCGCGAGATTCTCGAAGTGGCTGACCGCCAGGAGACCACGCTGTGCACCGACAGCACCAGGGGCGTCGCGAGCGCCGCCAGATAGAGGTAGCCGCGGGTGAAGTGCCGCCACTGCTCGTTGGTGCCGCGCCACCCGAGCGCCGTGATCGCGTAGAGCTTCTTGCGCCATCCGGTCGCTACGTCCCGCACCGCCGCGATGTCGCGGATCAACCCCGTGATGAGGAAGACGGTCGACACCGTGAAGTACGTGCCGATCGCGAACTCGTCCCAGATGAGGGGCGACTTGAAGTTGGGCCACAGGCCGCGCTCGTTGGGATACGGGAGCAGCCAATAGAAGTACCACTGCCGGCCGATATGGATGAGTGGGAACAGTCCCGCGGTCATCACCGCGAACACGGTCATGGCTTCGGCGGTGCGGTACACCGCAGTGCGCCAGCCCGAGCGGAACAGAAAGAGGATTGCGGAGATCAGCGTGCCCGAGTGCGCGATGCCCACCCAGAACACGAAGCACGTGATGTACACCGCCCAGTAGACCGGGTGCGAGTAGCCGGCGAGCCCGAGCCCGTAGCGCAGCAGGAACAGCAAGCACACGATGCCGATGCCGAGCAACGTGACCGCCGTGGCGAGCAGCGCGAAATACCCCTTGCCCGGGGTCCCGAGCGTGCGCGCGATGGCGCGCGTGACGAAGTCATACGTGACCCGGGATGCCGGGCGGTCAGCCATCGGTTCGCGCATCCGCTGCGCCGCCGTGTACCACCTTCGCGAGATACGTGATCGCCGGCAGGGTGTTGAGCCCAGCGAGGACGTGATAGCCGCGCGGGTCTTGCGCGAGGGCCGCCACGCGCGAGGTCTTGTCGTGCAGGTCGCCGAACACGATCGCCTCCGACGGGCAGGCCTGCGCGCAAGAGGGCGTGATGTCGCCGTCCTCCACTTTTCGATCCTCGAGCCGCGCCCGGTTCTGGGCACCGCGGATCCGCTGCACGCAGAAGGTGCACTTCTCCATCACGCCCTTCTCCCGCACCGTGACGTCGGGATTGAGCAGCATGTTGAGCGGGTCCGGCCAGCTCTCCCACTCCCCACCATGCTCGGCGTAGTTGTACCAGTTGAAGTAGCGGACCTTGTACGGACAGTTGTTGGCGCAATAGCGCGTGCCCACGCACCGATTGTAGACCTGGCCGTTCAGGCCGTCCGGTGTGTGGTAGGAGGCGTATACGGGGCACACGGGCTCACAGGGCGCGTTACCGCACTGCTGGCACAGCATCGGCGTCACGACCGCGCCCACCCGACCCGCTCCCCCACCCGTGTAATAGCGCTCGATCCGCAGCCAGCTCATCTGCCGCCGGCGCGTCACCAGCTCCTCGCCCACCGTCGCGAGATTGTTCTCCGCGTAGCACGCGGTGACGCACGCGGAGCACCCCGTACACTTCGCGAGGTCGATGGCCATCGCCCAGCGCGGTTGCTCGCCGGCGTAGTTGCCGAGCGATGCCTTCTGATGCTGGGCCTCGGCCCACGCCTGCAACGCCTGGTCGGCGTAGGCGGGCGTCTCGCGCTCTGCAAACGGGTGCTGCCCGCGCTTGAGCGACCGTGCCCGGTCGAGCGGCAGCACTTCGATGACGCCGCGCCCCTGCTCGCGGGCGTCCCCTTCGATGGTGGCGAGAGAGCGATGGTCCCCCGTCTTCGTCACCGTGACGCTCACCACGAACGCCCGGCCACCGAAGTCCGCGGGGTCGGGACTCAAGAGCTCGAAGGCATTGAAGGATCGGTCCTTCGCATATCGGCCGTACGCCTTGTGTCCCTGCCCCGTGGGGACCGCGAGGACGTCCGGGCGGATACCTGGCGTGATCCAGACGGGCGCACGCACCGCTCCATGGGGCGACTTGAGGAGCACGACATCGCCGTTGGTGAGCTGCCACTTGGCCGCGGTGTCGGGATGCACCTCCACCCAGCCGTGCCAGGTGATTTTCGAGACCGGATCGGGAAGCTCCTGGAGCCACGGCTTGTTCGCGCCACGGCCGTCGTGTAAGGCGACCGACGGGAACACGATGAGCGTCGTGAGCTGCAGCGATGTGTCGGCCGCGCCCCCCATGAGCCGCGAGATCTCGGGGCCGAGGCGCACGGTCTGCGCCGGAGCCTCGGAGTAGATCCCGCCGTGCTGCAACGCATCGTTCCAGAAGTCCTCGAAGCTGCGACCATGACCATACCGCACG
>QHUC01000086.1 GCA_003221045.1 Gemmatimonadota bacterium | reverse complement strand
CTTCGGCCGCGCGCGCGGGGTTCTTGTCGTAGATACCGGCAAACGTGACGCCCGGCATGTGTCGCAGGAGTCGCGCGTGATGGAAGCCGAGGGCGCCGGTACCAACGACCCCGACGCGCACCGGCGTGCTCTTCCGCGTGCTCACACCATCACCCCGCGCTGCGACCCCTCGATGAACTTGAGGAAATTCTCCACCTCGGGGATCTGCGGCAGCTCCGCGCGAGCCTTGGCGATGCCCTGACCTACGGTCATGTCGGAATTGAACAGCAGCCGGTACGCCCGCTTCAGCGCCAGCTTCACCTCTGGGGAAAAGCCGGCGCGCTGCAGCCCGACCGAGTTGAGCCCGTAGAGATGGACCGGATTGCCGACGGCCTTGGTATACGGCGGCACATCCTGGTTCACGCGTGAGCCGCCGCCCACGAAAGAGAACGTGCCGATCCGTACGAACTGATGGATCGGCACGAGCCCCGAGATGATCGCGCGGTCCTCAATCGTCACGTGGCCGGCCATCTGGACCGCATTCGCCACAATCACGTCGTTCCCGATGACGCAGTCGTGGGCCAGGTGCACGTACGACATCAGAAAGCAACGCTGGCCGACGGACGTTTTTCCCGTCGCCGCGGTTCCCCGATTGATCGTGCAGTATTCCCGGATCACCGTCGAGTCGCCCACCTCTCACGGTGACACGGGGGCCGATGATGGCGTACGGGCCGACGGTGACGTCCCCGGCGAGGTGGGCCGTGGGGTCGACGAGCGCCGTCCGGTGGATCACCGATCGACCACCGAGGCCATCATCTCCGCCTCCGCCACCACCTGCCCGTCCACATAGCCGACGCCTTTCATCTTGCAGGTCTTGCCGCGGAACTGGAGCATGTCGAGCTCGAATCGGATCTGGTCGCCGGGCACCACCGGCCGCCGGAACTTCACGTTGTCGAGCGACATGAAGTAGACCACCTTGTCCTCGACGTTCTGGCCCTCGAAGTAGCCCATCAGCAACATGCCGCCAACCTGGGCCATCGCCTCAATGATCAACACTCCCGGCATGATCGGATGCCCGGGGAAGTGCCCCTGAAAGAACGGCTCGTTGATCGTCACGTTCTTGATGCCGACGATCCGCTGCTGTCCCTCTACTTCGATGATGCGATCCACCAGGAGGAAGGGATAGCGGTGCGGCAAGACGTCCATGATCCGGCCGATGTCCATCTTGGGTGGGCCCGCCCGGCGCGCCGCACGGGCCACCGCCCGCGCCAGAGTGATATTGCCGCCATGGCTAGGCCGCGTCGCGATGATATGGGCACGCACGCGTCCGCCCGTGAGCGCCAGGTCTCCCAGGATGTCTGCGGCCTTGTGCCGGACGAACTCGTCAGGCCAGCGCAACTGGCCGCCGTCGGCGAGGCCGCGTTCGTCCAGCACAATGGCGTTGGCGCTGGACGCACCCTTGATGAGGCCCTTTGCCTGGAGCGCCACCACTTCCGACGTGAACCCGAAGGTACGCGCCGGCGCCAAGTCGCGCGCGAATTCCTGCGGCGTGACCGTGAAGCTCCCGTGCTGGCGGCCGATGAGCGGGTGCGGCCACTCGATGGTCACGGTCAGGCGCAGCTGCTTGTCGGGCGCCACCACGTACGTCGAGTCGCCGTCGCTCACCGTGAACGGCGCCGGCACGGTTAGCACCAGTGGTTCGCCGTCCGTCTCCGTGGGGCCGGCGCGCTCCAGCGCTTCGAAGTAGGGCTGGAAGCTGCCGTCGAGAATCGGCGGCTCGGGGCCCGAGACCTCGACCGTCAGATCGTCGATCTCGTGCGCCGCGACGGCGGCGAGCAGGTGCTCGACGGTCTGGATCGTGCTCTCGCCCTTGCCGATGGCCGTGCGGCGCTCCACCGCTTCGACTTCGGAGAGGAGGGCGGGAACCTCGGGCTTCCCCGCGAGATCGACGCGCCGAAACACGATCCCCTGGCCGGGGGGCGCCGGCAAGAACGCCACCTCGGTGCGGGCGCCGGTGTGCAGTCCCGTCCCCGAGAGGGCGGCCTTCTTCCGGATCCCGCGCCTACCGCCCTGTGTCATCGGTCCGCCGTACGAGCGCCTCCAGGTCGTCCACGATCTGGGCGAGCCGATACAGGGCACCCTGGGCCCGCAGGAACTCGCGGTGACTGCGCGCCGGATAGCCCGAGACGGTCGCCCCCGGATCGATGTCGCCGATCACGCCGCCCTGCACGGTCACGCGCGCACCCTTTCCGATCGTGACATGGTCGGCCAGGCCGGCCTGCCCCGCGAGAAAAACGTCGTCCTCTACATGCGTGCTTCCCGCGATGCCCGCCTGGCCCGCGATCAGGCACCGTGCCCCGATCCGGCAGTTGTGGCCGACCTGTACCAGATTGTCGATCTTCGTACCGGGGCCGATGACGGTGTCGTCGACGCTCCCGCGGTCGATGGTCGTGTTGGCCCCGATTTCCACGTCGTCCCCGATGATGCAGCGACCCACCTGCGGGATCTTGCGTGGCAGCTCGCCGCCCTTTCCCGGCACGTAGCCGAATCCATCCGCACCGAGTCGAACCCCGGCGTGCAGGATCACCCGGCTTCCGACGATTGTGCCGCTGTAGCAGACGACCTGCGGGTAGAGCTGCACGTCGTCGCCCAGCACGACGCCGTCGCCCAGGACCGCCGCGGCGCCGATGCGCACGTTCCGCCCGAGCCGCACGCCCTGACCCAGCACGGCGTACGGTCCGATCGCCACGGGCTCCTGCCACATCGCGCCCGTGCCGATCACCGCCGTGCGGTGGACACCCGGCTCCCAGGCGGGCTCGGGATAGAGCACGGGAATGACCGAGAGCAGCGCCACGTGCGGGTCGCGCACCACGACGCGACAGGCCGGCCCCGTCGTACCGTCAGGCACGAGGTCCGGCTTGCAGAGCACGATCGCCGCGCTAGACCGTTGAAAGTACTGGAGATAGCGTCGTGCGGCAAGAAACGACAGGTCGTCCGGCCCCGCGCGGTCGAGCGGCGCCACGCCCGAGACCGTCACATCGGCCGGACCCGTGAGCTCGCCGTTGGTGAGTGCTGCGATCTCGCGGGCGCTGATCCGCCGGCCGGGAGCTGCACCGATGGCGCCGCTCGTTCCCGCGCCTGCTCTGCTGGCCCCGCCCCCGCCCCCGCCCCCGCCTTCAGACGCCGGCCGGCCGCGCACGGGCTCTGGGCGCCCTACTTGGGCTGCTTCAGCCGCTCGATCACCTTGGCGGTGATATCGAGACTCGGGTCGGCGAAGAGAATGCTGTTGTTCGGCGCGTCCATGTCGAAGATGAACGAATAGTTGCCCTCAGCGCGGATCCCCTGAACCACGCCGAAAATGCGCGCCTGGATCGGCTGAAACAACTCCTGCTGGCGCTGCTGAAAGCGGCTCTCCAGGTCGTTCTGGCGCTGCTGCAGGCGCTGCTGCATCGTTTGCAGCTCCCGTTGCTTCGCCTGTTTCGCGGTCGAGGACAGGGCGATGGATTGCTGGTCGAACGCCTTCATGGCGGAATCCCACTGCTGCTGCATGCGTTGCAGGGTGTCCTGGATCGCCTTGCGCTCCTTGCCCAACGCCGAATCCGCCGCGGGGTATCCCGGAGTTTGCTCGAGGATCGTCTGCGACTTGATGTAGCCGACCTTGAGCGCGCTTTGCGCCTGCGCCCGACCCACGGCCGGCGCGCCCACGACGAGCCCCAGCCACACCCCTGCGGTCACCACACTTCTCATAACGGTCTCCCAATGAAGAAAGGCTACGGTCCAGGGTGCCCCGACGCGCCGGGCGCTCCGATCAGAAGAAGTTGCCCAGCTTGAAGTGTAGCTTGAAGCCCGGCGCCGGCCGGCCGAAGTTGTCCGTGCGGTCGAAGCCGTACGCCCAGTCGATGCCGATCGGACCCAGCGGCGAGACGATGCTTACGCCCAAGCCGGCGCCGCGGAATAAACGCGTCGGGTTGAACTCGCCCGCGTTCGCCCACACGTTGCCTGCGTCGACGAAGGCCGAGAGGTAGAACATCTGCGAGATGCGCGCACCGATCTCGCCGGTGGTCGCGAAGTACGCTTTGCCGAAGGAGCTCGCGCTCGCCTGCCCGTTGCTCGCCGTGGGATCGTAGCCGCGCGGGGTGATCGAGAACTCGTCGTAGCCGCGGAGCGGGATGCCGTATTGCACGCCCCCCATGGTGAACAGCTGATCGAAGAAGGGCGAGTTACCGAACACGAGCCCCGACCGCGACGACAGCCCCATCACGAACTTGACGGGGGAGGTGCTGGCGGCGCCCCCGAGCTGCCCCAGCGGGGCGTACCAGCGGCCTTCGAGGTCGAGGCGCTGGAAGTTGCCCGAGCCGCCGAGCGGGCCGCCGGACTGCGAGATGCCGATCGAGTGCATGGTCCCTGCCGTCGGGAACGGAAGATCGATCCGCGTATCGCGCAGCAGCGAGACTCCGATCGTGGAACGGATGCAGTTGTTGCAGCTCAACGCCGCGAGGCCCGTGGTGGCGCCGGTGAACGTCTGGTCATCGATCGCATACGAGAAGAAGAGGCGGGTATAGCGGTCGTTGAACACGGGGAAACCGAACTGCACGCTCGCACCTTCGCGCTTCAGCGTGCCCAGGTCGGCGATCGTGTAGCGCAGCCGGGTGTTGTGCACGTCGAACGTCCCCGAAATGCGCGACTCCTTGATCGCCGGGTCGGTGTAGCTCACCTGAAAGTCGCTGATGTTCTGTCCGAACTGCCACTGGAAGTGACCCTTCTTGCCCTTGCCGAACAGGTTCGGCTCGTCGAGGCCGAGGAAGCCGCCCACGCCGGTGCCCTGCCCTACCGAGGCCCCGAAATTGATGTTGCCGGTGTGCTTCTCCGTCACCCGGAAGATGACATCGATGTCGCCCTGGTCGTTGGCGGGGCGGGTATCGGGGAACGGCAGCGGCTGCTGGAAGAAGCCGAGGTTCGAGATGTTCTGATACGACCGGATGAGCGCGTCCTGTCGGAACACGTCTCCGGGCAGGAGGACGATCGCCTCGCGAATCACGCGCTCGTGGGTGATGTCGTTGCCCGCGATCTCGATCTTGTTGACGATGGCGGGCTGGCCTTCGTTGATCGCCCAGCGCAGGTCCACGACGGGCTTGCCGTCAGCGCCAGTGCGACGGATGACCTGGGGCTGGATGTTG
>QHUC01000145.1 GCA_003221045.1 Gemmatimonadota bacterium | reverse complement strand
CTGACGCGCGTCGCCGCCGGCGCGATTGTGTTTCCCTTCGTCGTAGTATCGCTCATCACGCTGTCCGTGACCCCATGGCTTCCGTTCACCGCACATCAAGCGTGGGGAGATCGCGCGGCGGTGTCGCTCATGCTCGGCACGCTCGCAGCGGCGTCATCCCCGGTCGTGTCGATGGCCATGGTCGAGGAGCTCGACGCACGCGGTCCGTACGCGCGCGGGCTGCTCGGCGTAACGGTGGCGCAGGACCTGGCCGTGGTGGTCCTGTTTGCCCTGGTCATCGTGGCGGGCAAGGCGCTCGGGAGCGCGGGCACCGTCACCCTTGCGGTGGCGGGGTTGGCACTGGGCGGCCTGGTTGCTTCGTTGGCCGTGGGTCTGCTCCTGGGCTACGCGTTGCACCGGACTCTTCATCTGGTGCGAGGTGACACCGCGCTCCTCCTCGTGGCCGTCGCGTTCATCGTGCCCCAGGTCGCGCGCCTGACGCACCTCTACACCCTGATCATCGCCCTCGCGGCGGGGTTCTATCTTGAGAGCTTCGCGCCGCCCGCCGAGGGCGATCGCTTGGGTACCGACCTGAAACGCGGCACGCTCGTCGTGTATGTCCTGCTCTTCGCCCTGAGCGGGGCAGGGCTGCGGATGGGGGTCCTGGCCGACTGGTGGCCCTGGGTGCTCCTCCTCATCGGCCTTCGGGCGGTGACCCTGCGGTACGGTGTCCTTTGGGCGGGACGCCATCCCGGTGTGACGCCCGCCCTCGCCCGGGAGGGCTGGCTCGGCCTCATATCCCAGCTGGGAATGGCGGTCGTGCTGGCGCAGCTCGCCCGGCGCGCCTTCCCGGAGTGGGGGGTCTCCCTCGAGACCCTGCTCGTAGCGATGATTGGAGTTCACACGGTCGCAGGGCCGATCTGCTTCCGTCTGGCGCTCGAGCGCGCCGGGGAAATCTCTCGAGGGTCAGGACGAGGGGGGTCACGCGATGCCGAAGGGCTTGTGGGTGGTGGCGGTGTCGTCGCTTCTGGCGGCGGCCTGTAGCTCGAGTCCGCCGGGGCCGAAGCCGCTGGCGGCATGCACCGCGACGAGCGGTGGCCAGGTGAACCTCGGCGTGGCTGCCTACGCCGCGATCGACCCGACGCAGACCGCGGGATGCGCCGTGTTTCAGGCGAACCCGTCAGGCTCCGCGACCATCGAGTACCTCGTGGTCCCACTATCAGCGAGCAGCGTCCCAGACGACTCGCAGGCGTTCAAGCTGGGCGGCAACCCGCTCGCCGCCCCCCCGCTCGCCGCCGCTCCCCTGGCTGCGCGGTCGAGCCCTTCAAGGTGTGCGGGAACCTGAATTGCTCCACGCATCCCACCGTGACGGCGACGGCGAAGACCGTTGGGGTGCACGTGGCGGTGTACGTCGACAATGCTTCGCGGGACACGCTGACCACGGCCGATCTCGACTCCGTCGCGGCGGTATTCGACACGCTGCTGTACCCGACCGACACCGCCGCGTTCGGGCGGGAGTCGGACAACGACGGGAACGGGCTGGTGCTGGTGCTCATGACGCCCAAGGTGAACTCGCTCGTGACCTCGGCGCAGTGTAACGACCCGGCGTTCGGCTTCGTCGCGGGTTATTTCTACGGCGGCGATCTGATCAGCGGATTTTCGGGAGGCAACAACGCGGAGATTTTCTATTCCATGTCCCCCGATCCGTCCGGCACCGTGAGCTGCATCCACACGACGACCGAAGTGAAGCAGCTCGTGCCGGTGACGTTCATTCATGAATTCCAGCATATGATCAGCTTCAATCAGCACTTCCTCATACTGGGCGGATTCCCGGAAGACTTGTGGCTCAACGAGGGGCTGTCGCATTACGCGGAGGAGAACGGCGGTCGGCAGTTCCTGCCGGACACGGCTACGTTTTGCGACTTCGTGTTCGGCGACCTGTACAACGCTGGGCAGTATCTCACGGCGCCCCAGAGTCACTTCCTCGTGGACACGGCCGGCATCGGCGGGTTGGCGGAACGCGGAGCCTACTGGCTCTTCGTCCGCTTTCTCGTGGACCGGTTCGCCGGGGGCACGACGCAGGCCGCGGTGAATACGTTCACCCGGTCGCTCGAGGCCACTAACCAAGTTGGGGTCGGCAACGTCGTGGCGAGGACCGGCACGACCTTCCCGACCATCGTCGAGCAGTGGACGCTCGCGAACTACGTTTCGGACCTTCCCTCATTCCCGACGCCGCCTGAGCTGCAGTACGTCAAATGGCAGTTTCGCACCGCGTTCCCGACCCTCCGTACCGCGTGCAACAACACCAAGCTGCCGGCGCAGTTTCCGCTTGCCCCGCAGTCCGTCACTGGTAGCTCGGCACAGCTCGCGGGGATGCTCCGCGCCGGGTCGGGAAGCTACTACGTGATGCAGCAGGCCCCCAGCACGCCGGGCTTCACGCTCCTGTTTTCCACTAGTTCCGGGACGGCCCTGCGCACGTCGCTCGTTCCCCAGCTCGCCGTCTTGCGCCTGCAATAGATGAAGGGGCGCGTCCCCCGTGCGTTGCTCCTGACGGCGCTGAGCGACGTTCTGCTCGCGTCCGCGCTCGTCGCTCAGGGCGAGGGCAGTCTCCCCGCCCTGCTGGGCTCGGTGCGTGGAGCGGGCATGGGGGGGGCGGGAGCGGCCCTGGTCGGCGACGCGGGCGCGATCTTCGCCAACCCGGCCGGTCTCGCCACCATCCACCACGTGGCGGTCGAAGGCGCATATGAGTCCTATCCCGCGGGCAACACGCTCTCGACCGGGGCGTTGGCCCTGCGGGTGAGCCGCTTCACGTGGGGAGCCGGCGCGGCGGCCCTGGGCCCGAGCTACACCCGCGCAGATTTGCTGGGCGTCTCGTCTCTCGTCTTTCGCACGGGACTGGTGGCGCTGGGCACGTCCATCAAGTACGCGCGCGAAACGATCGGCGGAGCACGGCTCGACGCCTGGGCGGGCGACGCCGGCCTCGCCATCGCTGTGTTCGACCTGATGGCGTTGGGCGTCAGCGTCCAGAACATCGGCGGCGATCTTGGCCCCGGGTTGCACTTGCCGCGCCGCACGCGAGCCGGCTTTACGCTGAATTACGTCGATCCCCAGGGCACGTACCGCCTCCTCACGACGCTGGAAGGTCAGTGGCCGTCGGAGGGCAGCGCGTTTTTGACCCTCGGCGTGGAAAGCGGCATGGTGACGCACGGCCTGGGCCTCCTTGGGCGTGTGGGGTACGTCGGTCACTCGACGACGACGTCGGCCTCGCCGTTCACCGCGGGGGCGAGCATGGAGTTGGGCCGTCTCCATCTGGACTATGCGTACAGGGCCGACGATGCCCTGGGCGCGCGGCATCGCGTAGGATTGCGATGGACCCCGTAATCGAGCGCCGTCCGCCCAACTGGGCGCGCGTCGGTCGACGCCTGCTGGCGTGGGTGGTGATCGGCGTGCCCGTACTGCTGGTGGTGACGCTCGTGACGAGCGCGGACGTGCGGTATCTGGCGCGCGCCGGCGTCGAGGAAGCCCGCATTCTCCTGAAGCGGCGCGCCATCGACAAGCTCACTCGCGATCCCAAGACCGCTCCCGCCCTGCGCCAGCGCTTCGAGCTCGTGCTCGCCGCTCGCGCGTACGCAGCGGATTCGCTCGGCTTGCTCGTGGGCGAAACGTTCACGAGCTACGCGGACGTCGGACGGGACACGCTGCTCCTCGTGCTGTCGGCGTCGCGTCGCGACCGGCTGCACGAGTACACCTGGCATTATCCGATCGTGGGCACCGTGCCGTACAAGGGATTCTTCGACTTCGCCCAGGCCCGGCGCGCGGCGGCGGACCTGGAGCGAAACGGATACGACACCTACCTGCGCACCGCGGGCGCCTTTTCGACACTGGGATACTTTGCAGACCCGCTGCTCTCCACCGTCATGGAGCGGGACACCATGGAGCTCGTCGCGACGGTCATCCACGAGCTCGCCCACAATACGCTGTATCTCAAGAGTCAGACTTCTTTCAACGAGAGCTTCGCGAGCTTCGTCGGGTACCGCGGGGCGCAGGCGTTCTTCCGATCGCGCGGAGACTCGCTCGACGCGAAGCGCGCGGTGGCCCGGTGGCGCGACGAGCGCACGCTCGACCTGCTCTACGCCGAGCTCGCGCGTCGCCTCGACTCCGCTTATGCGGCGGCGCCCGCGGGGCCGGGCCTCGAGCGGGCCCGCACCACCATCTTCGGGTGGGCCCGCGCGCAACTCACGGGGCCGGTGGGACAGTCGCTTGAAACCTACGACTGGCGCTGGTTCGCCAAGGCTCCTCTCAACAATGCCGTCGTGATCGCGCAGCGCCTGTATCGGATGAACCTGAATCTGTTCGAGGACATCTACGTACAATCCCGGGCGGACTTGCGGGAGACGATTCGCGCGATTCAGGTGCGCGTCTTCACGGAGCCGGGGCGGGATCCGTATCAGGCGTTGTACTCAAGAGGCGGGTAGAAAAGAGGCGAGGGCTAGAGGGGGGACGGACGGAGAGGCGACGGATGATGATGCGAAGAAGCACTCCGTCGCCGTACCGTCCGTCGGTTTATCGTCCGTCGCTTCTCTTTCCGTCGCCTAATTGCCGCGTAACCGCTCCGCCTCCGCCACCCGCTGCAGCGCAATCGCAT
>QHUC01000144.1 GCA_003221045.1 Gemmatimonadota bacterium | reverse complement strand
ACCGTCCTTCCCGACCTCCCAATACCACAGGCTGTTCCCGAACGCGCAGTTGATGAACCCCCCGCGCGCCGCCGCGCCGTGCAGCCAGCGGACCTCGAGCGGGGCTTTGTCGAGGTGCTCTTCCTGCAGCACCTTCCCGGTCTTGTAATCCCAGACCACCACCTCGTCTCCGACCTGGTCCATGGGCGTGTTGCCGGCCTTCACCGCGTGGGGATGCGCCCAGCTCGACGTCACGATGAGGTTCAGCTCCGGCTTGATCCCGACGTCGTACATGTAGTTCGGTGCGGGCATGGCCTTCACGAAATTGCCGTCGTTGTCGAGCTGGACGAGCCCTCCCGGCGCGCCGCCGTCCTTCGAGCCCAGCATCGCGATCAGGACGCCGCCCGGCACTGCGTAAAAGGTGTGCGGTCCCGAGTAGCCGGTGCTGGCAGCCAGGTCGGGCACGGTCTTCACGAGCTTCGGGTGCTTCGGATCGCTCGCCACGTCGTAAATGAACAGGCGATTCGAGAACAGGCCGCCCGCGAAGATGCGGTCGGCGTTCACGGTGTAGCCGAAGTGGTGCGCCTCGTTGGCCGGGGAGCTGGTCGGGGTCGTCGCGATGATCTTGCCGTAGCTCGGCGACTTCGGGTTCACGTCGATCGTCGTCAGGAAATCAGGATCCTTCTGGTCCCCGTCGCTGGTCCAGACGTACAGGATCGCCTCCCGCTGGTCGGGGCGTAATCCGCGGACGAACACCGATTCGTCCTCCGGGCCGCGCCGCGCGGTCGTAAGCGCCGCCGGCAGGGCCGCGATGAGCAATAGCAGTGCGCTGCGTTTCACGATGTGCCTCCTCCGGGCCGTCATTGACGAAGAAGCTACGTGGGGGTGCGTACCGGAGTAAGGGCGCGGGTTCACCCGCGCGACACGTTGCGGCCCCTTGCCCCGCCGGCATATTACCACCCCTCTCCATTACGAGTCGGCATCATGAAGCGCTCCATCACCCTCACCGTCAACGGCGTGGCCCGGACCGCCGAGGTCGAGCCCCGCGCTCTACTCGCCTACGTGCTCCGCGACCAGCTCGACCTCACCGGCACGCACATCGGCTGCGATACCAGCCAGTGCGGTGCCTGCACCGTGCACCTGGACGGCCGGGCGGTGAAGAGCTGCACCGTGCTCGCCGTGCAGGCCGAGGGTCGAGCGATCACTACCATCGAGGGACTGTCTCGGAATGGAACCTTGCACCCCCTGCAGCAGGCCTTCTGGGAGAAGCACGGGCTGCAGTGCGGCTTTTGCACGCCGGGCATGATCATGACCGCGGCGGATCTGCTCGCCCGCAACTCCAAGCCGACCGAGGGGGAGATCCGTCACGCGCTCGAGGGGAATCTCTGCCGCTGCACGGGTTACCAGAACATCGTCGCCGCGGTTCAGGCCGCGGCGAGCGCGCGCTAGGGGAGGGGGAGGCCCGCATGGCAACGCTCTTTGGCTCCGGCATCAAGCGGCGCGAGGACCCGCGACTCGTCACCGGCAAGGCCACGTACACCGATGACGTGAAGCTGCCGGGCCTCCTGTACGCCGCGATCCTCCGTAGCACGTATGCGCACGCCAGACTCAAGAATGTGAACGTCGCTAAGGCAAAGAAGGCACCGGGCGTCGTGGCCGTTTACACCGGAGCGGACCTGAAGGACAAGCTCAATACGGTCCCCTGCGCCTGGAACGTGCCGAATTGCGATCTCAAGGTCCCGTCCCACCCGCTGCTCGCCACCGACAAGGTGCGGTACGCGGGTGACGGGATCGCGATGGTCGTGGCGGAGTCGCGTGCCGCCGCCCGGGACGCCCTCGACCTGATCGACGTGGACTACGACGCCCTGGATGCGGTGGTCGATCCCGAGAAGGCCGCGCAGAAGGGCGCGCCCGAGCTTCACACGGAAGTGCCGTCCAACATCGCGTTCACCTGGAAGGTCGCGGGGGGAGACGCGGCCAAGGCATTCGCGGAAGCGCCTGTCACGGTCGAGCAGCGCATCGTCCAGAACCGTCTGCTGCCCACGGCTCTGGAGCCGCGCGCCGCGTGCGCGAGCTACAACACGGGCACGGGACAGCTCACCTGCTGGGTGACGAGCCAGAACCCCCACATTCACCGGTTCCTGCTGTCGGTGATGACCAAGCTCCCCGAGCACAAGATCCGGGTCATCGCGCCGGAAGTAGGTGGTGGCTTCGGAAGCAAGATCCCGGGCTATGCCGACGAGGCGCTGGTCTGCTTCGCGTCCATGGAGCTGGGGCGGCCGGTGAAGTGGACTGAGGACCGGTCGGAGAACTACAAGGTCACGATCCACGGCCGCGACCACGTCCAGTACGTGGCGCTGTGCGGCACCAAAGACGGGAAGATCACCGGCCTGCGCACCAGGGTGTACGCGGGGCTCGGCGGGTACGCCTCGACGGCGGCCCCCGGCATCCCGACGATCCTGCACGGCCTCATGTATTCGGGGCCCTACACCATCCCGAACATCGACGGAACGGTTTACGGTGTGTATACGACCACAACCCCGGTGGATGCGTATCGCGGTGCCGGTCGGCCCGAGGCGACCTTCCTGCTCGAGCGGATGATCGATCTGTTCGCGCGCAAGATCGGCATGGATCCGGTCGAGGTGCGTCGCAAGAACCTGATCCCCAAGGACAAGTTTCCCTACACCGTGGCCACCGGGATCACGTACGACTCGGGGAACTACCAGGGCGCGCTCGACAAAGCGCTCCAGATGTTCGACTACAAGAAGTTCCGCGCCGAGCAAGCCAAAGCGCGGAAAGCGGGTCGCTATTTGGGCGTCGGCGTCACGACCTACTGCGAGATCTGTGGCCTCGGGCCCTCCCAGGTGGCGGGGGCCGTCGGGATGAGTTCGGCATCCCCGTCGAGAACGTCGAGGTCGTCGCGGGCGACACGGAGGCGACGCCCCAGGGGTGGGGGACGTACGGCAGTCGAACCACGGCGGTCTGTGGCAGCGCGGTGAAACTCGCGGCGCAGCGCGTGAAGGAAAAGACGAAGAAAATCGCCGCACACCTGCTCGAGGCGAGCGAGGCG
The DNA here is from genome assembly GCA_003221045.1 of Gemmatimonadota bacterium. GTDB lineage: Bacteria > Gemmatimonadota > Gemmatimonadetes > Gemmatimonadales > GWC2-71-9 > AG41. Next base: position 935 of record QHUC01000144.1, on the reverse strand, counting down.
GACCTCGAGTGGAAGGACGGGAAGTTCGTCGTGACGGGCTCGCCTGATAAAGGAAAGACCTTCGCCGAGCTGGCGCTCATGGCCAACGTCGCATGGAATCTGCCGCCGGGCACGGAGCCGGGGCTCGAGGCCACCGCGTTCTTCGATCCGTCGAACTTCGTATATCCCTTCGGTACGCACATCTGCACCGTCGACGTCGACGTCGAGACGGGCACGGTAAAGATCCTCCGCTACGTCGCCGTGGACGATTGTGGACCGCAAATCAACCCCGTGATCGTGGACGGGCAGGTGCACGGCGGCGTGATCCAGGGGCTGGGTGAGGCGCTGCAGGAGATGGTCGTGTACGACGAAGACGGCCAGCTCCTCACCGGTACGATGATGGACTACGCGGTGCCGAAGGCGTCGCAGATGCCCAGGGTGGAGACGGCCCATACCGTCACGCCCTCGCCGGTCAACCCGCTCGGCGTCAAGGGCGTGGGGGAAACCGGGACCATCGCTTCGGTGCCCACACTCGTGAACGCCGTGTGCGACGCGCTGGCGCCACTCGGCGTGGTCCACATCGACAAACCGCTCACGCCGGCCCGCGTCTGGGCCGCCATCCAGCAGGCGAGAGGCGGCGGAGGCAAGCCATGATCCCGACATCCTTCGAGTACGTGCGCGCCAAGAATCTGAACGACGCGCTCAAGGCGCTGGGCAAGAACGCCAAGGTGATCGCCGGTGGGCACAGTCTGCTTCCGTTGCTCAGGTTCCGGCTCGCCGAGCCGGATACGCTTATCGATATCGGCCAGCTGGCGCAGCTGAAGGGGATAAAGAAGGCCGGTGGAGGCATGAAGATCGGCGCCGCGACGACGTACCGCGAGTTGCTCGAGTCCAAGGAGCTCAAAGCGGGCTATCCCCTCATTGCAGAGGTAACCGAGCATATCGGCGATCTCCAG
>QHUC01000143.1 GCA_003221045.1 Gemmatimonadota bacterium | reverse complement strand
TTCGGGCGTCTGGGCCGCCACCTCCTCGATGTCGATGCCGCCCGCGGGGCTCACCATGAGCACGGGGCGCTGCGCCGCCCGGTCCACGATGATGCCCACGTAGCTTTCCGAGGCGATCTCGGCCGCCGGAGCCACGAGGACGCGCCGCACCACGAGGCCCTTGATGCTCATCCCGAGGATCCGAGCCGCGTGCTCGCCCGCTTCGACGGGGTCCTTGGCGAGCTTCACGCCCCCGGCTTTCCCGCGGCCTCCGGCGTGGACCTGCGCCTTCACCACCACCCGACCTCCGAGCCGCTGCGCGATCGCGCGCACCTGCTCCGGTGTCTCGCCGACTTCCTCCGGCGGGACCGGGATTCCGTGGCGGCGGAGGATGTCGCGCGCCTGGTACTCGTGCAGGTTCACGATGGCGCCGCGCTGATGGTTGTTCCGGCGTCGCCCCGCAAGGCCGCGAGGCCCTGCGACAGCTCGGCGATGATCGCGCGAGCCCCCTCCGTCGCTCCCCGGACGCGCACGAAGTCCGCTGCGGCTTCGACCTTCGGCCGCATGCTCCCGGTACCGAGCTCTTTACCGGCGAGCAGATGATCCGCCTGTGCCAGCGTCAGCCGGCGGATCGCTTCCTGGTGCGGGGTGCCGTACGCGCGATAGACGGCTTGCACGTTCGTGAGGATCAGGAGGACGTCGGCCGAGATATCCCGCCCGAGGATCGCCGCGACCCGGTCCTTGTCGGCCACGGCGTCAATGCCCTCGAGACGGAGCGTCGGATCGTCGTAGACGGGCGGACCCCCGCCTCCGCATGCCACCACGATGTGACCAGCGGCGACCAGATGTCGGACCGTGTCCCGCTCGACGACGGCGATCGGCTTGGGACTCGGCGCGAGCCGACGCCAGCGGCCGGGCTGTTCCTCCCGCACGGGCACACCCCGCGCCCGGAGCCGGGCCAGGCGCGCCGGATCGAGGGCGTGCCCGATCGGCTTGGTGGGGTTCCGCAAGTTCGGGTCGTTCGCATCGCACAGCGTTTGCGTGACCAGCGTGACCACCTGGCGGGCGATGCCGGCGCGGGTCAGGGCGTTCTGCAGCGACTGCTGGATCATGTAGCCCATCCACCCCGCGGTCGCCGCGACGAGCACGCCCAGTGGGAGCGGCTCGATCTGGTCGGCCGCGAGCTCGTTGCGCGCCAGGTCGTCGCCGACTTGGGGCCCGTTCCCGTGCACGAGGGTGATACGCCACCCGTCCCGCGCGAGGTCGACGATCGGCGCGAGGCTCGCGCGCGTGTGACGGAACTGGTTGGCGATCGTGGGCCGCTCGTTCGGTGGGGCGACGGCATTGCCGCCGAGTGCGACGACGATGGTGCCGGCGGGAGTGGGGACGGGTGCAGAGTTCACGGCGGCGCAACCTAGTGACGGTCGGGAACGGGAGCAAGCTTACGACGTCCGACACCGAGCACCTGCTCGAGCTCCCGGTACAGCTGGGCGAACTTCGCGAGGTCGCCGGCGGCAAGTGCGGCGCTGGCCTGCGCTGCCAGACGGCCAGGACAGAAACACCGTGTCGATGCCCTGCGGCGGTGCCCCGCCTGCCGGCTCGATGAACCGCGCCTGCTCCGAGAAGAGGCCGCCGGCCACACTCCAGATGCGCAGCATGCCGGGGGCAGTCGTGTTCGGCGAGCCGAGCAGCAACGGTGGCAGCCGCGCCGCCGTCTTGGGGCGCCACACGAAGAGCTGCGGCCCGGACGGCGCCATCGTGCCGGCCACCAGGGCGGCGAACGTGCTCCCCGCCTCGAACCCCTGGGCCGTCCAGAGTCGGGAGCCCGTCGTGCCCTCCTCGTCCCACGCCGGCGCCGTCAGCTCGAACGGTTCTCGCAACCGGGAGGTCCACGGGGTCGTGTCGCTTCGCCAGCGCCCCACGAGGGCGGCGGCCGCGCGAAACGCGCGCCGGGGAAACGGAAGTTGAGCGCGCACCGCGGGCACGAGACTGTCGAGCGGGCTGACGAGCGGCGTGAGGAGTGTGGCCCACGCGGCGGCGACCGAATCGGCGCCCGGAGCCAGGTGAAAGCGCGTATCACCCGTTGTGGCGCTCACCGTCACGACGAGAGCGGCGCGGGAGTACCGGAGCCAGCGGCCGTCGATGTCCACCGGTCGGGCGATTGGAAAGGCCTCGGCGTCGAGATATCCGTACGTCACCCACCAGAGGATGCTATCGGTTACGACCGGCACCGGCTCGTCGAAGGTCGCGAACGGCGCCAGTTGCCGGAGTCGCGCGAGGACGTCGCGTCGCCACAAGAGCACGAGGCCGTCCGTCTCCCGGCGGGCGAGCGCGGGACTTTGGAGGGCCCAGGCGAGGGCGATGCGGCGCCACCATGCGGAGAGCGCGACGCCGGACTGTCGAAACGCCGGCCATGTGTCGGGGGATGCGACCACGAATTCGTCGAAATGCGGTCCGAACCAGGTAGTCGAGTCGCGCGTCGCCCCGGCCGCGAATTCGAGGACGGAATCGTCCTCCATGGCCGCCATAGGGGCCCGCGCGCGGGCTCCCTGCCCGCGATGCAGCGCCGCCCAGTCCGGCGGCTGCCTCGGGGCGAGGCCGCTGTCGAGCGCCGGCCGAAACGCGACGACCCACGTCGGGCGACCCGCGAGCGAATGCGCGGCGAGTGCGGCGCTCACCGGCGTCGCCCGTCCGCCCCCGAGATCCGGTCGGGCCGCCGTCGTGGCCATGATGCGCGCAGCGTCCCAGATGGGGAGCACGGCGACCGCCGCCTCGGGACCGGCGAACCCCCGTGGCGCGCGCTCCATCGGTGCCGGCGTGCCAAACGCGATGCCCTCGAGCCGCCGTTGTGCGGATGCGAGCGCGGTGTCAGCGAGTGGCGCCAGGGCTTCGTGCGATCCGGGAGGAGGGAGCGGTCCGGGAATAACGGTGAACCCGATGAGCTCTGCGGCGCAGAGCGCGCCCCAGGCGGACACGACCAGGAGCGGTCGCTCCCGCAGTCCCCAGACCAGGCTCGCCCCGGCGGCGGCGACCCCGAAGGCGGCGACGATCGGTGCCGCAGGAAGGCGGAGATCGAGCGCGCGCTGGGTGAGCGTGCCGTGCAGTCCCGCGACGGTCTCAGCAGGGTCGAGGAGCGCACCCCACACGAGCGTGATCGCCAGCAATCCAAGCAGGAGCCCGAGGTGCGCGCGGGCGTGCGCGTTGGCATACGGGAGCCAGCGCCGGAACCGCAGCCATCCGATCCCCACGTAGAGCAGCGCAACCACGGCGGTGGTCGCGCTCACGGCGAGCACGGCGAACGCCCGCAACCGCTCGGTCCACGGCAGCCGCGCTACGTAAAACCCGAGATCTCGGTTGAGCACGGGATCCGCCACACCGAACAGCGGTGCGCGAGAGGAGAGCGCGGCGTACATCCACCAATCGCCGGTGCCGAGCGTGAGGAGAAACCCGCCTACCAGTCCGCACCCGATCGTGCCGGCGAGGAGGAATTGCTGAGGAACGGCCTCCACGCTCGGCTATGTAGGCGCTCCCGCCGGGGATGGTGGCCGCCCAGGCGCGCTCGGCGGTCTCGAGGGCCAGCCAGCGGCCTCCCCCGAGCACGACCACCAGGAGCGCGACGCCCAGCACCAGCGCCCAGCGGCGAGCCGCAGGCTTCACGTGCTGACGCTCTGCGCCGCGAGCCAGCTCTCGACTTCGGTCCGGTAGGCCGCCAGGGCCGCAGGGGTCGCCGCCTCGAAGCGGAGGACCAGCACCGGTTGTGTATTCGACGCCCGCAACAGCCCCCATCCCTCCGTGAAGCTGATGCGCACGCCGTCCAGCGTGGACACGGGATATTTCGCGCCAAAGTGTCGAGCCGCGCGCTCGACGATCTCAAACTTGCGGTCGTCTGGGAAATCGACCCGCAGCTCGGGCGTGGCGATCGTCACGGGAAGGTCCGCCAGGAGGCGGGAGAGGGGCCCGCCCTGGTCCGCCACATACCGCAACAGCCGGGCGGCGGCGAAGAGTGCGTCATCGAACCCGAACCAATCGCCCCCGAAGAACATGTGACCGCTCATTTCGCCCGCCAGCGGCGCGTTCGTCTCCTTCATCTTCTGCTTGATGAGGGAGTGGCCGGTCTTCCACATGACGGGCTCGAGGCCGACTCGCGCGAGCTCTCGCGGCAGCACCTCGGAGCACTTGACGTCGAAGATCACGGGCTGCCCCCGCCCCCCCCGCCCCAGCCGGTGGGCGACGTCGCGGCCGAGCAGCACGAGCAGCTGATCGCCGAACACCGGACGGCCTTGCTCGTCCACGGCACCGATCCGATCGCCGTCGCCGTCGAAGGCGATCCCGAGCTCCGGCCGCTCGCGCCGTACCGCCGCCTGGAGGTCGCGCAGGTTGTCGAGCACGGTCGGGTCGGGATGGTGGTTCGGGAACCTGCCGTCGGACTCACAAAAGAGCGGTACCACCTCCGCGCCCAGGCGCCGCAGGGTGTCCACGGCGATGAGGCTCGAGACGCCGTTGCCACAGTCCACGACGGCCTTGACCTTGCGCGGAAGCGGGCCGTTCCGCTCGACGATCGCGTCGCGATAGCGGTGGAGTACTGTGCGGTCCTCAATGCGCCTGCCGCCTTTGCGCGCCGGCGTGCGGCCTTCCTCGATCAGGCGCCGCAATCCCTGGATCTCGGCTCCATAAATCGGTTCGGGGCCGAGCACGAGCTTGAACCCGTTGAATTCGGGAGGGTTGTGCGACCCGGTGACTTGGACGCCGCCGTCCACGTCGAGCGTGTGGGTCGCGAAATAGAGCGCAGGTGTGGGGAGCTCCCCGACGTCCACGGCCAGGCCGCCCGCGGCGGCGATGCCCGCCTGCACGCCGCCCGCGAACTCGGCTCCGGAGGGACGGTTGTCACGTCCCACGGCGAGCTTCGGCGCACGTCCCAGGCGGTCCCACCCGATGGTCGCGATGCCCTGCCCGATGGCGCGCGCGACGTCGACCGTGAGCTGGTCGCCCACAGTGCCGCGGATGTCGTATTCGCGGAAGATGGCGGCGGGGAGCTTCACGAAAACCCGCCGGCGATTAGCGCCCGATGGGGGTGGACGAGAGCGGCGCGGTGGCGCTGGCGGCCGGCACCGGAGCGGGGTGCAATCCCTCGCCCGTTGCCTTCGCCAGATCGAGCAGCCGATTCGGACGAACCCCGAAGAAGAGCAGGCCGGCCACGGACGCGGCGACGACCAGGCCTCCGAGGCGACCGAGGCGCACGCCCGCGTGGGCTTGCTCGAACGGTTCCGGCTTCATGTACACCGCCATGATGACCGGGAGATAGTAGCCTGCCGACACGACGGTCGTAAGGACGAGCACGGCGGCGAGCAGCAGACGCCCCGCATCCGCCGCCGCGGTAAGGATGTACCACTTGCCGATGAATCCTGCCGTCCCCGGGAACCCGAGCAGCGACAGCATACACACCGCGAGCGCCAAGGCGAGCCAGGGCCGTCGCTGGGCGAGCCCCGCCAGGTCGTCGATCCGGACGTCGCGTTCGCCGTCCCTTCCGAGGGCGGCGAGCAGGCCGAACGCCGCCAGCGTGGTGAGCGCGTAGGCGACGAGATAGACCAGCAGCGCGGCGGCGCCGGCCTCGGCGCCCACCGCGACGGCGACAAGGAGATACCCGGCGTGCGCGACCGACGAGTAGGCGAGCATGCGCTTGAGGGTGCGTTGGGCCAGGGCGACGACATTACCCACCACCATCGTCGCCACGGCGAGCCACGACACGATCTCGTGCCATGCGACGACGCCGTCGAACGCTTCGGTCAGGACCCGGTAGAGAGCGGCGAACGCCGCGGCCTTGACCGCCGTCGCCATATATCCCGTGACCGGCGTCGGCGAACCGTCATAGACGTCCGGCGCCCACATGTGGAACGGCACGGCCGCGACCTTGAACCCGAAGCCGACGAGCAGCAGTCCGAGACCGATCAGGAGCATGGGGCTGTTGGTGAGCCCGAGGGTCCGCACCTGTATCCCGATCTGAGTCAGGTTGGTGGCGGCCGTGGCACCGTACACCAGGGCGATGCCGTACAGCAGGAAGCCGGACGCGAACGCGCCGAGCAGGAAGTACTTGAGGGCCGCTTCCGCGGCGGCGGGGCTGCGCCGGTTGATCCCCGCCAGCACGTAGACGGAGACCGACATCAGCTCGAGGCCGAGGAACACGACCATCAGATCGTCGCCGCCGGCCATGAGCATCATGCCCAGCGTGGCGAACACCAGCAGCACGAAGTACTCGGGCGCGAGCAGGCGCTCGCGCTCGAGATAGTCGAACGACAGAACGACCGTGAGCGCGGTGGCGCCGAGCAGCAGCCAGTCGACCACCAGCCGGAAGTCGTCCACGGCGATCATGGCCGGACCGCCGGTCGGCCGCGCGCCGTTCCACCAGAGCCAGCCCACCGCCGCGCCGGCAGCCGCGAGGCCGGCCAGTGTAAGCCAGCCGATGACCCGCGTGTCGGCCGAGGTCTCGTGACGCCACGCCGCGACCAGGAGGACGACCATCGCCGCGACCGTGAGAACGAGCTCAGGGGCCAGCGCACGGAGCAGATCGGTCGGGATCGAGAGGTCGAGGCTCACCGGGCCGCCGAGAACGAGGCGGCGTTCAGCCGCACGGTTTGGATGAGCTGCCGCGACGCCGGCTCGATCCGGCGAAGGATCGGCTGTGGGTACACGCCGATCCACAGGATGCAGGCGATCAAGGGCACCAGGACGGCGAGCTCCCGGGGCGAGAGGTCGGGGAGCTTCTCATTCGCCGGCTTGTCGAGTGGATTGTAGATCACGCGCTGGAGCGCGGGCAGCAAATACATCGCCGCGATGATCACGCCTGTCGACGCGACGAGGGCCGCCAACGGATAGGACCGGAACACGCCGATGAGGACGAGGAACTCTCCCACGAAGCCGTTGGTAGCGGGCAGTCCGATCGACGAGAGCGAC
>QHUC01000196.1 GCA_003221045.1 Gemmatimonadota bacterium | reverse complement strand
TGCTTCAGGCGGCGGCCGATGCCGTGGTCGCGATACTCGGGCCGCACGGCGAGCATGTCGGACCAGTGGACCAGCCGGCCGTTCTCGACGCCGGTGATGCCGAAGACGAAGCCGAGGAGCCGGTCCTGGGCGTCGAAGGCGCCGGCCGTAATGCCGCCGAGCCGCTGGCTGACCTTGAGGATAGCGGCGGGCACGCGCTCGCTGAAGTCCGCGCCCCAGGTCTCCTCCTGCAGCGCGACGCAGGCGACGTACTCCTCCTGGGTGCGGAGGTGGCGGACGTGCAGCCCGTCGGGGGGCAGGGGGGGCGCATGCGTCACGCTGGTGTTGCCGGGGCCGGCGGGCAAATGTTCCATTCAGGTATACGATAAGGTATACAATCCCTGGCGTCCATCACCCCATCCGGCACCTTGCGCTGCACACGACTTTGTACACATTATAGCCCGCCCCCTCGCTCTGAGAAGCGCTCGCATGCATCGGACGGCCGTCGCCGCGCTGTGGCTTGCAGTCGTCGGTTTCACAACCCTCCCCGCGCAAGGACGCGGCCAGACCGTTCCCGCCACCGGCCCGGCAACGCTCGCCGAACGCGTCCAGCAGATCGTCGGCCGGCCGGAGTACCGCCGCTCGAGCTTCGGCGTCGCGTTCTACGATCTCGACTCGAAGACGCCGCTGTTCACCCTCAACGCGGACAAGCTGTTCGTTCCCGGGTCGACGACAAAGCTCGTGACCGAAGGGACCGGCCTCGAGCTGCTGGGCCCCGATTACCGGTTCCACACCCGGATCTACCGCACCGGGCCGATCAAGATGGACGGCACGCTCGACGGCGACCTGGTGCTCGTGGCGGCGGGCGACCCCAACCTGTCCGGACGCATCCAGCCCGACGGCACGCTCGCGTTCGAGAACGAGGACCACGCCTACGACGGCAGCCCCGACACCAAGGCCGTGCCGGGCGATCCGCTGCTCGTGATCCACGAGCTGGTCGATCAGATCGCGGCGCACCACATCACGCGCGTGAAGGGTCACGTGCTGATCGACATCGGTCTCTTTCCGGAGGGCGAGCGCGAGCTCGGCACGGGCGTGGTGATCTCGCCGGTGGCGGTGAACGACAACCTGGTGGACGTGACCGTCGCTCCCGGTGCCGCGCCCGGCGATCCGGTGACCATCACGCCGTCACCGGCCACCAGCTACGTGCGCTTCGTGAATCAGGCGACCACGTCCGTGGCCGACTCGCAGCCCGAGATCCGCTGGGCTTCGGACTCGGCCGCCCCCGACGGCTCACACACGGTGACCGTGGCGGGGCGGTTCCCCGCGGGCAAGCCGGCGTGGCTCTTCAGCTACGCGGTGCCGCAGCCGAGCCGGTTTGCGGAGGTCGTGCTGGTGGAAGCACTCAAGGCGCGGGGCGTGCGCGTGGACGTGAGCCCAGCCGGCGTGCGGCACGACTTCAAGGCCCTCGCGTCGGCCTACACGCCTGAGAACCTCGTGGCCGAGCACGTGTCGCCACCGCTCACCGAGGAGGCGAAGGTCACGCTGAAGGTGAGCCAGAACCTGCACGCATCGATGATGCCGTTCATCCTGAGCGGAGTCCTCGCGCATGACGGCTCGGCGAAGGCGGGGTTCAAGCTCGAGCACGATCTGCTCGAGCGGGCCGGGCTCGACCTGAGCGGCGCGTCGCAGGGCGACGGAGCCGGTGGGGCGGCGCACTTCGCCCCCGACTTCATGGTGCGCTTCCTCGCCTACATGGCCACGCGGCCGTATTTCCCGGCGTATCTCGCCGCGCTCCCGGTGCTGGGCCGCGACGGCACCCTGTGGAAGGTGCAGCCGGATTCGCCCGCCGCCGGCCACGTGCAGGCCAAGACGGGCACGTACGTCGAAGTGGATCATCTGAACAGCGGGCTGATGGTGAACGGCAAAGGCCTCGCGGGCTACGTGACGACCGCGACCGGGCGACGCCTCGCGTTCGCCGTGTACGCGAACAACGTGCCGGTGTCGGCGGAGCAGGGCGCCATCGAGCGGACGATCGCGCAAGCGGTAGGGGAGATCGCGGCGGCGGCGTACGACGCCGTGCCGTGAGGGAGAGTTGTGATCCAGTGTCGAGCACACCCCGTTCTTTGTGGAGACAGGCCATGCGATCCCTGACGTGCTCTTTCCTCCAGGTTCTGCTTCTCGCCGCCGCACCCGCCTTCGCCTACGGTCTCCAACAGCAACCGGGAGAGCAGGGATTCGTGGCGGGTACGGTCGTCGCCGAAGGCTCGCTGCGCCCGCTCCCGGCGGTGCAGGTGAGCGCGGGCGAGGGTCGCACGGCGATCACCGACGCGGCCGGCCGGTTCCGGATCACGGGGCTCGGGGAGGGGCAGGTGACGCTCACGACGCGGATTATCGGTTACCTGCCATTGTCGCGCAGCGTCAGCGTGGGCAACGCGCGCGTCCTCCTCACCCTGGTCCAGGCGCCGATCGAGCTGAACGCGGTGGTCGTCACGGGTACGGCCGGCGGCCAGGAGAAGCGAGCCATCGGGAACGTGGTGCCCACGATCAACGCGGCCGACGTGACCGCGCTTGGTGCGCCGGTCTCGGACGTGCAGTCGCTCATCAACGGCCGCGCACCGGGGGTCGAGATCCTGCCCGGCACCGGTCAGGCGGGCTCGGGATCGAAGGTCCGGGTCCGAGGGATCTCGAGCCTCTCGCTCTTGAACAACCCGCTGCTCTACGTGGACGGCATTCGCGTCGACAACGACCAGAGCACCGGCCCGAATGTGCAGGCGTTCGGCTCCAGCGTGATCTCTCGTCTCAACGACTACGATCCGTCGGACATTCAAAGCATCGAGATCATCGAGGGCCCCTCCGCGGCCACGCTGTACGGCACGGAAGCCGCGAGTGGCGTCATCTCCATCATCACGAAGAAGGGCGCCGTGGGCGCGCCGACCTGGGAGCTGACCGCCAAACAGGGCTCGGAGTGGTTCATGAACCCGGAAGGTCGGTTCCCGGTGAACTACTGGTTGAACCCGAGCACGAGCACGGTCGAGTCGATCGATTACAACGCGCTGGTAGGACAGAACGGCGGCCCGATCTTCAGCAACGGGTACACGCAGGGCTACTCGCTCAACGTGAGCGGTGGCACACCGGTGGTTCGCTACTTCGTGTCGGCAAACTTCGATCATGACAACGGGGTGGAGCCGAACAATATCTTCCGGCGCTACGGCGGCCGGGCCAAC
>QHUC01000011.1 GCA_003221045.1 Gemmatimonadota bacterium | reverse complement strand
ACGCGTGTGCCAGGTACCGCGAGATGCTCGCTCTCGACTCGACGAATGTCGCGGCGTGGTACGGCCTGGCGGAGTGCAACGCGGTTGACCAAGTCGTGATCCGGTATCCGCGAGACACGACGCGTTTCACGTTCCGCGGGAGCTACGAGACCGCCGTGCAAGCCTATCGACGGGCGTTGCTCCTCGCGCCCGCGTTCAACCTGACGTTCGAGCGCCTCGCCGTCGACCGCCTGCCGCACCTCTTGATGGCTGAGCGCTGGTACTGGCGGGAAGGGTTCGTCGACGGCTCCGCGTGGGAGGCGTTCCCCGAGCTGGAAGCGGACACATTGGCGTTCTATCCCGTGCCCGGAGCATTCGCGGCGCAGGGGTACGGCGAGCCGAAGGGACATCTCGCCGCGGTCGCAGGCAATCGGCGTATCCTGATGGAGGTCGCCACCTCGTTCGCGGACGCTTTGCCGGACGAGCCGGCAGCCCATCGCACGCGCGCGCGCGCTCTCGAGGTGGTCGGGAAACTCGTGCCCGAGGCCGGCGAGACCCAATCCGCGGTTGGAGAACTCGCGCAGGCTCAGCAGTTGGAGCGGCGGCCGGAGCTTCGCGTACGCGATGCCGCCAATCGCATGCGCATCCTGCTGAAAATGGGTGACTTCGGTGATGCGCGTCGCCTGGGCGACTCCGTCCTTCGGGTCGCTCCCAGGTCGGCCGATGGGATTGCGGGAGTCGCGGTGCTCCTGGGTCGCCCGACGCTTGCCCGTCGCTTCCTTACCACCGCCGATACCGCATGGCTGTCGGGGAGCGCTGACAATCAACCGGTCATCATCCCGCTCGAGGTTGCACAAACGGGACTTGTCTTGCTGGTCTACGCGGCCGTCGGTGCACCGCTGGACAGCGTCGTGGCGTACGAACGCCGGGCAGAAGACCAGTTGGCTCGAGTCCCGCTCGCACGTAGGTCTACAGCCCGGAGCGCGCTACTCGATCGCCCGGCCGAGCTCGTGTTTGACGCGCTGGGACTGCGTCCGGCGCACCGAGTGCAGCCGCCCGGCCCACGCCAGCAGATGCTGCTCCAATGGAGCCTCGCCCACGGTGACACGGTGCGAGTGCGAGCGACCCTCGATTCGTTGTCGCGCGCAGAAGACGGACGTCTCGCGAGCGGCGAGTCGACCCCCGATGGCGTCTATATCCACGCACGCCTCCTGCTCGCCGTGGGCGATAGCGCTACCGCGGCCCGCACACTCGATGCCCCGCTCGACAGCCTTGTGGCCCTCCATTCAGCGACCCTTCAGTTCTTCCCGCTTGCCGGGTGTCTCGTTCGGATGATGGCGCTACGTGCAGAGCTCGCCGCGGCGCAGGGAGACTTGCGGACGGCGAGAAGCTGGGCGAGCGCGGTGCTTGCGCTTTGGTCTGGGGCAGAGCCGGCTTTGCACCAGACGGTTGCCAGAATGACTGGGATCATGAATGCAACGCGCTAGAGCCCTAGCTAGGAGGTTGTATGGCGGAACGCGGAGCAGTGCCCATGGGCGTGGCGGCGGGTATCTGTCTTGTTGTCGTCATGGCACTAGAGGGGCAGCGACCCACCCCAGGGCCGAGGACATTCGGGCCGGCCAACGTCATGACCGTCCCCGACTCGGCGATTGAGCAATACGTTAAGGACGACCTGAGTTTCGACGCCACGCTTGGGGCGGCGGACGAGCCGCTCGTCGACTTTCAGCGAGTCGAGATCGGGACAGAGCGGGCGAAGCTGGCGAGAATCCAACCTGAAACGAAATCGTATGCGCTCGACTCCGCCGCCCTCGCCAGCGGGCGTATCATCGCTCGAATCTGGAGCGAAGTCGAGGTACCGAGTTTAGGGCTCGGTCCTTGGTGGACGTGGTGGTGGGTAGACAAGAAGGGTGCCGGCGGAACCTGGCGATCCGTCTTCATACCGGAATCCGCAAAGTACGCGAGACGGGTCATACTACCGGAAGCGCTTGAGCTTACTCGCCACGTTCCGGGCCAATGGCGTCAAGGCATCGCCCGCTTCTGGATCGTGAGGGATACATACGGTGGCAAGGATCCAATCTGGCTTGAGACCTGGGGCACGTGCGGCAGCTGTTGCAAGCAGCGATTAGTAATCGCGCCACCGAGTAAGTAGCGAAGCGTTCCTTACCTCCGTCCGGCCATGCCCGCCGATCCACTGTTCGAGCGCCTGGCCCGCGCCCTCGCGGGTCGCTACAGCCTGATTCGCGAACTGGGGCAGGGCGGCATGGCGACCGTCTACCTCGGCACCGACCAAAAGCTCGCCCGCCGGGTCGCGATCAAGGTGCTGGCGCCGGCCACCCGCGCCTACCTGGGCAGTGATCGCTTCCAGCGAGAAGTCCTCCTCGCCGCCCAGCTCTCGCATCCCCACATCGTGCCGCTGTTCGAAGCCGACGAAGCAGACGGCCTCCTCTTCTACGTCATGGAATACGTCGAAGGGGAGTCGCTCCAAGACCGGATCAGTCGGAAGGGGCCCCTCCCGGTCGAGGAGGCGATTCGACTGACCACCGAGGTGGGCGATGCACTGCAATACGCCCACGACACCGGCATCATCCATCGGGACATCAAGCCCGCCAACATCCTCCTGTCGCGGGGTCACGCGTTGGTGAGTGATTTCGGCATCGCGAAGCTCGTGGAAGAGCGGGGCGGCGGGGAGCGGGGGGAGCGGTCGTCGCTCACGGGGCAGGGCATCGCCGTCGGCACGGCGGAATACATGAGCCCGGAGCAGGCGAGCGGGGACAAACGTGTCGATGCGCGGAGTGACGTGTACGGGCTGGCGGTTGTGCTGTACGAGATGCTCGCCGGCGAGCCGCCGTTTACGGGAGACAGCGTGCAGGCGGTCGTCGCTCGCGTGCTCGGAGAACCACTGCGACCGATCCGCACGCTTCGGCCCTCGCTTCCGGCGCACATCGAACGGGCGCTCACGCGCGCGCTCGCCAAGCGGCCTGGCGACCGACCGCCTACGGCTCGGGCGTTCATCGAGATGCTCGCAGACCCGGAAGCCGGACGCCGGATTTCCAAACGGCGGCGCGCCTGGCTGCTGGTCGGGGGCTCGGCTGCCGTGGTGGCGCTGGCGTGGGCACTGTGGCCCCCGCGAATCGTGGGCCCGCCGCCAGGGATGGTCCTCGTGCCGGGCGGCGCGTATCCGGTGGGCGGCCGCCCCTGGCGGGATTCGACCCTGGTCCGCCTGGACTCGTTCTACATCGATTCGACGGAGGTGACCGTCGCCGCATTCGAACGCAGCCTCGCGTCCCCCGGCGGAGGAACGCCGCCCTCGACCACCAAGCCCCCGGACGGATGGCCCGTCACCGGTGTCCTGTGGTCGGAGGCGACCGCCTACTGTGCGGCACGGCAGCGCGGTGGCCGGTTGCCGACGGAAAACGAGTGGGAGGCCGCCGCCCGGGGCCCGGAGGGTCTCCGATACCCCTGGGGTGAGCGCTGGCAGCCCGGCAGGGCAAACGCCGACTCGCTGCACGGCACGCTGGCTCCCGCAGGGGAAGCGGTGCTTGGGAAATCATGGGTCGGCGCCGTGGATATGATCGGCAACGCGTGGGAATGGACGGCGACCGCTGGCGTCGCTCCACAGGGGGTCGCCGGTCACGTGATCAAAGGGGGGGCATTCGACACGCCGCCCGAGAACGCGACGGGGTTGTTTCGGGCCATCCTGCCGGACAGGCGCCGGTGGCTCGCGCACACGGGATTCGCATACCTCGCGGTCGGCTTGACCGAAGCGATCATCACGCGTCTCGGACGGGTGGACCGCCTGGCGGTGAAGTCGCGCAACGCGGTCCGCCGATTCCAGGGCGCCGCGCTGGACGATCCGGCGAGCGTGGGACGCGCGCTGGGAGTCGCGTTCCTTGTCTCCGGCAGCGTCCGCCGCTCCCCTAGCGGTCTCCACGTGACGGCTGAGCTCGTCCGGGCGGCCAACGGCGTGCACGTATGGGGGGCGCAGTACGACCGCGGGGACACCGCCCTGCAGGCGATCGAGACCGACATCACGGACGCCATCGCCACTCGCATCACCGGCGAGCTCGCTCCCGCCGAGCGGAGCGCGCTCGCGGGACGCGCCACGCGCGACCCGGCCACGTACGACCACTTCCTCCACGGGACCTACTATCTTGCGCAGCGCACGCCGCGGGCTGTCGGACGGGCAATCCGCGAGTTTGAGGCGGCCGAGCGGCTCGACTCCGGCTTTGCTCCGGCGCCGGCGCGCATCGCGCTCGGATACGCCCTGTTCCTCGACTGGGGCTGGGTCTACCCGGGACTCCCGCCCGGCGGCGTGCTCGCCCGAGGCTTTGGGGCCGCCGACCGCGCGCTGCGGCGGGATTCCACGTCCGCCGATGCCTGGATGGCGCGTGGATTCCTATTGAGCTTCCGGAACCCACGAACGTTCGCCGGGGTCGAAGACGCGTTTCGGCACGCGACCGCGCTGGATCCTTTGAACGCCGAGGCGTATCACCAGTACGGCATGACCCTGCTGTGGCTCGGGCGTGATTCGAGCGCCGCGGAGATGTACCGACGCGCCTTGATCCTCGAGCCGGAACGACCGATCACGCTGTTCAACCTGGCGCGTCTGCGCATGCGCCGCGGGGACTATCGGCCGGCGATCCGCTGGCTCGATAGCGCTCTCATCGTCGACCCCGCGGCCGATTACGCCTATGTGGGCCGCCTGGCGGCGGAGATCGGTGCTCCGGGTGGGCCGAGCGTGACCGACGCGGCCTGGGTGGGCCGGGCCTTCGTCGCGCTCGGCGAGCCGGCCCGCGCGCTCGACCTGTTGGAGCAGGTGCGCCCGCGCGGGGCACGACTGTGGTATTACCTCGAATCGCGCGAGTTCGACGCGGTGAGAGCGAATCCACGTTTCCGAAGGCTGGCGGAGGAATCGCGACCAAAATGAGAGTTTCCGTCGCCTTGGTGTGTCTCCTCTCCGCCTGCCAGCCGCAGGCGACCCGCCTCCTGCTCCTGGATCTCACGCTCTCGGAGCCAGCCGTGTTGAACGGCACCGCCCAACCGTGGCGCGACGAGGGATACCACGTCGAGTACCGCCGATTTTTTCCCCACCTGACGCGCGCGGATCTGGATCGGTATGGCACGCTGATCGTTCTGCTCGGCCGAGAGCCGGAGGCCCCCTCGGACGCCCTGAACACCGGCGATCTTGCCCTGCTGACGGAATGGGTGCTGCGGGGCAGCGTGGTCGTGCTCGGGTACGACGCCGACGGGGAAGGGTATCTCGACCGCTGGACAGCGAATCGTTGGCTCGATTTCGTGGGCGCCGGGATCTCGATCGGTGACCGCCTCCTCGAGGATACGACGGGTCGCACGCCCACGACCACTGGCCATCCGCAGCCGTGGGCCGAAGCTCGCGCCGTGGGGGACGAGCCCCTCGGCTCTGTGTACGACCCGTTTCCGCTCGAGCGGAACAACGTCGTCACCGCCCGCGACATTACCCAGGTGCTCGCGGTGACGTCTCGCCACGCGTTCGTGCGGGCTCCGCGCGTGCCAGCCCCGCGCCCCCGCGCGGCCGTGGCGGCGGCCGCGCGCGTCGGAGACGGGTTGGTCATCGTCATCAGTCGCCACGCGCTCGGCACTCTCGGACCGCAATTCCGCCCCAGTACGGCACCCATCCTGCAGCTCGACGCACTCGCTCGGACGCGAGCGTTCCTTACGGCGCTCGCGCGCTGGACCCGCCGTCCCGCAGAGTGGGCACATATTCCCCCGGCCGCGCACGCCACACCGCTGGTGCTGACCCAGGCCCCCGTGCCGGTCGAGCTCGCGTCGCCGCCCGGCACGCCCCCCCGCGAGGTGGACACCATGTCTCTGCCCGTCCCGGCCGATCCGAAACTGGCACACGCGACGAGCGTTCCCGACTGGCTGCGACAACAGGGCATGCGCGTACTGTGGACCTCTTTGCTCGCGACGCGGGACGGGCGGCGCGTGGTGCGCTCCGGGGCGTCGCTCGACTCCATAGTCTCGCTCCTCGACGCCGGAGGATTCAACCTGCTGGCCGGCGACGCAGGCCCGGAGAGCACGGACTCCTTGCATACGCGCTGGGACGAGCGCGAGGCCGTGCGGCACGCTTGGGCGGACGCCGCCAAACGGCTCCAGCCCACGAGCGTCGCCTGGATTCCCGTTCTAGACCTCGGGAACGCCCGCCACGCCGCGGCGGACTCTTCGCGGGGCGCGCGCGGGGAGGCCCTTCCCGAGCCCTGCGCCCTCGATTCGACGCTCTGGTCGGACGGGCTCACGTCCGCGTACGGCGCGCTCGCCCGCCTGGCTGCCGACCAGCGGACCCTGGTGATCGCCATCGGCCTGGATTTGGGCGGCCCCCGCGGCTACTCCATGGGCCAGGACTTCTGCGACGCCGCGTGGCGGCGCGGGCTGGCCGGGCTCACGCGCGGCATCCAGGGCGGCGAGCGTCTCGACACCCTGCCGTTCCCGGCGCGCTACCCGGCGCTCCGCGACGCTGGCCTGCTCCCGCGATACTATCGGGCGCTCGAGGATGAGGTCGCGGCGCGGGCCGCCGTACTGCGAGACCGGGTGCTGAAGCAGCGGCGCGATCTCTACTTTGCCTTCCGGCTGACACAGCCGCCCGCGGACTGGTTCACCCTCGGGTTGCTGCGGGGCTTCGCGCTCCCCGATCGCCCGATCCTGTTGTTCACGTCGGAGGTCCGTACCCGCGAGCTCCTGGCGCTCTACCACGCCCACGGACTGAACCTGGCCCATGCGGTGGCACTCGCCCCGGCGGCGCTGCGGGCACGTGATGCAACCAGCGTCAAGCAGTTGGTCTTCACCGAGAGCGACGGCTTCTGGGTCTCGACGGAGGAGCCAGTAGGAGCCGGTCCGGCGTGGCGCCTGCCGCCGGACAGCCTGGGACGCCTGCTGCGCAGGCTGGCCCGGTAGGCTTGCCCCGACCCTTCGAGGCCCGGTAGCTTTCCTACGGGTGGCGGTAGGGTGCGATGGTCGCGGCATGCCGGCTGGAAAGGCGTGTCGAGGAAAGTCCGAGCTCCCTAGGGCAGACTGCCAGGTAACGCCTGGGCGCCGCAAGGCGACGGAGAGGGCCACAGAAAACAAACCGCCCTGAAGATCAAGGGTAAGGGTGAAACGGTGGGAGGCCGCGTGAGGTGGCTGGCGACAGCCATCCCAGAGAGATGACCATCTGCCCGCCTCGGCGGGTAAACAGAACTCGGCTTATGGCCCTACCGCCCGCCTCTCGATGACCTCACCGCTGAAGCCATATCCCGCGCATTGGGAGCAGGTGGCGGACCTGCGGGTATTCCGCACGACCGCGCAGGAATGGGAGAAGCTCATCGGGTGGCGTGCCGACATGCGGAAGCGAGGCTGGAAGCTGCTCCGGGTCGCCAGCGAAGGCGCCGAAATGGTAGCCGTCTTCGGACGCACCAAGGCCGAACGCGAGTCCCGTGAGGCGTGAGCGGCTGCGGCTCCTTGCAGCGGCGGCGCTGACCGCCGCCTGCTCCGGCACGCGAGCCGGGACAGCGCCGTCCCCCCCGTCCCCGGCCCCCGCGACTCCTCCCTACGCTCCGGCCACGTCTCCTGCGCCGGAACCTCCCACGACGCGCACGCCGGAAGCGGTCCGATACAGACCGAGCGCGCTGCGGTATGTCGTGCACCGGCAGCTTCATATCCAGCAAGCCCTGGCAGGCGACCAGACCCAGTCCCAGAACATCGGCGCCAAGATCTTCGTGGTGGCCGCCATCACCGGACCTGCCGACAGCGTGGGCTATCCGGCCAGCTTTGCCGTCGATTCAATCGTCGCGGATTCCGGCGCACCGGCGCCGATCGCGGACAACATGAGTAAGGTCCGCAAGCTGGTGTTCGTGGGGCGGGTGGTACCGCGCGGCGATTTCGTGAACGCCGTGCCCTCCGACAGCACGCTCGCCCAGGCGGTCGTGCAGCTGCTCGGGAACTTTCGCGACTTCCTCCCCCGCTTGCCGAGCGAGGGGCTCAGACCCGGCGCTGCGTGGACCGACACCGTCGAGACCACCCAGAAGGGGGGCGGCTCGGAGGTCTCGCGCCGCACGATCACTCAGGCGGTAGCGGCCGAGTGGGAGGACCACCTGGGGGCACGTTGCCTCCGCGTCGTAACGAACCACACGTTCCGCGTGGCCGGAAGCGGCAAGAACGTGGGGCAACCGTTCGAGCTGTCGGGAGCCGGGACCGGGAGCAGCGTGGCCTACGTCGCGGTCGACGGCCGGTATCTGGGCGGCGAGGCGCAGGACTCCACCACGCTGACCGTGCGGCTCACGGTACAAGGGGTCGCGGTACCAGTCATTCAATTGACGCGCACGACCGTCGCGGTGTTGCCGTAGTGGGGCGGCCGGATCGTCCGGCAATTGGAATGGCCGTCCTGCTCTTCATGACGGCCGGTCGTGGGTTCGCTCAGGTCGCGCCGAACCGATCGACCCTGTATCTCCATCCGACCGAAGTCACCGACGCGCGAGCGTTGTGGGTGAACCCTGCAGGCCTCGGTCTTTTCCCGGAAGCCTCACTCAACCTGGACGTCACGGTCGGCGATCCGGGCTCGAGCGGACGGCTCCGACAGTTTACCCTGGGCTTGAACTCACGCGGACTCTCATTCGGCTATCAGCGCGACTTGTTCGACGGTGGCGTGCGCGGCAGCACCTATCGGATCGGCGCCGCGACGGGACATAACGGACTCGCCGCGGGGGCCGCTCTGGCGCTCTATCGGGGCGGCACGTCGAGCTCCGGGTGGGATCTCGGGATCCTCTATGCGTGGACCCCGGATCTCTCGGTCGGGGGGGTGATCCAGAACGTCGGCCAGCCGCGTGTGCGCGGATCCCTGCTCCCGGTGACGTATGTGCCGGGCGCGACTCTCCAGCTGTTCCAACGGGCGGCCGCCTTCTCGGCACTCAGCCGCGTCACGTCGGACCGCGTGTCGGGTTACGCCTTCGGCCTGCGCGCGCAACTCCGTCGAACGACCAGGCTCCCCGTCGGGCTCGTGGCTCGCCTCGATACGGACCGGTCCCTTCATCGCGCCGGCTTCGCGTTCGGCCTCTCGCTCGGCGGCCCGGACCAGGCTGGCGTCGTGGCGACGACGCCCGGCGACGTGAGCCGGATCGACGCCCTCAGCCTGTACGGTGTGTCCACACGCCGCTTCTCGCGCCCGTCCAGACCCTCGGCCGCCCCCTAGCGTCCAGCCCGCGCGGCGTCCTCACCCAGCAGCTTGCCCAGGCGCGGCGCGGTCTCGTACACATCGCGAAAGGAGAGGCGCCGAAACACGGTGTCGCGACGAGACCGGGGCAACATCAGCATCATGCGAAACGAGAGACCCGGCCACAGCTGCAGGCCGAAGCGCGCGCGCACACTATCGCGAGGATACGCCCGAATTCGGTGCGGCGTGACCACCGCTACGCTTCGGCGGGCCACTACGAGGAGCGTGGTGTCGTCGACGCCGCGAGGCCCGAACACGTAGAGCGGCACATCACCCCGGGCGAGCGCGCCCTGGCGCCGCAGCGCCTGGGTCAGGCTGTCCGGCACAGGCGAGCTTGCCTGGATCCGCGGCGGCTTGGAAAAGATGGACAGCGCGAGGACGCACGCGCCGGCGCCGAGCCCGCCCAACACCACACATCCGGCGCGCCCCAAACCCCAGAGCGAGGTCCAGGCCGATTGTACATGCACGCTGTCGCGAGCGGCCGCGGGCAGCGCTTCCACCAGGGCTCGGCTCAGCTCCTCGGCCGTCTGAAAGCGCTCGGCGGGATCCTTGGCGAGCGTGCGGTCGACCACGGCCCCTAGTGCGCCGGGCACGTCGCGGCGGACGTGCCGAATCGGCACCGGGGTGGCGGTGGCCTGCTTCATGAGGATCGCCTGGGCCGAATCGCCGTCGAACGGCGGAGCACCCGCGAGCATCTGATACAGCACGATCCCGAGCGAGTACACGTCGGATCGGGCATCCACCCGCTCCCCGGTGGCCTGCTCGGGGCTCATGTAGTGCGGCGTGCCCACGACCATCCCTTCGGTGGTGAGCTGGCTGACCGAGGCTTCCTGGGCGGCTTTGGCGATACCGAAGTCGGTGACGAGCACGTGGCCGGCGCCATCGAGCAGGATGTTGTCGGGCTTCACGTCGCGGTGGACCACGCCCTGCTGGTGGGCATGACCGAGGGCGTCCGCCACCTGCCGCGCGATGCGAGCCGCGTCGTGCACGGACAACCGCTGATGCTTCTCGAGGAGGTGTCGGAGCGACGGCCCATCGACGCAGCGCATCACGATGTACAGCACTTCGTTCTTGTAGCCGCCTACTTTATAGATCGGCACGATGTGCGCGTGCTCGAGCTGGGCGCTGGTGCGCGCCTCGCGCACGAATCGCTCGGCGAGCGCGGGCGAAGGCGTCTGACCCAAGTCGAGCACTTTGACCGCGACGTCGCGATCCGGCTTCTTCTCTCGCACGCGGAACACGGCGGCGAAGCCGCCCTCCCCCAGGACGTCACCGACGGTAAATTCGTTGCCGAGTGCTTTCTGGAGGCGGCGACGCAGCGTGGCGAGATCGAGCGACATGGAGGACGCGAAACCTAGGAACGGGCGCCGCGTGGCGCTAGGGATGACCGGCGCCGCCCTCGCGTGGCTCCTCGGGGTGTGGCCACCGCCCGTCTGGTGGCGCGATCACTGGCCGCGAGAGACGGCGATGATGCGGGAGGCGGACCGCTGGAACCAGGGAACGGTGGAACGTGCCAACCGTCCGACGTTCCATCCGACCGCCTTAAAGGACATCTCCCCCGCTCTCCAGCGCATGGTCATCATCGCCGAGGACTCCCGCTTCTGGACGCACCACGGGATCGATCCTGCGGAGGTCGCAGACGCGCTCGGCCTGAACAACGCCCGCGGATTCTGGCCCGTCGTCCGCGAGGCCTGGCGACATCGAGACCGCCTGCGCGGCGCGAGTACGCTCACGCAGCAGCTCGCGAAGAATCTCTACCTCTCACCTTCCCGCAGCCCGCTCCGGAAGGTGAAGGAGGCGGCGACCGCGTTGCGCCTCGAGGCCGCGCTCTCGAAGGACCGGATCCTCGAGCTGTACTTGAACCTGGCGGAGTGGGGGCCGGGGATCTGGGGCGTCGACGCAGCGAGCCACGCCTACTTCGGCGTGCCGCCTTCACGGCTCACCGAAGAGCAGGCCGGCGAGCTCGCCGCCACGCTACCGCATCCGCGCAGTTCCAATCCCATCTTCCGGCCCGATCGCATGCTGACGCGGCGAAGTCTGATTCTGGCGCGGTATCACGGCGTGGACGTAAACATCCCGCCTGAGGAGGAAACAGACACCGTGCCGGTGCCGACAGTGCTCTTGCCGCCGGCCGAGTCGCTCCGGATCGAGGTCCCCTCCGTGGTCGACAGTCTTGAGGACAGTCTCACCGCTAGACGCACAGACGCGCAGGGAAAAGCAGATAGCGGTGGTCGGGACAGTTTGCCCTGACCACCGTATCCTGTTCACCGCTGTGCGTCTGTGCGTCTAGTCTTGCGGGTCCGCGCCGTTCAGTCTACCAAGCGCAAGGGCATGACCAGCGCCATGTAGCTTGCCGGGTCGTCCCAGCCGACCGGCTCTACGGTGGCGGCCCGCTCCGGCGCCTTGAAGGTGAGGCGCACCTCGTCGGTCGGCATGTACTTCAGGATCTCGAGCAGGTACATCGCGTTGAACCCGATCTCGAGCGGCTCCCCCTCGTAGGTCACGGCCAGCTCGTCCTGGGCCTCACCCAGGTCGGGGGTCTGCACCGAGAACTTGACGGCTCCGCCCGAGAAGGCGAGCCGGATGCGGTGCGTCTGATCGCTCGCCACGACGCTCATGCGGCGCAGGGCGGCCGCCATGGCCGCCTTATCAACCGTGGCGAACTTGTCGTTCTCGCGCGGGATGACCTGCTCGTAGTTGGGATAGGGGCCCTCGATGAGACGCGAGAACACGAGCGTGCTGTCGGCGCGGAAGCCGATGTGGTTGTCGCTGCGGGCAATGTCGAGCGCCTCCTCGGCGCCGAACAGGCGGCGGATTTGCTCGAGCGCCTTGGGCGGCACGATCAGATCCGCCGTGGAGCCCCCCTTGGCGGGCACGTCCATCTTGGCGAGCCGATGTCCGTTCGTCGCCACCATGCGCATGTGATCGGGTCGCAGCTCCCACAGCACGCCGTTCAGGATGGGACGGCTCTCTTCCGTCGAGGCCGCGAACGCGACGTGCCCCACGAGCTTGTGCACCACACCCGCCGGCGCCTTCCATGACCCGTCGAACTTGACCGCCGGGAACGAGGGAAACTCTTCACGCGGCAGGCCCAGCAGCTTGAACTTCGAGCGGCCGCACTCGATCCCGACGCGCGACTCTCCGGCCGCCGCGAACCGGACCGGGCCCGAGGGCAGCTCGCGCGCGATATCGACGAGTTTCTTGGCAGGCAGCGTGACCGCGCCGTCCGCGTCCACCTCGGCCGGCACGGTGGTCGTCACCGCGATATCCAGGTCCGTGCCCGAGAGCCGGAGACCCTGCTTGGTCGCTTCGACCAAGACGTTCGCGAGCACCGGTAGCGTGGTCTTGGCCGGAATCGCCGCGGCCACCGCGCTCAACCCCTCCTGCAGCTGCTCCCGCGTGATCGTGAACTTCATCCGTCGTGTCGCATCCTCGGATTGTGGAGTAAGTACCTACTGCTGTACTAAGATAGAATACTAGTAGTAGTAGTAGTGGGCGGGGAATGTGGGTGAATCTCCGTAACTCGCTTCCCCCGCGAGGGCTCGCCTCCCGCTGTCATCTGACCCGGTTGTTGGGACTGTGGGTATACCGGGACTTCCCCACGCGCCGCCGCTCTTCCCACACCCGCCCACAGCGCCCGCGCCCACATGTTGGCTATAGTGCGGACAACTCCTGGCGCGCCATCTCGACGCGCTCTTTGAACGTCCGATCGCGCATCATCTGCCGCTCGACCTTGTCGACCGAGTGAATCACGGTCGAGTGGTCCCGCCCGCCGAACGCCTGCCCGATCTCGACCAGCTGCATGCTCAGCATATTGCGCGCGAGATACATCGCGACCTGCCGCGGGATCGTCAGCGTCTTGGTCCGGGCCTTCGACCGGAGCCCCTCGGGGGCGACGCCCCAGCGGCGCGCCACGACCTCCTGCACCCGGTCGATGCTCGGCGTGGGCTGGCCGTAGCTCGTCCCTTCCTCGCCCTGCCGAATCTTGTCCGACAACGCCTCGCGCGCGAGCACGATCGTGACCTCCCGGTTCTTGAGCGAGGCGAAGAGCAGGAGCTTGATGATGCAGCCCTCGAGCTCCCGCACACTGGAACGAATGTGCTCGGCGATGAACCGGAGGACGTCGTCCGGGATGGTGAGCTCGAGGTGGTCCTGCTCTGCCTTCTTGCGCAGGATCGCGATCCGGTGCTCCAGGTCGGGATGTCCGATGTCGGCCACGAGCCCCCACTCGAAGCGGGAGATGAGCCGATCCTCGAGTCCCGGAATCTCCTTGGGGGGGCGGTCCGACGTGAGCACGATCTGCTTGTGCGCCTCGAAGAGCGCGTTGAACGTGTGAAAGAACTCCTCCTGCGTCATTTCCTTGCCTTCGAGGAAATGCACGTCGTCCACCAGGAAGAGATCGAGGTCGTTCCGGTAGCGGCGCCGGAACTCGGACATGGTCCGTGCGTGAATCGATTCGATGACCTCGTTGATGAACTGCTCGGCGCCGAAGTAGTGGACCCGAGTGCCGGGGTACTTGCCGAGCACCGCATGCGCCACGGCCTGCATGAGGTGCGTCTTGCCCAGGCCCGTCGCGCCGTAAATGAAGAGCGGGTTGTACGTCTTGCCGGGAGCTTCGGCGACGGCGTGGGCCGCCGCCGCGGCCAGCTCGTTCGACTTGCCGATCACGAACGTCTGAAACGTGTAGCGCTCGTTGAGCGGAGTGGTCGGCACGCCGGCCTTGTCGACGACGACCGGCTCGCGCGGTGCTACGAAGAAATCCATCTGGGGCCGCTGCTGGCGATCTTCCTGCACGCGGAACACGACCGACGTCGGTCGACCGAACACACGCTCGGCGGCGCGCGCCAGGACGGTGGCGTGCTTCGATTCGTTCCACTCGACGGCGAATTGGTCAGGAGCACCGACGATCAGGCGACCGTCGTCCAACGCGATCGGTACCGCGGGCTCGAGCCAGGTCCGCACCGTCGCGTCGGGAAGTTCACGCCGCGCCTCATCGAGGAGGCGCTTCCAGGCTTCTTTGGTAGACTGCTCCATCCGCGATTGACGAAAAGGTGGGACGTCCAGCAAGGGCGGCCCGAAACTACGCCTCGCATGTGGAAAAGTCAACCTTGACCCGTGCGGCGACAGCGGTGTACGTTTCCCCGCCTTACGCGAGGAATGTATGGGTCCGACGTATCGCCCGCGCAATCGGCGGCGCATCAACAAGCACGGATTTCGCGCGCGGATGAAAGATGTATGGGGCCGCGCCGTTCTGTCCCGCCGGCGGAAGAAGGGGCGTAAACGCCTCACGATCCGCCTGCCGTCCAAACACCGGAGCCACTAACGGGAGAGCGGTTCCCGCGTCGCGCGCGGCTCGCGCGCGGCTCGGAGCTCACTGCCTGCTGGGAACAGGGCCGCCGCATGCGCACCCCGCATTTCGACTTGGCCTGGCGCCCGAGCCCGGCGGGCCACGCGCGGACGGCCATCGTGGTTCCTCGCTATCAGTTCACCGCCGTAGCACGCAACCGGTTGCGCCGACGCGTCAGAGAAATTCTCCGGCGTCACCCGCTCACGTCCCTTCCCACCGTCGATCTCGTGGTCCGCGCCAAGCGCTCCGCCTATGCCGCCCCGTTTGCAGCGCTGCGTGCCGAATTGACGGAGAGCGTGACGCGGGTCACATGAACGTCCGGCGCTGGCCTCGACTCGCCGTCATGGCGCTCATCCGCGGCTATCAGCTGACGCTGTCGCATCTCTTGTTCACCCAGTGTCGCTTCATGCCGTCGTGCTCGCGCTACACCTTCGAGGCGGTTGAACGCTACGGCGCCGCGAAAGGCTCGTGGCTCGGCGTCAAGCGCATTCTCCGCTGCCACCCGCTCCATCCGGGCGGCTACGATCCGGTTCCGTAAAGGACAATCGTGGAACGACGCATCATTCTGGCCATCCTGCTGATGCTGATCGTGGCAGTCCTGCCGAGCATCCTGTTCCCGCCGAAGAAGGCGGTCAGGCCGCCGGGCGGTAAGGCGGTTGGCGACACCGGTGCCAGACCGACTGCCGGTGCTGCGGTGGAGCCCCTAACCGCCCGACCGCCCGTCCGCCTGTCAGCCGGCGTCTCAGCTGAAACCGTCTGGGTCACGTCACCGCTCTACCGTCTTGGTTTCAGCACACGGGGCGGCGAGCTGGTGAGCGCGGAGTTGCTCGATTACAAGTCCTTCGCGCCGGCTGATTCGGGGCACCCCGTGCAGCTCATCCCCGCGGGCCGGCCGATGCTCGTGTATGGGCGAACCGCGGGAGGCGACACGACGGCGCTCTCCTCGTGGAGCTTGAGCGCGAGCGCGAAGCAGGTCTCGGTCGGGCCGGAGGGCGCGACCCTGACGTTCCGTGGCGAGCAGAACGGCGCTCAGGTCGCGCTCGAGTACCGCTTTTTCCCGGGCGACTACCGTGTGTCGGTCCGCGGGCGCATGGAGGGATTCGGGCCGACCGGCGGCACGCTGCTCCTCGGCATGGGAGACGGCCTGCGATCGGTGGAGGCCGATTCCATGGACGACTTCCGGCATTTTGCCGCGGTCACCAAGGCGGCCAAGACGCAGAGCCTGGCGCTCCAGTCCCTCAACCCGGGCGAGCGCAAGATCCTGGACGGGCCATTCGAGTGGGCCGGCGTCAAGTCGAAATACTTCTTCAGCGCGGCGCTCGTGATGGAGGAGAGCGCGCCCCGGTTCGGCGCGGCGATCGTCGAGGGAGGGCCGCGGACCGTGGCCTCGTCCTCGCTGTTCGGCCGCTCGACGGTCGCGACGCGCGCCGCGCTCACGCTGACGCTGCCGGTCCCGCCGGCGGGCGACTTCGGCTTCGATCTGTATGTCGGCCCGCTCGAGTACCGGCGCCTCACCCGGCTGGGCCACGATCTGGACGACGCCAACCCCTACGGAGGCGTCCTCCGCCCGATCATCCAGCCGGTGTCGGTATTGGTGGTGAACATCCTCATCTGGATGCACGACCGTTTGAGCCTCGCCTACGGGTGGGTACTCATCATCTTTGGTATTCTGGTGCGTGCGCTGCTGTGGCCGCTCAACCAGCGCGCCATGGAGTCGAGCATCCGCATGCAAGCGGTGGCGCCGCTCATGAAGCAGGTGCAGGAGCGCTACAAGAACGAACCGGAGCGCCTGCAACGAGAGATGATGCGGCTGTACAAGGAGCACAACGTCAACCCGCTGGGCGGGTGCCTGCCGATGCTGTTACCGATGCCCGTGCTCTTCGCCCTGTTCTTCGTGTTCGCGAATACGATCGAGTTTCGCGGGGTGCCGTTCCTGTGGCTTACGGACCTGTCCCGCGCCGATCCGTACTACATCATCCCGATCATCATGGGCCTGTCGATGTTCGTGCTGTCCAAAGTCGGCCAGATCGGCGTGCCGCCCAACCCGCAGGCCAAGATGATGGTGTACTTCATGCCGGTGTTCATGACCGTCCTGTTCCTCCGCTTCGCGTCGGGACTGAACCTTTACTACGCCGTCAGCAACATCTTCAGCATCCCACAGCAATACCTCATCGCGAAGCGGCGGCTCCGGGAGCAGGGGAAGAAGACTTAGGGGCTAGGGACCGGGGATTAGGGACGGTGCTGTCTGATCCGATTGTCGCCCTCGCCACGCCGCCTGGTCGCTCTGCGCTCGCCCTTATCCGTCTCTCCGGGCGTGGCGCATTCGACGTCGCGGCACGCGCGCTGCGACCGTTTCGCGTCGAGCCCGCGCGCGCGGTGCATCGCGTCCAGGTCGTCCATCCCGCCACGGGAGAGCGCGTGGACGACGGGCTCGCCGCGAGCTTCCCCGGGCCACGCTCCTACACCGGCGAAGACCTGGTCGAGATCTCGACCCACGGCGGGCTCGTGGCCCCGGCCGCCGCGGTTGCGGTGCTGGTCGCGGCGGGCGCGCGTCCGGCTGCGCCGGGCGAGTTCACGCGACGGGCGGTACTGAACGGCAAGCTGGACCTGCTGCAGGCCGAGGCGACGGGCGACCTGATCGACGCCGGGTCCCCCGCCCAAGCCCGGCGGGCACTGCAGCAGCTGGAGCGCGGGCTCTCGACCCGGCTCGAGCGGTTGCGGGCCGACCTGCTCGAGCTCGAGGCCCTGATCGCCTACGACATCGATTTTCCCGATGAAGACGAGGGTCCCGTAGCGCCGGAGCGAGTGGAGCACGCCTGGCTGGCGGCGCGCGATCGGATCGCGCAGCTTCTTGCTACCGCGCCGGAGGGAGAACGGCTGCGCGAAGGCGCCCTCCTCGTGATCGCCGGCCGCCCCAACGCTGGGAAGTCGTCTCTATTCAACGCGTTGCTCGGCACGGACCGCGCCATCGTGACCGAGGTGCCCGGCACCACGCGAGACGCGATCGAGGCACACGCGGTGCTCGAAGGCTTTCCCTTCCGGCTGGTGGATACAGCCGGGCTGCGCTCGAGCGACGATCGGGTCGAAAAGATCGGCATCGAGGTGTCACGAAAGTACTTGGCGGCGGCGGACTTGGTGGTGTTCTGTAGAGAAGAGGCGGGGGCGGGGGCGGGGGCGGGGAGCAGGGAGCGGTACGATCGCGAGCGGGACCGGTTCTTGGCAAAGGTCCGCGCTCCTCTCATCGTCGTCGACACGAAGATCGATCTTGTCGACCGCCCTACGGCCCGACCGCCCGACCGCCTCGGGGTGTCGGCGGTGACGGGGGAGGGCCTCGCCGAGTTGCGGCGTCGGCTGGCGGAGACGGCGTTCGGCCGGCTGCTCGCGCTGGGGGACGTGGAGCCCGTGGTGACGCGTGCGCGCCACAGGGCAGCACTGGAGCGCGCGCTGACGGAGGTCGAGGCGTTCCGCGTGGCCCGGGCGAGCGGGGTGGATGCGGCCGCGACCGCAACCCACTTGCGGGCGGCCATGGGGGCGCTTGACGACTTGATCGGCGTCGTGACGCCGGACGACGTTCTCGATCGCGTGTTCGCGAGTTTTTGCGTAGGGAAATGAGCGGTGCAGTGCTAACACAGTCCTGACATTTCGGGTTGCTGACCCTCACAATCGGCGCCATGTTTTCCGGCCCCTTCTCCGCGAGCGCCCCGTGTCACTCGTCAGGTCGGTTCCCCGATTCGCCACCCTGGCCGTGGTGGCGACAGCGGCGTGCGCGTACGACGCACGCATTCCATCCGAGCCGGCGGCCGCTCGGGCTCCGCAACTTGCCGCTCTAACCGTCGCCCGGACCGCCTCGAGCGGCGCCGTCGTCGCGACCGGTCGGTACATTGTGTCCTTCACCGGGCCGGTACGCGCCGACTTCGCCGCGCGGGTAAGGGCCCTCGGCGGCCAGGTTCTCTGGGTTTCGTCGGGCAGCGGCCTCGCGGTGGTGAGCGGTCTGAAGGGCGCGGCGCCCATGACGCTCGCCGGCAAGCAGGGCATCCAGGCGGTGGATGCTGACGTCGCGATCCCACTCGACATTCCCCTGATCGCGACGGAGACCGCG
>QHUC01000195.1 GCA_003221045.1 Gemmatimonadota bacterium | reverse complement strand
GCCAGCACGCCGCGCCGGTCGTCCGGGTCGGGCCGTCGACGCACCAGCCCGTCCTTCTCGAGGCGATCGACGAGCTGGGTGATGTTGGAGCGCACGCATTTCTGAATCTTGGCCAGCTCGGATAGTGGCAGCGGTTGTTTCGCCTCGGCGAGCAGATTGAGAACTCCCAGCTTCGCGAGGGAAAGGCCAAGGGGGCTCACCGCCGCATCCAGCCTGGCCTCGACGGACTCCGCAGTCGCGAGAAAGGACAACACGAGCGCGCCGGCCCCGGCCGGACGGCCGTCGCTCTTGCGAGCGGGGGAGCGTTTGTTCATGCGTGACTAATAGCCCCAGCCGCCCGAGCGGTCAACGTCACTCATCATCCTCGTCCGCGGCCCGCAGATCCGCGGCCAAGGGGTGAGAGCGGACGAGCAGCAGGAACGCGATGACGGCCCCGACCAGGTTGCCACCCAGGATGCGCACCCACGCGAGCGCGCCGAGCCCCACGTGCGAGAGCAGCACGGTCAGCATCACAAACGCGAACTCCATCATGAAGAAGCCGAACACGACGCCGATGAGGAGGCTCGGCTCGCGCGCCGCTCGGTGGACCACGGCCACGGTGGCGATGCCGTATGCCACGTTCAGCACGTAATGCAGCGCCGTGAACACGAGGACCCCACCCAGCAGGGCGAACGTCTGGAACGGCCGGCCTGCGATAACATCGACCAGTGCGATCCAGAGCCAGATGCCCGTCGCGACCGAAAGCCCGAGCGTAGCGCCTTCTCGGAAGGAATCGTGGGTCCGCGGCATAGAAGTGCTCCTTGTGCGTCAGACGGCGGGGTTACAGACCGAGCAGGCCGGCGCCGAGACGGCGCGCCGGCCAGCTCCACGACGTGTTAGAACGAGAGGGTGAGCCCACCCTGCCAGGCGATGTCGTGTTGGGTCTTGTCGAAGCCGTAGCGATCAAAGGTATAGATGAAATCACGCCCTTCCGCACGTACCCCGACGCGGCCGAATCGATACTCGAGCCCCGCCCCGAAATTGCCGGCGAATTTGGACCACGTGCTGTCGGACGCGAGCTGATGAACGCTGATGGCCCCGGCCCCACCGAGCACGTAGGGAGTGAAGGTGGCCGAACCCGCCTGGATGGGGTAGCGCAGCACGACATCGGCGTCGTACGTGAACTTGTTGAACTTACCGCGGCCAGTGAATGTGGCGCCACGGATGCTGTCCTGGGCCCAGCTGCCGCTGGCGCGGATGCCCACCTTGTCGCGCAGCCAGACCGTGCCGTCGACCGAACCGATCCAACCGAGCCGCCAGTCCGGCGTACCGGTGGGGCTCAGGTTGGCCGCGCCGGACAGGCCGCCGAATGCTCCACCCAGTGTGAAGCGGTCGGAGGAGCCGGGGACGGTCTGTTGGGATGGACGGGCGGTCTGCGCGCGGACCCCGGTGGGCGCGGTCGCTACGGCGAGCGCCAGGGCGAGCGGGGAGAAGAGACGCTTCAACATGAAATCCTCCACGAGAGAAAAAGGTTCGCGGGGCGGTGCCCCAGGGGAAACTCATCTACTGCTGTACGGTTTATGAATGAACTACTTCACCGAAAAAGTTCCCCCTGTCACAGGGTGAACCCCACCCCGACGCCGGCCGAGGACACGTGGTCGCGGTAGAACTCCCCGTACGGCGAAGGCCCGGTGTACGCCTTCAGCAGCACGCTCCAGCGCCAGCTCGACCCCGCCGGCGCCTGTGGATCGCCGAGCTCGAGGCCGGCGACCAGACTCCACCCTACCTGCCATTCGTGATCCTGGACGGACTTGGCGTCCAGCCCCGCTACAAAACGGCCGGTGGTAAGGCTGCCCAATCGCAGCAATGGCCGGGGTTGGCGGTATTCCAGGCCGCCGTGGAGCACACCGGGCTTGAGATCGGTCGGCTTGTGGGCGAAAGCGTAGTCCCCGCCACCATACACACGCCACCGGGAGCCCTCGTTCGCGACGAGGAGCTCCACGGCTTGGAACGTCAAATCGACCCGCTGGGCGTGCGTATGAAGCATGTACTCGTCGCCCAAGTGCGAGCTTTGGTGATAGACGCGCAGCCGGGTTGCCCAGGATCCCTTGCGGTACGTGAGTGGCAGGCCAACGATGTAATCGGTATTCAAGAGGTCGGTGGTCGAGGAACGCATGTTGAATTCGGAGAAAACGCCAGCGGCAATCGCGAGCTGCCAATCCCGACCTCGCACGAGACCGATGGTCTGACCCAGTCCTACGCTCCCCAGCCTCGGTCCGAGCCGGGGCGAGCGTGCCCACAGATAGGTGGCGAAGAACCGCGGCTCCTGTGGGTCGGCGAGAAGCGGCCGAAACATGACCGTCGGCGGCCCCCCCGGTCCCCCCTGCCCCCCCGGCCCCCCCGGCCCCCCTCCCCCGTCAGGCGTCTGGGCCGGCGCCCACACGGGGGCCCGGAGCGCTGCCACCAGCAGCAGCGCGATGGCCTTCGTCATCGATCCTCCTTTTTTGGCGGTTTTCGCGTCCCGACCGGATGGCTCCTTATGCTCAGTTCAGTAAGGAATGGCGTCAAGCAGCGGTTCCCGCCTCGGAACAATTCGGCCGCCGGCGGTCGTTTTCGCAGGACTGATGACCACCATCAAACCCGATCAAGCGGTTGAAGCGATCACACCGGATTTGCTCTTCCGGCTCTTGGGTGCGGCGCACGCCGTTACCGAGCGGCTCGAGGGCGCCTTGCGCCCGCTCGGACTGACCTCCGCTACGTTCGACCTCTTGAGCGAGCTGGTGAACGCGAATCGGCCGCTCGAGCTGGAAGACCTGATGACCCGCGTGAGCGACGAGCCCTCTGGCATCGGACACTTGATCGAGGGGCTCGAGCAGGACGGATTCGTCCGACGGATGCCGCACGGGGCAGCCGAGAGTGGGGTGCGAGTCGTGATTACGGCGCGCGGGCGAGCGCGGCAGCAGGCTGGGTTTGCGCTCATGGGTACGGTGCGCGAGGAGCTCAGGCAGGCGGTGGAGCGGCTCGACGCCGCAGCCGTGGAACGGGCCCTCTCAGCCCTGAGATAACCTTCCCCTGCTCCCCCTATCCGCCCAAAGCACGTTGCCGTTGAAGCACCCACCGCGGCCCACCGAAGCGAGCATCACCGCCCGCGACTTGGAGACCCGTCTCTACATCTTCGCGGACGACTCGATGCGAGGCCGCGAGGCGGGCACCGCCGGCAACGTGAGGGGAACGAATTACATCGCGGCCGAGATCAAGCGCCTGGGGCTGGTCCCGGCAGGCGAGGGCGGCACGTATTTCCAGACCATCCCCCTCAAGACGCGGAGTTTCGACGAGACGTCGACGTTCACGATCGCCGGCAGGGCGCTCACCGCCTTCAGCGATTACCTGCCGCTCGGCCCGCAATCGCTCGACAGCCCGTCGCTGGCCGTCGTGTACGGCGGCGAGCTCATGGACTCGATGCACCGGATCGGCCCCGAGCAGGCGACCGGCAAGCTCGTGGTCTTCCAGGTGAGCGGCGGATTCAGGACCCTGCGCGCGCTGCGCACGGCGCCGACGCTGCCCGGCGCCGCGGGGATCGCGCTGGTCGCGCTCGACAGCTTTCCCCGCCAGTTCCAGGGCTTCCTGCGGCGGCCGCGCGCGTTCCTCGACGACGGGCAAGGCCCTCCGCCGGGACCCTCCGCCTTCCTTATTACCAGCGCCACGGGGACCAAGCTGTTCGCGACGCCGCTGAGCGAACTCGCGCCCGGCAGCGCAGGCAACAGCGTGGCCATCTCGGTCCGGTTCACGGTCGCCCTGGTTCCCGAGCCGGCCCGGAACGTGGTGGGCATCATTCCCGGCAGCGATCGCAAGCTCACGGGGCAATACGTCGCAATCGGCGCTCATAACGACCACATCGGGCTCGCCCGGCCCGTGGACCACGACTCGATCAGGATCTGGAATCACTTCGTGCGTCCAGAGGGTGCCGATGACGCGAGTAAGCAGGCCACCCCCGAGCAGCAGGCGGCGGTCGACTCGGCGCTGGCCGCATTCCGGGCCCGACATCCGACTGGGGCGCGCGTCGATTCGATCTCGAATGGAGCGGACGACGACGGCTCCGGCTCGGTCGCGGCGCTCGAGATCGCGGAGCGCATCGCGAGCCTCAAGACGAAACCAAAGCGCTCGATTCTCTTCGTCTGGCACACCGCCGAGGAAAAAGGCCTGCTCGGCTCCCGCTATTTCACCGATCACCCCACGGTACCGCGCGACTCCATCGTGGCGCAGCTCAACATGGACATGGTCGGCCGGGGGGCGGCGGAGGATGAAACCGGCCGGACCAAGGACGGCGCCGCGCTACGCGGAGGCCCCAATTACCTGCAGCTCGTCGGCTCCCGGCGCCTGTCCACGGAGCTCGGCGACCTGATCGAGAAGGTCAACACCGAGGACCATCACGACTTCAGCTTCGACTACGCCCTCGACGCGAACGGCCACCCCGCCAACATCTACTGCCGCTCGGACCACTACGAGTACGCCCGCTACGGCATCCCGATCACATTTTTCACGACCGGGCTGCACTCGGACTACCACCAGGTAACCGACGAGCCCGAATACATCGACTACGAGCACATGGCGCGCGTGGCGCGTCTCGTGGCGGACGTCGCGATGCGGGTCGCGAACCTGGACCACCGGCTGGTGGTGGACCAGCCGCGGCCGGATCCGAAGGGGTCGTGCCAGCAGTGAAGAAGCCATAACCGGCAGTGTGGCAAGAGCTTGCGGCGTCGCGCGCCGGCGGCTCTTGTGACTCGCGACACCGCAGGCAATGGTGTGGGCTGGCACACTGCCTGACACCCCATGAGTGTCCGCATCCTGCTCCTCGAAGACGTGCCGGCCGACGCCGCACTGATCCAGCGGGAGCTGACCAAGGCCGGACTGGTCTTCGTCAGCCAACAAGTGGACACGCGCGTCGCCTTCGAGGAGGCGCTGCGCATCTTCGCGCCGGACGTGATCCTCTCCGATCACGGCCTCCCCGGCTTCGACGGCGCGGCCGCCCTCCAGTTCGTCAGGGAGCGGTTCCCGGCGCTCCCCGTCATCCTGGTCACCGGCTCCCTCAACGAGGAGACGGCGGTCGAGTTTATGAAGGCCGGCGCCGCGGATTACGTCCTGAAGGATCACCTGACCCGGCTGCCGCAGGCAATCAAGCGCGCGTTGCGCGAGAGCCGCTTACGCGAGGAGCGGGAGCTGGCCGTGGCGGCGCTCCGCGCGTCGGAGGAGCAGTATCGAGCGCTGTTCGAGAATACGCCGTACCCGATGTGGGTCTTCGATCTCGAGACTCACCGGCTGCTCGCGGTGAACAGCGCGGCGATCGCACACTACGGATACCGGCGCGAGGAATTCCTGGCGCTCAAGATCGAGGACCTCCGGGCGCCCGAAGATATCCCGGCGTTGGAGCAGCATCTGGCGACCAAGGAGGCCGGCTACCATACCACGGGCCCGTGGCGGCACCGCAAGAAGGACGGGACGCTCATCGAGGTGCAGACGAGCGGGCACGAAATCACATTCGCCGGCCGGCGCGCCGAGCTCGTGGTCATCGACGATGTCACCGAGCGGAAGCGACTCGAGGAGCAGTTCCGCCAGGCGCAGAAAATGGAAGCGGTGGGTCGCCTGGCGGCCGGGGTCGCGCACGACTTCAATAACCTCCTCACCGCCATCCTCGGCACGACCGACCTGATGATCGAGGATCTGCCAGCGGACGACCCCGATCGCGAAGGCTTGCTCGACATCCGCGGCGCAGCGGAGCGGGCGGCCGTGCTGACGCGCCAGCTCCTCACGTTCAGTCGCCAGCAGGTCGTGTCACCGCGGATGCTGCGGCTGAACGAGCTGATCACCGACCTCGTGAAGCTGCTGCGGCGATTGCTGGGAGAGGACGTCACGATCGCGAGCGCGCTGGCGCCCGATTGTGGAGCCGTGAAGGCGGACCCGGGGCAGCTTGAGCAGGTGCTGGTGAACCTCGCGGTGAATGCCCGCGACGCGATGCCGAACGGCGGACGCCTCACGATCGAAACCAGGAACGTGGACCTGGACGCCGACTACCCGACGGAACGGGTGATGATTCCCGCCGGCCGCTACGTCATGCTCGCCGTCACGGACAACGGGACCGGCATGGACGCGCAGACCAACGCCCGGATCTTCGAGCCCTTTTTCACCACCAAGCCGGTGGGTAAGGGCACGGGCCTCGGTCTCGCGACCGTGTACGGCGTGGTGCAGCAGACCGGCGGCTACATCTGGCTCTACAGCGAGCTCGGGCACGGCACGAGCTTCAAGATCTATCTGCCGCGGGTGGATGCGGACGGACCCCAGCCCGCCGAGGAAGAGCAGCGCGCGAGCGCGCTCGATGGCTCGGAGACGGTGCTCGTGGCCGAGGACGAGGAAGCCGTGCGGCTGATCATCGCGAAGGCGCTCGAGGCCCGCGGCTATCGCGTGCTGAGCGCCCGGGACGGGAGC
>QHUC01000194.1 GCA_003221045.1 Gemmatimonadota bacterium | reverse complement strand
GTTGGCGGAGTTCACGGCGTACGAGTCGTCGAAATACGGCGTCGGGTGCTGGAACGTCACCGCGATCATGCGCGGGAAATTGGCGGAGCTCCAGGCGCTGTAGAACTCGAAACCCGGTTCCCGCGCCGACCGGGCCAGTCGCGCCGCGCGCTGCTCCGGGGTTTCGGAGCTCGAGTCCGTCGAGAATCCGAACGGCGGGCGCAGGTTGAAGTGGCCCTGCTCATACACGGTCGGGTAGCGCCGGGCCGTGTCCGTCTCGTATCCGCGCGGGAGCAGGACGGTGGCGCCGAGGTAGATCGGCCGGCCCCACCAGGCGGTGAGGATCTTGCTCTGGATCTTGATGTGCTTCACCCACTTCGAGTCCGGCGGCAGGTCGATGGGCGGGAGGACCCGGGTGAGCTCGAGACGGATCGTATCACCCTTCGCAGGATCGAGGTGCACCTTCCGCACCGCGCTCACGAGGTTTCCCGGCGACTTGTTGAACTGCTGGCCTTCCCACTGGTCGTCGTGCAGCCACAGGGTGTGGCCGTCCGCGCGACGAAACTCCGAGTACACGTTGAGCAGTCCCTGCACGTAGTAGTCGCCCGCAGGAATGTCCTTGAGGCTCGTGACCGGGTACCCGAGGGTCGACCCGCCCACGACTCCCGGTGTGCCGGCCGCGAGCTGGGTGACATCGACCCCGAAGAACGACGTGCAGTCGCTCTCGTGGCGGACCTGTAACCGGGGCTCGACGTCGTCATGGCGAGTCACGAAGACGTACATGCGACCGGTGACGGGCGTGGCCCGCATCGCGGCGGGCACGGCGATCTCGAACCGGGCCTGCGCGACGAC
This sequence comes from Gemmatimonadota bacterium, assembly GCA_003221045.1. Lineage (GTDB taxonomy): Bacteria > Gemmatimonadota > Gemmatimonadetes > Gemmatimonadales > GWC2-71-9 > AG41. The sequence continues at coordinate 4,296 of QHUC01000194.1, read as the reverse complement.
GGGGAACGGGAAGGGCAAAGCGACGGCGACGATGAGAGCGACGGTAGCGAAGCGCAACGGACGATTCCTGAAGAAGGTCGCGTAGTGTGCCCTGAAACGACCGGGCTGGCAAGCCGGCTCGCGAGCACTCGCGTTCAGGCGAGTCCGACCACACTGCGGGCGAGCCGCAACACCTCGGGGACTACGTCGGACGGCGTGCGATCCGGTCCCGCCAGGGTGTCGAACGTGTGGAAGCTCGTGAGCGCGAACAGTACGTCGATCGTCTTATCGGACGTCTCCGCACTCCGCTCGCCGCCGCGCGCGCGCAGCCGTCGCACGATCTCCCGCAGGCCCTGGCGGCGCCACTCCTGCCGGGCGCGAAGCGTCCGCCCGAACTCGGGATCGAGCGCGCCCAGTGCCAGCAGCCGCTGATGGATCGGCCGATGCGCGGTCCAGAAGCGGCCGAATGTCGCGACGAACCGCGCCAGGGCTTCGCCGGGATCGGGTTGGCGGAAGGCGTCGGCCAGGTCCCACATCCCGCCCCGCCGGGCGAGGTCGTCGAACAGGGCCTCGAGCAGCTTCGGTCGAGATCCGAACCGCTGGTACACGGTGGCCCGGGTGACGCGGGCCCGGCGGGCGACGGCATCGATACTGAAGGCCACGCCGCGCGGCGCGACGAGCAGCGCGCGCGCCGCCCGGAGAATCCGGGCGCGCGTCCGGTCCACCGCCGCCTGGCGCCGACCCAGGCGGTAGGGCCGGGGGTGGGGGCGGGGGCGGGGGCGGGGGCTCACGAACCTTCCCGTGGGAACCATTTGGATATACAGTACGTATAGCCAAATATAACACACCGGAGGTGGGTCGTGGTCTGGCTGCGCTTGGTGCATATCGTGGCAGGCATCGTCTGGGTAGGCTCGGCCGTGTTCGGCGCCCTGTTCCTCTTCCCCACGGCGCGGGCCGCGGGTGCCGAGGGTGGGCGGTTCATCGAGCGTCTCATGCGGCGCGTGGGCCCCGCCATGGGCATCGCGATGCTGCTGACCGTCATTCCCGGCTTCATCATGTACGGCCGCCTCTCAGCCGGCTTCAACCGCGCGTGGGTGACGTCGCGGCCGGGCCTCGCGCTTGGCGCGGGTGCGGTGGCCGCGATCCTCGCCGTCCTCGTCGGTGCGGCGGTGAACGCGCCTGCCGGCGCGAAAATGGCGGTCCTGCGCAAGAGCTTCGAGGCGCAGGGGGGCGTGCCGACCGCCACGCAAGCCGCCCAGCTCCAGACGTTGCAGTCGCGCGTCGAGCGCGGAGCCCAGGTGGTCGCGGCGTTGCTCCTCATCGCCGCGGGCACAATGGCCGTGGCGCGCTATCTGTGAGCACGCGCGGTCCACGCGTGCTGCCCGGCATGAAAGAACGAGGCGCGGACGACGCGGCGTGGATTACCGGGGTTATTTTGGACGTCGCAGGCGGGGCCGTCATGGTGTGATTCACTCGAAAGGGAGGACAGATGCCCCAAAGCGATCATGACCGGCGGGTCGACTACATCGAGTTCGGCGCGACGGATATCCCTCGCACGAAGCAGTTCTACCAGGGGGTCTTTGGCTGGAAGTTCGAGGACTACGGCCCCGACTACACGAGCTTCCAGGACGGCCGGCTGAGCGGCGGGTTCACGAAGGACGCGCCCGTCCGACCGGCCAACCCGCTCGTGGTGATCTACGCCGCTCACCTGGAGGAGACCGAGGGGAAGGTCAAGCAGGCGGGCGGCAAAATCGTCCGCAAGACGTACTCGTTCCCCGGTGGTCGCCGTTTCCATTTCAGCGACCCGAGCGGGAACGAGCTGGCAGTGTGGACGGATCGGTAGTTGCGCTCGTCACCGGCGCCAACCGCGGCATCGGGCTCGAAGTGTGTCGCCAGCTGGCACAGCGGGGCTACGCCGTGGTACTCGGGTCGCGAGACCTGGCCAAAGGCGAGCGCGCGGTCGCGACTCTTGCGGACGCCGGGCGCGCAGTCCGGCCGTACCAGCTCGATGTGACCGATGGGGAGAGCATCGAGCGGGCGCGGGCCAGGGTCGCGGCGGAGTTTGGCCGGCTCGATGTGCTCGTGAACAATGCCGCCATTCTGTACGACACGTGGCAACGCGCCATTGACGCCGACTTGGCCCAGGTCCGGGAGGCGCTCGAAACCAACCTGTTTGGTGCGTGGAACATGGTGCGTGCGTTCCTGCCGCTGCTGCGACGCAGCGGCCACGCTCGGGTGGTCAACGTGTCGAGCGAAGCGGGATCGCTCGCATCCATGGGCGGTGGGACGCCTGCCTATAGCCTCTCGAAGGCGGCACTCAACGCGCTCACGCGCATGCTCGCGGCGGAGCTGCGCGACGAGGGCATCTTGGTGAACGCGGTCTGCCCCGGGTGGGTTGCGACGGATATGGGCGGTCCGGGCGGACGGCCGGTGAACAAGGGAGGCGCGAGCGTGGCGTGGGCGGCGACCTTGCCGGACGACGGGCCCACCGGAGGGTTCTTTCGCGATGGCAAGTCGCTGCCCTGGTGAACGGATTGGTTCGCGACACCAAGTCGCCCCTTCCCTCGTACGGATCCCATCCCTTTCACTGACAGATTGGACCATGGCCAAACCGTTCCTGCAGCTCGCCGCCGTCGGCGTCGTGGGATTCGCCCTCTGGAAGCTCGCGTCGACCGCTCCGTCACCCGCTCGCGCCGCTGTAGTGCCGCAGCGCGGCCCGCCACGCGAAACGAGCGAGCAAGAACACCACCGCGGCCACCAGCGCGGCGACCAGCGCCAGCGCGGGTCGTAACCGCCCCGTGAGCGCGGACGCCGGAACGGTGGTGGTCCACGCGATGGGGATGAGGTATACGAACAGAAAGCGCAGTGCACCGGGGTACGCCGAAACCGGGTAACGGGCGCCCTCGAACACCGAGTCGAAGAGCACGGCGATGTTCTCGACCGTCACGAACCAGAACGCCAGACTCATCAGCACGACCCAAATGGCGTAGACCACCACCGCTGCAGACGCAAGCGTCACGACGAAAGCCGCTAGTTGGGCGATCGATGGTACGTAGTGGAGCTTGAATAGCGCATACCCTGCCAGCGCGAGGCCGAGCACGATGTCCGCAAAGCGCCAAATGTCGAGCTGGCGGAACGAAACGAAGCCTTGCGCGTCCACCGGCTTGACGAGCACCAGGTCCAGCTCACCGCTCTTCACCTCCCCGGCGAGCTGGCCGATCCCGGGACGCAGGACGGCTTCGACCACGCCGGTGAGCGCATTGAACACCCCGAGTAGCACCACGATCTCCCAGTAGTCCCAGCCGCCGAGCTGGCTCGTATGCCGGAAGAACAGGGAGAGGGTGAGCAGCGCGGTCGCCATGTAAAACACCGTGCCAAGGACGCTCGCGACGAAGTTGGCGCGGTATTGGAGCTCCTCGGCGACATTGAGGCGCCAGAAAGCTGCAAGAATGCGGAAAGCGGAATTCATCCTCCCACCGCCCCGTAGCGGCGCAAGCCGCGGGTCCATGCGACGCGGCACGCCAACGCCCAGAAGGCGAGCCACGCGACCTGGGTGCCCAAGCCGCGCAGTACGGCGTCCGTGCCCTGGACGGCGCCGGTGAGCACGTCCACCGGAAACGCGAGGATCGAGCGGAACCACAGGACGCCGGCGACGCTCGCCACGGCCGGCGGCAAGAGCGCGAGGGGCGCGATGCGGCCGGCCAGAAAAAGGGACAAGCCGGCATGGAGCTCCATGATCGCGGTGGCGCGCGTGGTCCAAAAGGCGAGGAGCCCCGTGGTGAAGCTGATGAAGAAGCGCATGGCGGCCGCGAGGAGCACCGCGACGGCGGTCACCGCCAGGCGACCCGGTGTAGCCGGCAGCCGCACCGCCGGCCAGATCGCGGCGGCCAGGAGCCACACCACGAGGATCACGCTCGCGGTACGCGCCTTGTAGGCGAGGTTGTCCGCCACGGCTTCGTGCGCCGGGTGGAGCGGCCGCGCCAGCCGGAAGTTGAGCTCGCCCTCACGGATCCAGCGATCCAGGTACCAGGAATCCCACGCGATCGTCAGCTGGTTGATGAGCATCACGGCGAAGAAGTACCGCGCGAAGTCGGCGCGCGCGTAGCCGCCGACGGTTCCGTCCCCGGCGATCGCCCACCAGATGCCGAGCGCGATCGCCGGCTCGGTCACCCCCCACAGGAGCCACAACACGATCGACGCCCGGTACTGGAGGTCGACCAGCCAGGCGTTACGAATCAATGCGCTGTAGCGCCGCGCCCAGCTCATGAGTCTCCTTCCTCGAGGCCCTGCGCGAACGCCTGCCGGATCACCTCCTCG
>QHUC01000193.1 GCA_003221045.1 Gemmatimonadota bacterium | reverse complement strand
CGCCCGGATCCCTCAGCAGGTCTCAGACCAATCCACGGGTGAGGTCGCGCCGCAGCGCACGCACTTCAAGGACGACGGTTTCCCCGCGAAGTCCTGGCGATAGTGACACAGCGGGCAGACTGCGTAGGTCGTGACGACCTCGCTTCCGCGCGCTCCCAAGGTCGGGCGCAGCACGCCGGTGCGAACGACGATGCTCCAATGGTCCGGGGGCTCGGTCCTGATCGTGACGTCGCCGCGTGCAAGTCGCACGCGCTCCCGCCGGACCTCCACGACGACGTGGCCATCCGATGACTCTTCGACGACCGGATACCAGGCCCCGCGACGGAGAACGTCCGCCACGTTGTCCGCACACCGGGCCCAACCGAGCGTGACGCGCATGGGAAGCGACTCACATCTTATCATCTTTTGGTAGATTCCGTTATGCACGAACTCGGACGCATCGTCCGCCTGCAAGTCCAGCGCTCGTCACTCAAGACCGGTGAGAAGCCGACTCATGTCTACGACCCGGCGCGCCTCCTGACCGTAAGTCATCTCGCGATCGGGCCGGAAGGCGTGCTGGGACAAGCCGCCGACGGCGCGTGGCTCGTCGACGTGCACCATCGTGCGCATCCCCAGACCAAGAATGAAGACGGGGCGCACGGGGTGTCGCTGGGCTTCACGTCTCACTATGCGGCGATGCGCGAGCGATTCGGCGACCGGCTCACGCTCGGTTGCGCCGGCGAAAACATCGTGGTCGAGACCCAGCGCCGCATTGCGTTCGAGGACTTGGAGCACGGCGTGGCGCTGCTCGGTGAGGGTGGAAACGAGCTCGCCAGGCTGGACGTGCTTCAGGTCGCCCACCCGTGCCGGCCGTTCAGCGGCTGGGCGCTCGGCGGCATGGTGGAAAGCGACGTGCTCAAGGAGACGCTGCAGTTCCTGGACGGGGGGATGCGGGGGTTCTACTGTCGGGGAGTGGGATCGGGAATCGTTGCGGTGGGAGATCGGGTGGCGGTGCCTTGAGGGGCGAGGGCTTAGGGGTTCGGGGCTAGGGAGTGCTCACCGACCCGTAGTCCCCAGCACCTAGCTCATCTCATCCCACGCCAGCGTCGCCGCCTTCTTACAACGCTCGCAGCTCAGCTCTTTCACGTCCGATTCGAACGCCTGCCGGTGGCGGCACGCGGGGCACACCGCATACGTCAGCGGGAACAGGCGCCCCACGCGCTGAATCTCGCGCGGCTCGCAGCGAACGATGCTCCAGCGCTCCGGCGGATGGTAGCGGATCTCGAGAAAGCGCCGGTCGACCGGCACATTGCGCCGGTTCACATCCAGCACGACAATGTGGCTCGAGGAGATCCGAACCACGGGGTACCAGGCTCCACGGCGCAGCAGGTGAGCGCCGGGCTTGCCGACTCGGGCCCAGCCCTTGGCCTGTAGCCGCGTGGGAGTCATCGGACGGAAGGGAATGCTCACGGCAATAGAATAACACGATCTCGCGGCCAGCGGTCGTGACATTAATCACACGCCCGAAAGCCATGCGCAGTGTGACGCCTGACCCTTGTGTGTCGTGCGTCCGCAGCGCGGCTCGGGTTCGATGGTGTCGGCCGTCACGTTTTCACCGAGATGCCCGACCGTCCAACGGAGGTTACCATGCGACGCGGATGGATGGTGGCGGGGACGCCCGCAGCGAGCCGGGCGTCCCCCTCGAAGCAAGCCGAAGGCTATGTCAGCCGCACTCCGAGAAGCCGCACACGTGGCACTTGGCGCAGCCCTCGATGAACGCGAGCTGCGAGCCGCAATCGGGACACGCGCCGATAAACGTCTGCGCCTCGCCGGCCCGCTCCCCAGCGGTCCCGTCGGCAGTCACGATGCTCGCGCGCACGGGCGCCGGGACGACCGTGCCTCCGAGCAGATCCTGTTGGATGCCCTGTTTCTCCTGCATCCACTTCTCGATCGCGATGCCGATCGCGTCGGGCACGGAGAGCACCTTGTTCGGGCCCAGGCCCACCACGCGATCGGAGGAGATTCCGCGGAGCTGGCGATACACCTCCCGCATCGGAATGCCGGAGCGCAGGGCGAGTGAGATGAGCCGGCCGATAGCCTCGACGTCGGCCATCAACGCCCCGCCTGCCTTGCCGAGCGAGATGAAGACCTCGAACGGCTGGCCCTTGTCGTCCTCGGTGATGTTGACGTACATCGTCCCGAGGGGCGTCTCGACCCTGCGGGTGGCGCCCTTGAGGAGGTCGGGACGCGACCGCTTGGCACGCCGCTGCAGGTTTTCCGCCTCCGCGTCGTGCAGCTTGTCGCGGGTCCGGGCGAGCTCGGCTTCGAGCTCGGCGATCCGGCCCATGGCCTCGGCGAGAGCGCCCGGCCCGGCCGAAGCCGACGTCCCCGAGGCCGTCGCCTGCTCTTGTACCTTCTTGGCGGTCGAGCCGGTCGAGAGCACCTGCATCTCGCGGGCGCCGTCGCGGTATACCGTCACGCCCTTGCAGCCGAGTTGGTAGGCATAGCGATAGATCTTCTCCACGTACTCCTCGGTGGCGTCGTTCGCAAAGTTGCACGTCTTCGAGATGGCGGAGTCGGTGAACTCCTGGAACGCGGCCTGCATCTGGATGTGCCACTCGGGTGTCACGTCATGCGCGGTGACGAACACGCGCTGCCACTTCGCGGGCACGGCGTCGAAGTGGATATGGCCCGCTTCGGCGATCTGCTGCATCAGGGCATCGGAGTACCACCCCTCCTGCTTCGCGATCCCGACGAAGTCCTCGTTGACATCGGGCATGAGCACGCCGGCTTGATTCCGCATGAACGCGACCGCGAACAACGGCTCGATGCCCGACGAGCAGCCAGCGAGGATGGAGATCGTGCCCGTCGGCGCCACGGTGGTCAGATTGCAGTTGCGCAGGCGGCGCATCGGCCGCACGCGCTCGCCGCTCGGCCCCCGTGCGCACGTGGTATCCGGCCCCCAGATCGACCGTTCCCACTCGGCGAACACGCCGCGCTGCTCCGCCAGCTTCTCGGAGGCGGCCTTCGCCTCTTCATCGACGAAGTCCATGACCTTTCGGCCCAGGGCCACGCCTCCGTCAGAGTTGTAGGGAATGCCGAGTCGGACGAGCAGGTCCGCCCAGCCCATCACCCCGAGGCCGATGCGGCGAATCCGCTTGGCGACACGGTCGATCTCGTCGAGCGGGTACTTGTTCGCATCGATCACGTTGTCGAGGAAATGCGTGCACAGGTGCACCACCGTGCGGAGACGATCCCAGTCCACGGCGCCGTCCTTCACGAACAGCCCGAGGTTGATCGAGCCGAGATTGCAGACGTCGTACGGGAGGAGCGGCTGCTCGCCGCAGGGATTGGTGGCCTCGTAGCTTCCGAGGTGCGGCACCGGGTTGTAGTAGTTCGCCCGGTCGAGGAAGTAGACGCCCGGCTCACCGGTCTTCCAGGCCCCGTGCACGATCTTGCGGATGAAGTTCGTGACCTGCGTGAGGTCGTTCTTGCAGCCGATGAACTCCAGAACGTCCGGGTGATCGACGCGCAGGATACCCATATTGGCGCCACGGCGGGTCCCGCCCTGCTTCACGACGTCGGTCGACGCGTCGTACAGTTTCATGAACGACACCGGGCTGGACGCCACGCCCATCGTCGAGCGCACGACGTCGTTCTTGGGGCGGAGACGGGAAAACGAATAGCCGGTGCCCCCACCCGACTGGTGTACCAGCGCCATGGCCCGCAGCGTGTCGTAGATGCCGCTCTGGCCGTTCGACAGCGCGTCATCCACCGGCAGCACGAAGCACGCCGAGAGCTGTCCGAGGGGTCGCCCCGCGTTCATCAGGGTCGGCGAGTTCGGCATCCACGCCCGCGTGGCCATCAACTCGAAAAACGTCTCGGCGATTCCCTCCACGGCTTTGTCCGACGCGCCGTAGGCGCGGTCGGGCTCGGCGATGGTGCGCGCCACCCGCCAGAACAGGTCCTCGGGTCGCTCGACGGGTCGCCCCTGGTCGTCCTTGACCAGGTAGCGCCGCTCGAGCACGATGATGGCGTTGGAGCTCAGATCGAGCGTCCCTTTGCGGGTGGAAGCGGTCATACGGGCTCGTCCCTCACGGTGTGAGCTTGCTCACGACTCGTCCGGCATTGTTGAATTTAACAGCGCGCGGACCGGCTCAAAGGCGCGAAGGGGCAAGGTAGGCCCGTCAGCGCATCGAGGCAACACCTCGCGGGAACCGCGGTCTGGCGACACCTTCAACAATTCACATCACAAACTTGTTCCCGCGATCGGAAACGCTCGATTGCGGTGGCGCTGCGCTTCCTCCACGTAGTGCCGCCAGGTACCCTCGATTCGCTCGCGCAGCGTGTCGTCCACACGGCGCGTGACCCGCGCCGGGACGCCCACGACGAGCGAACCCGGTGGCACGCTCGTGCCCTCGGGGACGACCGCGCCCGCTGCTACGACACTGCCGGTGCCGATGTGCACTCCGTTCAACAGGACGCTGCCCATGCCGATCAGGCAGTCGTCTTCCACCGTGCAGCCATGCAGAATCGCGCGGTGCCCCACGCCGACGCGCGCACCGATGCGCGCCGGGAGCCCGCTGTCCACGTGGACGATCGTGCCATCCTGTAGGTTGCTCGCTTCGCCAACGACGATGGCATCCACGTCACCCCGCAGCACGGCACCATACCACACGCTGGAGCGCGCGCCCAGCGTGACGTCTCCGAGCACCACCGCGCCCGGAGCGATGAACGCCGTTGGATCGATGTGGATTATTGCCTCACCGGCTGGAACGGCCACTGGACCCATGCATCCACGGGCTCGCCGTTCTTTTGCGCGGGGTTCCACCGCAGGTTCTTCGCGACGTCCAGCGCCTGATCGTTGAATGTGTCCACGTTGGAGCGCGAATAGAGCCGGGCTTCGATGGTCTCGCCCTCCCGGGAGACATGCACGAGCAGGATGGCTGGGCGCGGGAACACCGTGGCCCCGGCCGGGATGGGGATGAGGGTCGACGAGAGCGGCACCGGCCGCGCATCCCAGCACATGTGATCCTGATTGTAGGCCGGGCCGTACGTCTCGCACGGCCCCCCACCGCCCGATTCCGAGCCCTCATCCGCGGACTCGAGCTCCAGCTTGATCGTGGACGGCGCGCCCGGCGTGATGACGACCTGTCGGTCGTATGGCGCGAATCCGGGTGCCTGCACGGCCAGCCGGTACGTGCCGGGCGGCACGTCGCCCTGCGGGCCGCGGAACGGCAGCCCGTTGAGCGTGACGCGCGCGCCCTTGGGCAGGCCCTGGAGCGTGAGGTGCCCGGGGGTCCCCGGAGGAACCACGCGCGCACGCGCCGTGTCCGGGTGCGTCGTGATCGCCGGCGTGGTGGTGTCCGTGGAGGGGAGGCCGGTGTCGGCGAGGAGACGCTGGGCCACGGTGTCGGCGGTCGAGGCCCGGCTCGAATCGGCCGGGGCGGCGCGCGCGAAGAACAGGAGCCCCTTCTTGTACGCGTAGAGCCCCGGCGCGCCGAGCCCGATCGCGACGACCATGACCCAGAGTCCGATTCCCGCCGCCACGGACCGCTTGTGGATGTCGGCCGGTTGGCCGGGCACGCGCGGCAACGGCGTCGTCGGGGCGGACGCCAACCGCACGCCGGCGAGGGACGGGATCGCCTTGGTGGGCGCGGTGGCGAGGCCGATCGCGGCGAAACCTCCGCCCGCCTCGAGCGACTGGACCAGCTCGTCCGCGCTCTGAAACCGGCCGTCGGGGGACTTCGCCATCATCTTCTTGATGATCTCGAAGAGCGTGCGCTGATCGTAGGTCTCGAGCGGCGGGTTGGGGATCTCCTCCATGATGTGCTTGTAGCCGATGGAAAACGAGTCCTCGCCGTCGAACGGGACCCGACCCGTGAGGCACTGGTAGGCGACGACGCCGAGCGAGTAGATGTCCGAGCGACCGTCGAGCGATTGCGCGCGGGCCTGCTCGGGACTCATGTAGTGCGGTGTCCCGATGGACATCCCGGTGCCGGTGAGCTTGCCACCCGACGCCGCCTTCGCGATCCCGAAATCCGTGACCACGGCCAGCCCGTGCTCGTCGAACATGATGTTGTCGGGCTTGATGTCGCGGTGCACGATGCCGCTCTTGTGCGCG
>QHUC01000192.1 GCA_003221045.1 Gemmatimonadota bacterium | reverse complement strand
TGATGAGTGGGAGGTCGATCTTCGCGAAGCCCTCTTCGAGCTCCTCCTCGACGGGCCGTGTGAAGCTCCCGCCCTCGTACTGCGTGTGCGCCAGTCCCTCGACCACCAAGTCTTGAGGCTTGAGCTCCATCTCTTCCTGTACATCAATCCCATCCGCCTTGGCTGCATCGTGCGCGACGGCATTGAAGTCGATCGTACCGTCAAACGTCTCGATGTCCGACGGAGTGCCCTTCACATCGAGCGTGGGCGACGTGGGGGCGTCGGATGCGTGCTCGACCACGAAATCGGGCCGCCCGCCTGGCGCGGGGGGCGGGGGGGGCGCGGGCGACACAGTGGCGCGCGACGGCGAGACTGCGCGCTGAGGCCCGGACGGTGGCCGGGCCGGTGCCGGACGTGGCGCGGGTCGCGCCGCGGTCCGCACGGTCTCGGCCACGAGCCGCACCACCGGCTCCGCGCTCTTCGGAGCCGGTGTCGGGGTCGCTACGTGGGTTGCGGGCTGCGCCGCCTTCACCTTAGCTCGTGCTAGCGCTTCAGCCGCATCGCCATTCATGGGGTCGGCGGCGAGGAGCCGCCCCAGCCACTCGACGGCCTGGTCGAAACGTCCGCCGCGCTCCGCGATCTCGGCAAGGATCTTGAGGGCGAGGACGTTCTCGGGATCCAGCGCCAGCACCCTCTGGAACACCTCGGACGCGCGCGCGTCGTTTTTTTGATCGATCAGGCAGCGCGCGTGCACGATGTGCGCGCTGACGTAGTCGGGGTGGAGCTCGAGACCGGCCTGGCACAGCTCGAGCGCTCTATCTAGTTCTCCCGCTTTACGATAGGCGTCTGCTAGGGGTGCAAAATTCCGCCCCTTGGGGTTTTCGGCCCACCGCTTTTCGAGCTTCTCTATTTCGCTGGTGTAGGCCACGGCCTAAGTAGTTGGGAGAATTGAACGAAGATAGTGTTTGCTCGGTCGCGCTGTCAATCGGAATTGGAGCGCCCGGCTTGAGTTTGTGCATTGTCCTGCTTAGACTTATGCCCCCTCTCACCCGCTCCGCTCGGAGTTTTTGTAGCCATGATGCGCTCGATGCGCGCGATTACGAAGCCGGTCTTTTGGGTCGTCGCGGTCACCTTCATCGGTTGGATGGCATACGGCCAGGTGCAGGACTTTGTGCAGGGCGGCAAGGACGTCGTCCTCAAGGTCGATGGCGCCGTGGTCCGCCAGCAGCCGTTTCAGCAACAGTATCAGGCGACGCTCGAGCAATATCGTCGGCAGCAGGGCGGCGGTCGCCTGTCGCGCGAAGACGAGCAGCAGATTCAGAATCGCGTAGCCGACCAGTTCATCCAGAACATCCTGCTCGACCGCGCGTACCGGCGTCTCGGCATCGCGATCTCCGACGAAGAAATCATCGAGGCCGCGCGGAGCTCACCCCCGCCACAGATTCTGGATCAGGTGATGCAGGACCCGACCTTCCAGACCGACGGCCGGTTCGATATCACCAAGTGGCAACGCTACCTCTCCACCGCAGGACCGGAATTCCAGACGCAGGTCGAGCAGCTCTACCGGGAGTATCTGCCCCAGCGCAAGCTGCAGGACTATCTGACGGCGGACATTTACGTCTCGGACGCGAAGCTGTGGCGTATCTGGCGCGACCAGCACGAATCGGTCACCGTCGCGTTGCTCGCCATCCGACCCGAGGACATCCCCGACTCGCTGGCACCCGTGTCGGAGGCGGAGCTGCAGCGCTACTACGCGGCTCATCAGAGTGAGCTCAAGCGCCCCGCGGCCGCCTGGCTCGGCTATCTCACGATTCCGCGCGTCCCCGACGGTGCCGACAGCGCGGCGGCGCGGGCGCACGTCAACGCCCTGCGGGCCGAAATCGCCAGCGGCAAAGCCAAGTTTGAAGACGCGGCCAAGCGGGAGTCGGCGGACTCGGGGAGCGCCGCGCGTGGAGGAGATCTCGGATGGGTCAAGCGCGACAACCCGGGATTCGTCCCGCCCTTCGCCGCGGCGCTGCGCCGTCTCGGCCCCGGCGTGCTCAGCGAGCCCGTGCTCACGCAGTTCGGCTATCATCTGATTCGCGTCGATGCCGTGAAGGGCGATTCGGTACACGTGCGGCACATCCTCATCCCGATCGCGCTCCAGGGCAAGCACCTCGACGCCGTCGATGCGCGCACCGACACGCTCGACCGGCTGGCAGCGGAGCAGTCCGCCGGTTCGCGGCTCGACAGCGCGGTGCGCCAACTGCATCTGCCGATCGCCCACACACCGAAGCTGACCCAGGGTGAAGGACTTTCGCTCGACGGCCGCCCGGTCCCCGACGTGAGCGTCTGGGCGTTCGAAGGTCGCGTCCCGGGCGAGACGAGCCCCGTGATCGACGGAGACCGGGCGAGCTACGTGTTCCGGATCGACTCGCTCCAGGCGGAGGGCGTGCCCCCACTGGACCAGATCCGAGCGCGTGTGGTCGCGGCGGTGCGCTACGAGAAGAAGAAAGCCCTCGCCCGCGACCGGGCGGTGCAGGTCGAGGCGGCGCTCCGTAATGCGAATGATCTGATCACTGCGGGTCGGGCGATGGGATACCCCGTGGAGCGGCTGGGACCGTTCAGCCGGGTGACCGCCCCGTCCCACTTCGTGCGCAACCCAACCGCGCTGGGCGCGCCGTTCGGGTTGCAGCCCGGGGAGAAGAGCGGTGTGGTCACGGGTGACGCCGGCAGCTTCCTGCTGCAGGTCCTCGCCCGCAAGAGCGCGGACTCGAGCGCCTGGTTCAAGCAGCGCGCGCAGCAACGCGAGGCGCTCATGCGGCCGCTCGTCCAGGCGCGCGTGCAGCAGTACCTCGCCGCGCTGCGAGCAGACGCGAAAATCGTCGACCGCCGGAACGAGCTCTATCGCCCGGCGGCGGGTGGCGGCACCTAGTCGCTCAGGCGCTTCGGATCGCCGCTCGAGGAGAGCGGACCGGAGCTGGTGGGAGGCTGGACGTTGCGCGGCGGAGGGGAGACATCATCGCTCGTGGCGTCCTTCAGGCTGCGCTTGAACTCCTTGATCCCCTGCCCCAGCGAGGATCCGATCTCCGGGATCCGCTTCGCGCCGAACACCAGCACCAGCACGAGCAGCAGAATCAAGATGTGACTGAACGACAAGTCCCCGAACATAGCGCGCCTCGCTTCAAAAGATCGATCGCGCGACGTAGTACGCGATCGCCACACCAACGAGCGCCAGCAACGACACGTCGAATCCGATCGGCCCGAGCGTGATCGACACCACCAGGAGGTCCATGTGGACCGGTCCGAGCGTGGGGGTCACCGCCCAGGTAAAGATCTCCTTCGCCGGTCCCTGCGGCAGAAACCGCCGCAGCAGCGAGTGGACGAACCCGCCGAGCACGAAGCCCGCTGCCAGCACTCCGAAGTAAAATAGCGGCCTGCGCGGGCCTTGCGCCACGGGCTAGCTG
>QHUC01000191.1 GCA_003221045.1 Gemmatimonadota bacterium | reverse complement strand
CGGCGCGACTTATGGTGTACAACGCGGCGCGGCTCGAGGACGCGGGCGAGCCCTACACGATGCAGGCGGCAATGGCGAAGCTGTTATCCTCGCAGGTGGCCGAACGCGTGACCTCGCTCGCCGTCGAGTTGTTCGGCGGCTATGGCTACACCAAGGAGTACCCGGTGGAGAAGTTCTACCGCGACGCGAAGATCGGCACGATCTACGAGGGGACGAGCAACATGCAGCTCAACACGATCGCGAAGCAGATATTGAAATAGGGCGGCAAGGGCAATCTTTGAAGGGAGCTCCGCATGCTAAGACAGATCGGCCTCTGCCTCGTGGCCGTGGGGATCCTGGTTACCCCGCTCGCGGCTCAGGGGAAAGGCCGGAAAAAGTACGCGGTGACGAACGATCGGGCGCTCGTGGTCACCAAAGATGCGCTCGTGAAGCAAGGCTACGAGGTGGTGTCGGTGGAGAATAACGGGCACGACGTCGTCGTGTGGTACCGTCGGGGCAACCGGGGCCGCGGTAAGGGGAAGGGCCCGCCGGCGAAGATGGTGATCCACCGGACGGAGGATCGCGTGGTGTTTCTCAGCGCGCCGAGCGAAGTGCTGGTGGATATCGAGGTGAGGTTGAAGATCTAATAGGAAAGTATAAGCGTAACAATAGTTTGCAGGTACAGTGTGATCGGTCGCACAGCCGTGCAGGCGTCTCCCGGCCGACCTTAGGGACACGTCTCGCTGAGGGCGCAGCGCCCCTCCTCAGCTTTAACAAGCTAGGAGGGAGGTATCACCATGCGTGCCCTCGTGTTCGCACTCGCGTTAGTGGTCACGCCACTGGCTATAGGGCTTTCCCAGACCGACTTGGGGTTGCCCGGCAACAGTTCCTGTGACAACGGCAACAGCGCTGACAATCGCTCAGACTCAGGGGTGGTGCACGCCCATCAGGGGCTGTGCGCGCCTCAGCCGCCACCGCCAGTCTGTGTCAACTCCCCGCCATCGGGGGGGACCGGGTCGATTACGGGGACGGTGTCCCTGGATGATGTTGCGCGCACTGGGCTTGCGGGTTGGTGCATCGAGGTGAGCGGCCCCGCCTCAGCAACTGCTGTGACCGACGCCTCGGGCAACTATGTGGTCCCGGGGCTCCCGGCCGGCATGTACATGGTCTGCGAGGACATCCAGACCGGATTCCAGGAGACCTTCCCGACGAGCGGCCCCACGTGCACGACGGGCATCGGGTGGACGATCAGCGTCTTCGATAATTCGGAATCGCAGTTCGTCGATTTCAGGAATCTTCCGTTGTAGCTGGAGCTGAGAGGTTAGGGGTGGGAGACTCGAGGCCCTGAATCATCGGGCCTCGGGTCTTTTAGTGTCATGACACTGTTCGTATCGGGACGCCATGGACTTGTACCGCGATGCCCTCGCCGGTGAGTTGCTATAAGTATCGATATTACTTCGAGTTATCTCAATAGTGACGAGCCGCACAGCCTTCCGGGCCGGTTGTTGCGATCTTCATGGCGCCCAGTGGTGGACGTGGGAGCGCGGGTGGTGCGTCCTCCGACTCCCGGCACTGGGCAAGTCTGCTGAGGCCGCAGCGCCCCTCCTCAGCCCAAAACGAGCTAGGAGAAGACGATGCGTGCCTACATAGTCCTTCTCGCCTTATTGGCGACGCCGCTGGCCATGGGCGTGTCACAGTTGCCTGGCAAGAGCTCCTGCACCAACGGTCAAGGTAGCGTGAACCGCTCGGCCCAGGGGACCGCGCACGCTCACAAGGGGCTATGCGTGCCTCAGGATCCACCCGGCGGTACGGGCGGCAGTGGTAGCTCTGGTGGCAGTACCGGCGGGACTGGTGGTAGTACCGGCGGTGGCACCGGCACCGGCGGGACCTGCGTGGACTCCCAGCTGTCCACGGGGAGCGCGACGGTCCGCGGCCAGGTTTACACCGACTCGCCCGCCCTCCTGTGGCCTCTGCTTGCAGGCTGGTGCGTCGAGCTCCGGGACGCCGCCACCGGCGCCGTTGTCGCCACGACGCTGAGTACCGCGACCGGCCTCGATGGAGAGAACAACAACTTCCTCTTCACCGGCGTGCCGATCGGCAACTATACCGTCTGCGAGGTCGTGCCGACCGGGTGGCACCAGACGTTCCCGTGGAGCGGGCCGGCCTGCTCGACCGGCTTGGGCCAGTCGGCCCCCATCGCAGCGGCGGGCAGCGACGCCGACTTCAACTGGTTCGGGAATCTCCAGAATTAGCTTCACCACTCAATGAAAGGCCCCGGGCTGTTTGGCCGGGGCCTTTCGCTTGTAAGTTCCCACTCCATGCACACCGCGCGACGCACCCATTCCTTCACAGAATCGGTCATCCGGGGCATGACCCGGCTCGCCGCGGAGCACGGGGCGATCAACCTCGCGCAAGGGTTCCCCAATTTCCCCGCGCCTGACGTCTTGAAGGAGGCGGCCGCCCGGGCGATTCGTGACGACGTGAATCAGTACGCGATCACCTGGGGCGCGAAGCGGTTGCGGGACGCGCTCGCACGGAAGTACGCCGAATGGTACGGGATGACGGTGAACCCGGAGACGGAGGTCACCGTCACCTGCGGCGCCACCGAGGCGATGGCCTCGGCGCTGCTCGCGATCGTCGATCCCGGCGACGAGGTGATCGTGTTCGAGCCGTTCTACGAGAACTACGGCCCCGATGCGATTCTCTGCAGCGCCCAGCCCGTCTACGTGCCGCTCGCCTCCGGCGAGGAGCTCGATCTCGACCGGCTGGCGGCGGCGTTCTCGCCGCGCACGCGCGCGATCATCGTCTGCACACCCAACAACCCGACCGGTCGAGTCCTGTCGCGAGACGAGCTCGACGGCATCGCGAAGTTGTGCCGGCGCCACGACGCATACGCGGTGACGGATGAGATCTACGAGCACATCTATTACGAAGGCCAGCATATCCCGATCGCTACGCTTCCCGGGATGCGGGAGCGCACCATTACGATCAGCGGGGCGTCGAAGACGTTCAGTGTCACGGGCTGGCGTATCGGCACCATCGTCGCACCGCCCGATGCGACCGACGCGATCCGGAAGGTGCATGACTTTCTGACCGTGGGCGCGCCGGCGCCACTCCAGGAGGCGGTCGCGGTGGGTCTCGAGACGCTGGGTCGGGAGTATTACGAAGGTCTGGCCCGCGACTACCGCGCCAGGCGCGACCTGCTTTGCCGCGCACTGCTCGACGCGGGCTTCGCCTGCACTCCGCCCCAGGGCGCGTATTACGTGCTGGCCGATTGCTCGGCGATCTCCGATCTGCCGGACGACGAGTTTTCGTTCTGGCTCACCAAGGAGATCGGCGTTGCACCCGTGCCCGGCTCGAGCTTCTTCAGCCGGCCCGAGCTGGGGCAGCGGCTCGTTCGGTTCGCCTTCTGCAAGACGGAGGAGATGTTGCTGGAGGCCGCACGCCGTCTCTCCGGCGTCAGGCGTCACGCCCGCCCGGTACGGGCGTAACGACAGGAGAGAGCGCGGC
>QHUC01000190.1 GCA_003221045.1 Gemmatimonadota bacterium | reverse complement strand
TCTGGAAGAGCGGCAAGACGCTCGTCCCCTCGCGCAACCTCGATCCCGGCGTGTTCACGGTGGCGGACCGGCGGCACTTCACGGAGCTGCCGCTCCCGGCAGCCGACAAAGAATACCGGATCGTGTCGCGCCAGGACACCTCGGCGCTCGACACGCCGCCGGACCATGACGGCAAGCTGATGGGGCACGCGGTGAAGATCGCGGATCCCGCGAAGTTCTGGGCCAACTCGAAGTACCTGATCATCGTCGAAGGTTGATCCAGCCGAACGAGCGGGGTGAGGCGCGCGACGCTTGACCGGAACGGTCGACGTCGCTAGCCTCACCTCGTAGTGCATCAATCACCTGCTCGGGAGCCGGTCTCGAGAGCCCGGACCGGCCCACCTGTACCAGGCCAGCACCAGATGTGTGGCGGGTTCGGCCCGTCCACGGGCGAGTCGGATCAAGGGGAGTACGGCCGTTACGGTACACCCCGGGGCGCGGGACTTGCGACGCCCCGAGCCGGCAGCACGAACCGACCTAGCAGAGGGGGGGCTCATGCACGGAGTAATCAGGCGGTATCGGGTGCGGTTGGGCACCGTGGCGCAGGCGGGTCACTATGCGGAGAAGGGGTTCCTGCCCATCCTGCGCGACATTCCGGGGTTCATCTCCGGCCACCTGCTCGATACCGGCAACGACGTCCTTACTTTCGTAGCCCTGTTCGAGACTCCGGAGGGTGCCACGGCCGGGGTCCAGGCCTCGCGCGAGTGGTTCCGCGATGAATGGTCGTCGTTCCGGCCGCTGCCGCCCGAAGTGATCACCGGAGAAGTCCTCGCCGTCTCGAGCGCCGACCGCCGGAGGCGGGCCGACCGACGTAGCCTGGCCCTGGTCGGGAGCTCGACTTGGACAGGGGGAGAGCGGCGGAGCGGGCTAGACCGACGCGTGGAGGCCCCGACGTTCGCCGCGGTCGGCTAACCTCGGCAGCTAAGGCCTTTTGCGACGGGGGGTTGGGCGGGTTCCGCCCGGCCCCCCGAACGCTTTGAACAGGTCATTCACCGCGTAGTACGCTCGGCGACCCCTTCCGTCCTTGCCGTTCGGACTGTCTCTTGCCCGCCGATGTCCGTCGCTCGACGCCTCCTGCTTCGCGCCTCACGCAGCGCCTGGCTCGCGAGCCAGCTGCGGAACCGCGCGTTCTTCCGCCGGGCAGTCCGCCGCTTCATGCCGGGCGAGGAGCTCCCGGCCGCGCTGGCGGCCGCCGCCGACCTCGCTGCCGCTGGGATCGGCAGCGTGCTCACCCAGCTGGGCGAGCAGGTCGCTACGCGGCAGGAAGCCGCCCGGGTGCGGGACCACTACCTCGACGTGCTGGCCCACGTCCGGGAGCGACGGCTTCCGAGCGAGCTGTCGGTGAAGCTCACGCACCTGGGCCTTGATGTCGACCGTGCGGCCTGTCACACCGATCTCCAGACCCTGGCCCGGGCGGCGGCAGACGCTGGGTCGTTCCTCTGGATCGACATGGAAGAGTCGCGGTACGTGGACCCGACATTGGAGATCTTCCGGACCGTGCGCGCCGTCCAGCCGCGCGTGGGGGTGTGCCTGCAGGCGTATCTTCGCCGCACGCCCGCGGACCTGGACGCCCTGCTTGCGCTCGAGCCCGCGATCCGACTCGTGAAGGGTGCCTACAACGAGCCCGCGGCGGTCGCCTACCCCCTAAAGCGGGATGTGGACGCCACCTACCTGGCGCTCGCCGACCGCCTGCTCGACCGTGCCGCACGGGCGCAGGCGCGCCCGGTGTTCGGCACTCACGACCTCGGCCTGGTGAAGCGGATCCGGGAGCGCGCGACCGCGCTACACGTCGCCCCCGGGGGCTACGAAGTGCACATGCTCTACGGCATCCGCTCCGCGGAGCAGCGCGCGCTGGCGCGCGATGGCGTGCGGGTCAGAGTCCTGATCAGCTACGGAACGCACTGGTTTCCCTGGTACATGCGACGGCTGGCCGAACGCCCGGCAAACGTGTGGTTCGTGGTGAGGAATCTGGTCTAGGCCCCCGACATTGCGCGGGTAAACCCACGCGCATCGCGCCTTGAGCCCCGCGCGCATTGGCGCCAGCTTTCCAAGACCCATGCCCACGCGCACCCTCCCACCCCCGCTGACGCAGCTCGACCGCTGGCGGCGCGACACGCCCGGTTGCCGGGAGCGGATCCATCTGAACAACGCGGGCGCCGCGCTGATGCCCCAGCCGGTGCTCGACGCGCTCGCGCGGCACCTGGAGCGGGAAGCCGCGATCGGGGGCTACGAAGCCGCCGACGAGGCGGAGCCGCGCCTGCGAGAAACGTACGAGCTGCTCGGCCGGCTGTTGGGAGCGGCCGCGAAGAACATCGCGATCGTGGAGAACGCGACGGTGGCGTTCAACCAGGCGGTGTCCGCCTTCGATTTCCGCCCCGGCGACCGCATCGTCACCACGCGTACTGATTACCCCTCGAACCAGCTCGTGTACCTGTCGCTGGCGCGCCGGGCGGGCGTCGAGACGGTGCGGGCGGACGATCTGCCTGAAGGCGGCGTGGATCCGGAGAGCGTGCGTCGGCTCGCGAGTCACCCGCGCACTCGCCTGGTCGCCGTGAGCTGGGTTCCGACCAATTCGGGGCTCGTGCAGGATGCGCGCGCAGTCGGGGACGTGTGCGCGGATCTGGGCGTGCCCTACCTGCTCGACGCCTGCCAGGCGGTGGGACAGCTCGCGGTGGACGTGGACGAGCTCAAGTGCGACTTCCTCGGCGGCACCGCCCGTAAGTTCCTGCGCGGCCCGCGCGGCATCGGCTTCCTGTACGTGTCCGACCGGATGCTCGAGCGCGGCGCGTTCCCGCTGTTCCTCGACATGCGAGGCGCGGATTGGACCGATCCGGATGCGTTTCGGTTGGCCGACGGGGCGCGGCGGTTCGAGAACTGGGAGTTCGCGTACGCCCTGGTGGCGGGCATGTGCGAGGCAGCGCGATACACGCTCGATGTGGGGGTCGAGGGTCAGGAGCGTGCGCGCTCGCTTGCCGCCGTGCTGCGCGAGCGGCTCGCGAAGGTCCGCGGCATGCGTGTGCTCGATCGCGGCCGGGAGCGCTGCGCGATCGTCACGGTGGACGTGCGGGGACGGGACGCCGTCGCGCTCGAGCTGGCGCTGCGGCAGCGGGGCATCAACACGAGCTCTACCGATCGCAAGTCGGGCGTGCTCGACATGGACGAGAAGCGCGCGAGCACGGCACTCCGTCTCTCGCCGCACTACTACAACACGGAGGACGAGCTGGAGGCCGCCGTCGCGGCCGTCGCCGAGCTGGCGGGCGGGTGACCATCCCCCGTCCGGGTAAGATCGTCGGCGTGGGACGGAACTATCGCGACCACGCGTCGGAGCTCGGGAACACCGTCCCGGCCATGCCGCTCCTGTTTCTCAAGCCGTCAACCGCCGTCATCGGCGACGGGGCGGCGATTGCGCTGCCGGCCGACTCGACCCAGGTCGATTTCGAGGGGGAGATCGG
>QHUC01000189.1 GCA_003221045.1 Gemmatimonadota bacterium | reverse complement strand
CTTCGCCTGGCTGTACATCTCGGCTGCCGGTGCGGGGCCCTGGAGCCTGGACGCCCGGCGGCGACGTGACCTAGGTACGTACCAGCATGTCGATTTCGCGGGGCCCCGTTCGACGCGTCCCTAGAACTCGGAAAGCCCGGGTTCAAAACCCAAGACTGAGAGACACGACGATGCGATTCATGATGCTGGTGATTCCCAAGGCGTACGAGAATGCACGGGCGGACTTCGTCCCCCCGGCTGACCTGGTCGCGAAGATGACGAAGTACAACGAGTCCCTGACCAAGGCGGGCGTCCTCCTGAGCCTGGACGGGCTCACTCCACCCGCCAAGGCGGCGCGGGTCAAGTTCGCGGCGGGCACGCCCAAGGTGGTCGACGGCCCCTTCACTGAGGCGAAGGAAATGGTTGGCGGCTACTGGATGATTCAGGTCAAGTCGAAGGCAGAGGCGGTCGAATGGGCCAAGCGGGCGCCGATGCTCGACGGCGACGTGATCGAGGTTCGTGAGGTCCAGGACATCTCGGAGTGGCCGGAAGAGGTCCGCAAGGCGGCCGGTCGGTAGTGTCCGACATCCATGCGGCCATCGATGCAGTCTGGCGGATCGAATCCGCCAGGCTCATCGCGAGCCTCGCACGGATGGTGCGGGATGTCGGGCTCGCGGAGGATCTCGCGCAAGAGGCGCTGCTCGCGGCGCTCGAGCGGTGGCCCAAGTCGGGCGTCCCGGACAATCCGGGCGCCTGGCTCATGGCCGCCGCGAAGCATCGCGCGATCGACGTCCTCCGGCGGGGCAAGATGCTCGAGCGCAAGCACGAGGTGGTCGGTCGGGATCTCGAGGCTCGGCAGGAGAGTCCGGAGGACGCGCTGCACGCCGCGCTCGACGATGAAGTAGGGGACGACCTCCTCCGCCTCATCTTCACCGCCTGCCATCCGGTCCTCTCGACCGAGGCGCGCCTCGCGCTCACGCTCCGCCTCCTGGGTGGCTTGACCACCGAGGAGATCGCGCGCGCCTTTCTGGTCCCGGTCCCGACGGTCGCCCAGCGGATCGTGCGGGCGAAGCGTACGCTCGCCGAGGCGCGGGTCCCGTTCGAGGTGCCGCGCGGAGCCGATCGAGCCGCCCGTCTCTCGTCGGTGCTCGAGGTGATCTACCTGATCTTCAACGAGGGGTACACGGCGACCGCCGGAGACGAGTGGACGCGGCCCCCGTTGTGCGACGAGGCGCTTCGGCTCGGCCGCATTCTCGCCGAGCTCACGCCGCAGGAGCCGGAGGTCCACGGCCTGGTCGCCCTGATGGAGATCCAGGCGTCGCGCCTGCGGGCGCGGGTGGGTCCTGCGGGAGAGCCCGTGCTGCTGCTCGATCAGGACCGAGCGCGTTGGGATCGCCTGCTCATCGCTCGCGGTCTCGCCGCGCTCGACCGGGTGGAAGCGCTCGGCGGCACGCTCGGGCCCTACGCGCTACAGGCCGCGATCGTGGCCTGCCATGCGCGCGCGCGGACCGCGGAGGAGACGGATTGGACGCGCATCTCGGCGCTGTACGATGCGCTGGCCCAGCTCGCGCCGTCGCCTGTCGTAGAGGTGAATCGCGCGGTAGCATACGCGATGGCTTTTGGTCCCGCTGCGGGCCTCGAGATCGTGGACGCGGTCGCTGCCGAGCCGTCGCTCGCGGGCTACCACCTCCTCCCGAGCGTGCGCGGCGATTTCCTCGTCAAGCTCGGCCGGCACGACGAGGCGCGCGTGGAGTTCGAGCGCGCCGCATCGCTCACGCGCAATACGCGGGAGCGTACTCTGATGCTCGAGCGGGCAGCGGCGGCCGCGCGGAAAGCCTCCAGGAACGAGCGCGGGGAACGCTGACGCCATCAACGATGATCGTTCATCTCGTCGATGGCACCTACGAGCTGTTCCGTCACTTCTACGGCCTGCGACGCGCGAAGCTAGACAGGGATTCGCCCTTCGGCGCGGTGATCGGCGTCCTCCATACGGTCTTGAAGATGATCGAGGACGGGGCGTCGCACGTCGGCGTCGCAACCGATCATGTTATCGAGTCGTTCCGCAACGACCTCTGGCCCGGCTACAAGACGGGGGAGGGAATCGAGCCGGCGCTGGCCGCACAATTCCAGCCGCTCGAGGACGCCCTTGCCGCGATGGGCGTGGTGGTGTGGCCGATGATCGAGCTCGAAGCCGACGACGCCCTCGCCTCCGCGGTGCACCTGGCCGCGAGGGACGAGCGGGTGGAGAAGGTCTGCATCTGGGCGAATGACAAGGATCTAGCGCAGTGCGTCCGGGGGGACCGCGTGGTGCAGGTCGACCGCCGGGCGGCGACGATCCGCGATGCGGACGGCGTCCGGAAAAAGTTCGGTGTCGAGCCCGCACTGATTCCGGACTTTCTCGCCCTGGTCGGCGACGCGCAGGACGGGTATCCTGGCATCGAAGGGATAGGCCGGGTCACGGCCGCCCGCCTGCTGAACGAGCACGGTCCCATTGAGAACTTTCCATCCACGGTCCTGGGAACGAACCGCGAGTTGGCGCTCCTGTTCAAGAAGCTCGCGACGCTCAGGACCGATGCGCCGTTGTTTGCCGACGTGGACGAGCTCGAATGGCGCGGCCCCACGGCGGCGTTCGCCGCGTGGGCTGAACGCATGGGCGACGGGCGCTTACTGGCGCGCTGTCGCCAGGCGGCGACCAAGGCTTGAGTCCGCGCGCGTGGATCCTCTTCGCCTTGAGTTCGGTCATCTGGGGGGTTCCGTACTTATTCATCAAGATCGCGGTCGATGCAGGGTTGGCACCGGCATTTGTGGCCTGGTCGCGGATCGCGCTCGGCGCGGTGCTGCTGGTGCCGATAGCATGGCGTCGTGGAGCCCTCCGCGGTCTGCGCGGCCGCGCCGGCGCG
The DNA here is from genome assembly GCA_003221045.1 of Gemmatimonadota bacterium. GTDB lineage: Bacteria > Gemmatimonadota > Gemmatimonadetes > Gemmatimonadales > GWC2-71-9 > AG41. The sequence goes on along the minus strand of QHUC01000189.1, from coordinate 558 downwards.
ATCGTCGCGTACGCCGCGTGCGAGGTGGCCGTTCCCTTCGTGCTCATCGCCATCGGTGAGCAGTACCTCACGTCGTCGCTCACCGCCATTCTCATCGCGACGATGCCGCTCCTCGTGGCGCTGCTGTCGGTGCGCTTCTCGCCCGCCGATCGGCCGACGGGCCTTCGCCTGCTCGGTCTCGTGATCGGGCTCGGCGGCGTGGTCGTCCTGCTCGGGCTCGACGTGGCGGGCCGGCGGGACGAGCTGCTCGGTGCGGCGCTCGTGCTCGTCGCGACCCTCGCGTACGCGGCGGCGCCGATCATCGTCCGCCGCCGCGTGGCCGATCTCGATCCGCTGGGTCCCGTAGCCGCCAGTCTGGTCGTGGCCACCGTCGCGTTGTTGCCCGCGGGCCTCACCGCGCTGCCGCACGGCGTGCCGGGACCGGCAGCGCTCGGGTCCATTCTCGTGCTCGGAATCGTCTGCACCGCGCTGGGACTCGTCGTCTTCTTTCAGCTCATCGCCGAAGCGGGGCCGAGTCGGGCCAGCGTTATCACCTACGTGAACCCGCTGGTGGCGGTC
>QHUC01000134.1 GCA_003221045.1 Gemmatimonadota bacterium | reverse complement strand
GATGGTGGGAGCCTAAGTCGAGAGGAGGCGCGCCATGGCAAGCTGGAAGCACCAGGTGAAGAACCGCTTTAGCGAGCAAGCGACGCAGTGGGCAGCTTGCTACGCCGATCCCGAGCCGACGTTGAGCAGTCAGCATCTGATCTCGCGCCAACGGTTTGCACTGAAGATGGTGGAGGCCGCGATGCCACCATCCTCCAGGATCCTTGAGGTCGGTTGCGGCGCGGGTGTGATGGCTGCGAAGCTCATCAAACGCGGGTATGCGGTGTGGGGGATCGACCTCGCTGAGCCCATGATCCGGCATGCGCGACAACTCTGCGAATCGGACCCATTCGGAGTCGGGGACATCGAACACATCCCATTTCCGGATAACACGTTTGACGTGGTGGTGTCGCTTGGGGTCATAGAGTACCTGGAGTCCGACGAGCAGGCACTGCGCGAAGTGTGGAGGGTACTGAGACCCGGAGGTCGAGCGGTGATCGCAATCCCCAACGGGCGTTCCCCTCTCCGGCGTTTGGATGGCGTGGTCCCCAGGGTGGTCGCGGTGTTACGGCCCGCCTACCACCTCGTGAAGTACCGGTTTCGCGCGAGACCGGCCCCTTCTTCTGAGAGGTTCGCTGGAACTGTTCACCACGCGCCTTACCGCAGGTTCTACCGCAGGAGATGGTTGCGGCTTCTGCGTGGCTTGAACTTCGAACCGGAGGAATGGATTTGCCACGGCTGGGGATGGCTCAGCAGCCCGCTTGGCTTTCTTGTCCAGTCTCTATCCATGAAACAAGCCGTCTTCCGGCGCGGCATTGAGCGATTGGTCGGACGGGCGCTTCTCTCTCGAGCCAGTGACACGTTCGTTCGAAGCTCGGCACTCAATTGGCTTGCCGCGGAGCACATTTTTCGGGTACGCGCAATCAAGTGAAGCAAGCGGCCATCCCGATCCCGGCGCAGTTCTTGCGCGGCAGCTCAGCCATGATGCGATGCGACGCCCTGGTGCTGGACGCGGCGCTCCGGCAGTCGCTCGTAACCGTGCGGTCCCTCGGTCGGCGGCGGCTCGAGGTGGCCGCGGCGGAAACGCATGATCACGCCCCCGCCTTTGCGTCGCGCTGGTGTCGGCGAGGGTTCGTGTTTCCGGCCAAAGAAGGGACGGATGCCTACCAGGCCATCCTCGAGCATTGGCTGGAGCGCACCGGTGCACGGGTGCTCATCGCTTCGAACGACGCCACGATCGCCCTGCTCCGTCGGCATCGCGCGCGGCTCGAGTCGCGACTCCGCCTGGCGCTCGCACCCGAACCGGCGTTGGCGATCGCGATCAACAAGGAGCAGACTCTCGCGATCGCGCGGGGCCTCGGGCTGTGCGTCCCGCGTGAGGTCGTCGTCCGCGACGGTGGAGATCTACCCGCCGCTCTGAAGGACATCGGACTCCCGGCAGTGATCAAGCCAAGCGAATCCTGGTTGTGGAACGAACGAGAAGGAGCACGGCTGGGTGCCCAACTCGCGGTCACTTCCGCTGAAGCACGCCGCGCCGTCGAGGCGGTGACACGCTTCGGGGAGGCCGCGCTTTTCCAACAACTGCTTACGGGAAGACGCGAGGCGGTGAGTTTCCTGTATGCCGACGGCGAAGTGTACGCGCGCTTCGCCCAATGGGCCCAACGAACCAGTCCCCCCTTGGGCGGGAACTCGGTGCTGCGCCAGAGCATCGCCGTTCCCCCTGACATCGGGTGTCAGGCCGAATCGCTCGTCCGCGAAATCAACCTCGAAGGCTACTCCGAAGTCGAGTTTCGCCGGGACGCCGCCGGCGCCCCGTACTTGATGGAGATCAACCCGCGGCTCTCCGCCTCCGTCGAGGTCGCGGTGCGGGCCGGCGTCGACTTCCCGTACCTCCTCTACCAGTGTCCGGCCGATGGCCTACGACTACTTGTCCTGGAGGGATCCGCTTCCCGCGGTCAGGGCGACGACGACCTTCACGCGCGACACCGTTAGGGGGTTGGCAGTCCGCATGAGGAGGAACGGCTCGTGAGGCCTATCTTTGACGCAGTCGTTGTCGGCGCGGGTCCCTACGGCCTTTCCACCGCGGCGCATCTCCTCGGCCGCGGTCTCCGCGTCGCCGTCTTCGGCCGGACCTTGGAGATGTGGCGCGAGCACATGCCGAAAGGCATGCTGCTACGATCGCACTGGTGGGCCACCAACCTCTCCGATCCCCGTCGGGATTACGGGTTTGAACAGTTCGCCAAGGACACGAAGCACGACCGTCGCTATCCCTTGCCGCTTCAGACGTTCGTCGACTATGGCCTCTGGTTCCAGCAACGGGCGGTCCCTGAGGTAGATGAGACGTACGTCTCATCGATCGAGGGTCAGGACGGCCGGTTTCTCATTACGCTGGAGGATGGGCGCGAGGTAGAAAGCCACGCGGTCGTGATGGCGATCGGAGTCTACTACTATGCCCACCGCCCAGAACAGTTCACTGGGCTGCCGCCAGAGGTGGTCTCGCATTCCTCCGAGCACCGGGACTTCGGTCGTTTCAAGGGACGGGACGTCGTCGTGATCGGCGGCGGACAGAGCGCGATCGAGTATGCGGCGTTGCTCCACGAAGCTGGCGCCGCGGTCCAGGTCGTAGCGCGGCGCCCCATCCAGTGGCTGGCGCCAGATCGGTGGGGCGCGCGCAGCATCCTCGAACGGATACTGGCCCCGGACGCGAGCATCGCGCCTGGCTGGACCAACTGGGTATGGGATAAGAGGCCCTGGTTGTTCTATCGGTTCCCCCTGCGGTGGAAGGACTCGTACAATGCCATTTACCACTCCGGGGCGACCCACTGGCTGAAGCATAGAGTGGTCGGCAAGGTCACCCTGCGCGAAGGCCGGACGGTGGCGAAACTCAAGGTGGCGCAGGGGAAGCTCGATGCCACCATGTCGGACGGCGCGAAGGTGAGGGCCGATCACATCCTCCTGGCGACTGGTTACAAGGTCGATATCACGAAGTTGACGATGATCGATCCGTCACTCCGCGCCGAGATCGGGACCGACGGGGCGATCCCGAGCCTGAGTCACTGGTTTGAGAGCAGCGTGCCGGGGCTCTACTTTGTCGGGCTCACCTCGCTGCGCGCCTTCGGTCCGCTGTACCGGTTTGTCGCGGGCTGTGGAGCCGCGGCACGGCGCGTGGCCGACGCTGTCGCGCGCGCACGTGGCAGGCGTTCACGCGCGGGACCAAGGCGCGACGGTGGCGTAACTGTTCGATCCGAGACGCCCGCAGGCCAGGTATGACGCGCCGCGGTAGACGTCTGTTGGCGGTCGGTGGGCTGGTGGCGGCGTCCGGTGCGATGATGATCTCCCCACATGTTCGGTGGCGCGCCCACGTCGTCCTGTTGTATCTCACCGGACAGATCCCGGACATTGGGTTGAAGCCGTTGCTGGTCTATATGATGCCGGGTTCCGGTCAGTACATGAGACCCCTGGTCGAGACCCATAATCCATACGCGGTGATCCGCAACGCCAAGACCACTCCGGCCGACATTCAGACGGGTGCTCAGCTGTTTCGCAGCCAGTGTGCTTCATGTCACGCGCCCGACGGGAGCGGGGGCGCCGGCGGCCCGGCCTTGAGAGGTCGAACCCTCAAGCATGGCGAAAGCGATTGGGCGGTCTACAGGGTCGTTCGCTTCGGCGTGCCCAACACAGCGATGAGAGCGCACCCGCTGCCCGAGACAGAGTTGTGGCAAGTCGTGGCGTTCCTCCGCTCTCTCAATGCATCCGACAGCAGCTCGGGAGCCATCGGGCGCGGCGCCGGTCGATCCGTGAGCGTGAATGTGCCATACGACGAGCTCGCGGCGACACGCGAGCCAGCCGAGGACTGGCTGACCTACTCCGGCTCGTATGGGTCCTCCCGCCACAGCGAGCCGCCCGGCCGAGTAACGGCGTTGGACGCCACCACCGGGCAACAGATTTGGGCGTACGAGCACGACGTATCGCGCGAGAGCCTCGGGGGCGAATTCGGCGCAGCGGCAAATCGTGGCGTCGCGATCCTCAACGACAAGGTCTTCTTTGGAACAGTGGACGCACGACTCATCGCGCTCTCGGCGACGACGGGCACCTTGCAGTGGGAGGTGACCGTTGCTCGAGACCCGAAGCTGTACGCCATCAGCGCTGCGCCGCTGGCGTATCGCGATCTCGTCGTGACGGGTGTGGCCACGCCGGAGGTGATCAGGGGCGGGCAGGGCTTCATCGCGGCCTACGATGCCAACAGTGGCAAGGAGCGATGGCGGTTCCTGACGATCCCTACGCCGCGCGAGCCTGGCAGCGAGACCTGGGCGGGTAACTCCTGGCGCGAGGGCGGCGCGCCCACATGGTTGACGGGGTCGTACGATCCGGAGCTCGATCTCCTCATCTGGGGCGTCGGGAATCCGAAGCCCGTCTTCGACGCAGCGGCCAGAAGAGGCGACAACCTGTATTCGAACTCCGCCGTGGCACTTCGTGGGTCCACCGGAGCTCTCGTCTGGTACTTTCAGTTCACGCCGGCCGACGATCACGATTGGGACGCGAACCAGATTCCGGTGCTTGCGGATCAAGCAACACCGCGGGGCACCGAGAAGCGTATCCTGTGGGCGAATCGCAACGGCTTTTACTATGTATTGGATCGCGTGTCCGGGAAGTGTGTCACTGCCGCGCCGTTTGCGCAGCAGACTTGGACCGCTGGCCTCGATCCGCAGGGACGCCCCCAGCCTCTGTCCGATTCCTCCCGAAATCGTGAAGGGTTCATCCTATACCCGGGCAGCGTCGGTGCGACCAATTGGTGGTCGCCCAGTTTTGATCCCACGCTGAACCTGATGTTTGTCCCAGTGCTCGAACAAGGAATGGTGTACTTCACATCAGCCTCGAGTCCGCCAGAGCCAATCGGTGGCAGACCATTCTATACCGCCGTTCGCGCGCTGGACGCGTTCACTGGAAAACAGATCTGGGAGTATCGCCGAGAGCCGAGGCTGGTCAACAACACCACGGGCGGGGTGCTCTCAACGAAGGGCGGGATCGTGTTTGGTGGCGACCAGGCCAGCTTCTTTGCGCTCGACTCCCGGACCGGCCGGCCCCTCTGGTCTGTGGAGACCGGCGGCGCAATCCATGCCGCTCCCGAGACTTTTCTAGCGGACGGAGAGCAGCTCGTCGCAATTGCGGCTGGACGAAATCTCTTGGCCTTCGCCCTGCCAAAGGCCCGACACTGACGTGACGTCCCGAGAACGCCTCCGCGCGGCTGCCTCGGCGGTGCTGCCGTCTCGGACCAAGCGGTGGCTGAAGCGCCTCGTGAGAGGCTACCACCGGGTGTTTCGCGCGTTCACGCCGGTGGATCTGAAGAGCGCGCTGCTCGAGCTGGGCGTCGTCCCGGGTGATGTGCTGATGGTGCATAGCGCGTTCGACCGGTTTCTAGGCTACCAGGGCGGCCCGGTCGACGCCATCCGCACGCTGCAGGAGGTCGTCGGCGAGCGTGGGACCCTGATGATGCCGACGATTCCGTTCCAGGGCACGGCCGTCGAGTACGCGCTCGGCGACCCGGTCTTCGACGTACAGCGGACGGTGTCGCGGATGGGGCTCCTCACCGAGGTGTTCCGGCGGTCTCCGGGCGTCGTCCGCAGCATCCACCCCACGCACTCGGTTGCCGTGTGGGGGAATCGGGCTGACGAGATCATCGCCGGCCACGAGCGGGCCGAAACCCCGTGTGGTCGGCTCACCCCCTATGAGAAGCTGCTGACGCACGACGGAAAGATTCTGCTCGCCGGAGTCCCAGCCAACACCATGACGTTCTGCTATTTCGTCGCCGAGGAGCTTGAGCCGCGGGTTGCGATCCCGGTGCTCACCCGCGAGAAGTATCCGATGCGCTGGCGGGATGGGGACGGGACCGTGCGGGTCTCCAACCTGCGCCTCTTTTCACTGCGCCTCGACCACGATCTCGGTCCGCTCGTCAGCGAGTTGAAGCGACGCCGGCAGTGGCGAGAGCGGTACGTGGGGAGCTTAGGTCTCATGCTGCTCCGGGCGCGCGACGTCTATGATGCCGCTGTGGCACTGGCGGACCGAGGGATGTTCCTGCGTGAACGACCCGTGCGTTGAGGCGAGGCGCCACCGCCTGTAGCGCCGACGCAGCAGTCGTGTTTCGATGCGGGCTCCAGGCCCGCTGCCCAGCAAGCCTTACCACCCTCTCCACGGTCGCACCCGGCCAGTCTGGTGGCACCGCCCATGCATTGGACCGCACTGGAAAGGAGCGAGTACGAGTATGCACAATGGCGCGGATGGCTCGACCGACGTGGGTCTCGAAGTGTTTTCGACCTGCACGCAGTCCACCGATGGGAACCCCGAAGCCTACGCCCAACGGGTGGCCGACGTGGCGCGCTGGAGTGAGCAAGCCGGATGCAAGGGGATTCTGGTCTATTCCGACAACCGGCTCGTAGATGCTTGGCTCGCGTCTCACATCATCATCCAAAACACGACCCGCCTCTGTCCCCTGGTCGCGGTCCAGCCCATTTACATGCACCCGTACGCCGTCGCGAAGCTCGTGGCGTCGTTCGGCCATATGTACGGGCGACGGATCTACCTGAACATGGTGGCCGGCGGGTTCAAGAACGACCTGGTGGCGTTGAACGACACGACGCCCCACGACAAGCGGTACGATCGGCTGATCGAGTACACGCGAATCATCCGAGATCTCTTAGCCAGCTCCTTGCCCGTCTCCAACGACGGTGAGTATTACACGGTCAAGAATCTGAAACTGACACCGCCTTTAGCGCCGGAGCTGTTTCCGGGGATATTTGTGTCCGGCTCGTCGGACGCCGGGCTGGCGGCGGCGAAGGCGATCGGCGCGGTGGCAGTCAAGTACCCGAAGGCGCCCGAGGAGGAGGTCGCTCCAAACGAGGGCGTCGGTGCGGGCGTGCGAGTCGGGATCATCGCCCGCGAAGATGGCGATGAGGCATGGCGCATCGCGCGCGAGCGCTTCCCCGAGGACCGCAGAGGCCAGCTCACCCACCAGTTGGCGATGAAGGTCTCGGACTCCGTCTGGCATGGACAACTGTCGGACTTGGCCGACGCCACGGCCTCGGGCGACAGTCCGTACTGGCTCGTGCCGTTCCAGAACTACAAGACCATGTGCCCATACCTGGTGGGCAGCTACGAGCGAGTCGGCGACGAGCTGGCGCGCTACATCGCGGTGGGATATCGGTCGTTCATTCTCGACATTCCGCCCACGGAGGAGGAGTTGCAGCACACGAACCAGGCCTTCCGCCGCGCGGTGACCCTGGTGACTCGATGACCTCCTTGCTCCAGCGGTGGGTCACCGAGCAGGCGGAGCGCCGGCCGGACGCCACCGCGGTCGTGATGCACGGAGCCCGGCTGACGTACGAGGAGCTCGACGCCTCGAGCAACCGGCTGGCCCGCACCTTGAAGGCCGCCGGGTGCGAGCAGGGCGACCGGGTCGGCCTGATGCTGGCGAAGTCTCCGCTCGCGATCGTGAGCATGGTGGGGACGCTCAAGGCTGACTGCACCTACGTCCCGCTCGACCCGTCGAGCCCCGCGCCGCGAGTCGCTAAGATCGTCGAATCGGCCGAGCCCCGTGTGATCCTGGCTGAAGCACGCGCCGCATCGCTCTTGAGCACGCTCTTGTCGAACACGCGGCTGCGCAGCTCCATCGCGCTGGGATGGATGGATTCGGACCGAACCCGGGGGCAAGCCTTCAACCCGACATTCTCACTCGAGGATGTGGAGCGGGCGCCGAGCGACCCGCTGGACTACCGCAATGGCCCGGCGCATCCCGCCCACATTCTCTTCACGTCGGGGTCGACGGGGATGCCGAAGGGGGTCGTCATTCAGCATAGCAACGTGATCCACTTTGTCGAGTGGGCACGGCGGTACTTCAACCTCGGTCCAACGGATCGCATCTCCGGCCATCCCCCGCTGCACTTCGATCTCTCCACGTTCGACGTGTTCGGCACGTTCGCGTCCGGGGGCGAACTGCACCTCGTGCCGCCCGAGATCAACCTGTTGCCCAATGCGCTCGCCGAGTTCATCCGGCGCGCGGAGCTCACGCAATGGTTCTCGGTACCGTCGCTGCTCAGTTACATGGCCAAGTTCGATGTCGTGCAGTTCAATGACTTTCCCGCTCTGCGGCGGCTCTTGTGGTGTGGAGAGGTCTTCCCCACCCCGGCCCTGCGGTATTGGATGGCGCGGTTGCCGCACGCGACCTTCACGAACCTGTATGGCCCGACGGAGACGACGATCGCCAGCAGCTATTACACGGTTCCTACTTGTCCGGAGGATGACGGCGTGGCGATCCCGATCGGGACGCCGTGCGAGGGCGAAGAGCTCCTGGTCCTCTCTGAGACGCGGCGGCCCGTCTCGACCGGGGAGGTCGGGGACCTCTACATCCGCGGGGTGGGCCTCAGCCCGGGGTACTGGCGCGACCCGGACAAGACGCGCGCGGCGTTCGTCCCGAACCCGATGTCGTCCGATCCTGCCGATCGCCTCTACCGGACCGGCGACCTCGCCAAGATCGGCGTCGGCGGTCTCGTGTATTTTCTCGGCCGCGCCGACTCGCAGATCAAGAGCCGGGGCTATCGGATCGAGCTCGGCGAGATCGAGACGGCGTTGAACGCCATGGATTTTATCCAGGAATGCGCCGTCGTGGCGATTCCCACCGACGGCTTCGAGGGCACGGTGATCTGTTGCGCCTACGTGCCCCGCCCGGCGGTCTCGGTTACCCCGGCGGTCGTGCGGAAGGAGCTGGCCAGGGTCCTGCCCTCTCCGATGCTCCCCTCGCGCTGGATGGCGTTCGAGCGGCTGCCCCGGAATGCCAATGGGAAGTTCGACCGGCGCCAGTTGCAGGAAGCGTTTACCAACGATGAAGCTGTTGCCGCTGAGCAGCCCTGAGCTAATCGAGCTCGTGGCCGGCTGGCTCGGCAAGCCGGACAACTACAAATGGCTGGACTTCGGCAACGGAGTCCAGATGGTCTCCCCGATCACGCTCAGGATCATGACCCAACGGGACATCCACGTGTTCCGGGCGTACACAGCGGATCACGGAGATGTCCCGGTCGGCGTCGTCGGGCTGACCAACGTGGATCGACACTTCAAGACGGCTTCGGTGTGGGCGGTCCTGGGCAATAAGCGCTACGGCGGCTGCACGACTGAAGCCGTTTCGAGGATGCTCACGGTAGGATTCCGCGAGCTGGGCTTGCACGCAGTGAGCGCCTGGACTCTCGAGACGAACATCGGGGGGCAGCGCGTCCTGGAGGCGCTGCACTTCAAGTACATCGGCCGGCAGCGGCAGTGTCACTATATCGACGGCCGGCCGTACGACCGCTTGCTGTTCGACCTGTTGGCCACCGAGCACCACGACATCTGACATGCCGGATTTGAGAAGCCTCGAGGACCAACTTGAACGGCTCTTCGCCGAGAAGCTGAATGTCGAGGTGCCATCGGTGGAGACCGACCTGATCGATACGGGCCTCGTTGACTCCCTGACCTTTGTGGAATTCCTGGCTCAGCTGGAAGCGGGGTTCGGTATTCAGGTCTCCCTCGAGGACCTTGAAATCGACCGCTTTCGCACGATCTCGAGCATCGCGGGCTTCATTGCGGCGAAGACCGCGCAGCTCACTCTTTCAAG
>QHUC01000010.1 GCA_003221045.1 Gemmatimonadota bacterium | reverse complement strand
GGCGGATACCCGGCCCCCCACACCAGCTGCAGCAACCTGCCGTGGGCAACGCGATCGCCGGCCGTTGGCGGTCCATCCAGGACGTAGTAGCCGAGCTCACGCAGGTAGCGCTCGAGCTGGGCCTTCACGAGCTCGGGCGTCAGATCGGGCACTAAACGGAAATCGAGGTACGCCGTCGCGCTGGAGGGAATCGCATTGGCGGGGTTCGGTCCTGTGCCTCCGCCCTCGATGCGGTCCACATTCAGACCGGGCTTCATGATCCGCTCGGCGAGAGCTCCCTGTCCTTCGGTGCGGGCGAGACCGAGCTCTGCCTTCAGCCGCGCATCGACGTTCGGCACGCTCTCCAGCGCATCTCGCTCGGACGCCGTGGGTGGGCGGACCGCATCATAGAAGTGCGGAATCGTTACTTCTCCTTCGGTCGTGCGCAGCCTACTGAGTACGTGGGTCAATTCGACGATCGGATTGGGCGCCCAGTTGCCGTAGTGACCGCTATGGAGCGCACGGTTGGGACCGAAAGCGGTCAGCTGCGCGCTCACGACGCCGCGGCTGCCAAACACCAATTGAGGCTGGCCATTTTGGTTGGTGGGGCCGTCGCATATGACCCACAGATCGGATTGCAGCACGTCGGCATGTGCCGCGAGAATCTCGTGGAGATGTGGCGATCCCGCTTCCTCTTCTCCTTCGAAGAAGAACTTCAGGTTCACCGAAGGAGGCACGCCGGCCGCCCGCAGGGCGTCCAGCGCCGTGAGGAGTCCGATGATGGCAGCCTTGTCGTCACTCGATGACCGAGCATAGAGGCGCGTCGCTGAGTCGTCCGAATCCGCTGCACCGGGCGTACCTGCGTTCACAAGCGTCGGCTGCCACGGATCGTGCGCCCAGTCCGCCTTGTTCACAGGTTGGCCGTCATAATGCGCGTAGAACGTGACCGTGTGTTTGGTGGGATCGGCGGGCGATCGAGCGAGCACCACCGGCGGAGCATCGCCCGCGCCTAACAGCTGTGTCTCGAGGCCCCGCCGTTGCAGCATGCGGACCAGCGCGCTGGCATTCTTGCGAATATTCACCGTGTCGCTGGCCAGATTCGGAATCGCGAGGAATTCGACGAATTCCTGCAGGATGGCGGGCCTGTGCCGGGAGACGAAGGTCCGCACCGAATCGTTGAGGTAGGTGGTCTGGGCTGCGGCTGGGCTCGCTGGCCAAACGAGCCCAAGTCCCAGCACGGCGAGGACGCCGCGGCAAGCGGTCATGCGAAACTTCTTCATGCGTCGTGGGGCAACGGACAGGGTGGGATTCGAACCCACGGTACCCTTGCGGGCACACCGGTTTTCGAGACCGGCCGTTTCAACCGCTCACGCACCTGTCCTCTAACGGCTGGAGAACAGATAACAGTAACAGACGCACAGACGCAGCAGTGGTGAACAGTGAGCAGTCGACAGGTGAGCCTACCTGCTATCCCTCTCCTGTTCTCCGCTGTGCGTCTGTGCGTCTGTTCCTGTAATCTGTCACCTAGCCTTCCACGGATAGGGTGGGATTCGAACCCACGAAACGGTTACCCGTTTACACGCTCTCCAGGCGTGTGCCTTCAGCCGCTCGGCCACCTATCCCGAACTACTAGACGCTAGAGACGCGTAGACGCGCAGACGCGTAGTAAATACCAAGACCGGGCCGGTTTCGCTACCGGCGACCGTCTCGCGAAACCGTGCGCCCGCCCTCACACGTATAATTCGAATCTGCGCAACAGTACCCGTGAAGACCGAGGAGGTACGCATGAACACGCTGCCGAAGAAGCGCGAGCCTGGGGAGTCCCCGGAGGTCAACACGATCCCCACCTGGCGCGAGCTGGCTGACCGCTTCCGCGACCTGATGAAAGACTTCCTGAAGGAAGGCAAGGAGCTGGAGCGCGAGATCGAGCCGAAGCTCCTTCCGGCGCTCAAGCGCCTGAAGATCGAGATCGAAAAGCTCATCGGGAAGCTCGAGGAGCGGACCCGGCCGCCAAAATCGCAGAGCTAGGACCTGGCGCGCAGGCGCGCGCGGTCCACCTTGCCCAGATGGGTCAGCGGGAGGGCGTCGAGAAAGACTACCTCCCGCGGATACTTGTAGGGCTCGAGCCGCTCCCGCACGAAGGCTTGGAGCTCCTCGGCGAGCCCGTCGCGACGCACGTTCGCCACCACGAAGGCGTGCGGTTTGACGAGGCCCTGCTCTCCCACGACGCCCACCACCGCCACTTCCTTCACCGCCGGGTGCTGCAGCAGACAGTTTTCGACTTCCTGCGGCGCCAGCCACTTTCCCGACACCTTGAGCAAGTCATCGGCGCGGCCGCAATAAGCGAAATACCCGTCGGCGTCGCGCCGCACCATGTCGCCGGACACATACCACTCTCCCCGGAATCCCTGCTTGGTCTTCTCCATCTCTTGCCAGTAGCCGATCGCCCGGGAGTCGCCGCGGACCCAGAGCGCGCCCACCTCGCCCGCGGGCAGCTCTCGCCCCTCGTCGTCACATACCCTGACGTCAAAGCCCGGCACGACGGTCCCGAGCGTGCCGGGGCGCGCCTGCCCCGGACGGTTCGAGAGGAAGATGTGCCACATCTCGGCCGTGCCGAGGCCGTCCAGCAGCTCGACCCCGAACGTACGCTTCCAGCGCTCATACAGCTCGACGGGGAGCGGCTCTCCGGCCGAAGTGGCGAGGCGCAGGCACGACAGATTCTGGGTCGCCGCCTCGGGATGGCTCAACATCTGATTGATCATGGTCGGCACATTGATCAGGATCGTGGGCCGGAAGCGCGCGATCTTCTGAAATACGAGGTCGGGAGTCGCGGGTTCGGCGCACAGCACCGTGGCGGCGCCGACGGCGAACGGAAACAACAGGTTAGAGCCGGTGGCGTATCCGAAGTAGAGCTTGGGCACGCTGAGGGTCACGTCGCGGTCGGTGTAGCCGATGACTCCTTTCGCATAGCATTCGGTCGTGTTCGCGAACGACGCGTGGGTCTGCACGACGACCTTCGGTCGCCCCGTGGTTCCACCTGAAAACAGCCAGATTGCCGCATCATCGCGGTGCGTCGGGAAGGCCTCGAGTGTCGCCGGGGCCTGCGCCAGCTGGTCGGCGAATGCTTTCTCACCGAGCACGAGGACCGTCTTCAGGTGACGGGCATCCCCTGCCGCCGTGCGGAATGCGCGCGCCGTGTCCCGGTGTGCGACCACGACTCGGGCGCGCGTGTGGTCGTAGAGGTAGGCAATCGCGTCTGGCTTGAGCTCCGGATTCACCATCACGACCACTGCACCGATCTTGAGCGTCCCGAACAGCGCCGCGACGAACTCCGGCCCGTCGGGGAGTGCGATCATGACGCGCTGCTCGGGCTGGACGCCGGCCTCCGTGAGGATGTGTCCGAACTGATTGGCGAGCGCCTGGATCGCTCCGTAGGTGAGCGTGCCCGCATCGGTGAGCACGGCGGGTCGAGTGCCCTTCCCCTCCCGCACGCGGGCATCGAGAAAATAGTCCGCGATGTTGATTTGCTCGGGGGGCTGGAAAGTCATGCGACAGATATCGGCCAACGACGTCTGGCGGTCAACCGCCTCGCCCGGTACGATTCAGCCACCCATGGCGGTCCTCGATTTCGCGCACCTGACCTGGGAGGAGGTCCGCGACCTCGACCGGACGAAGGCGGTGGCCATCCTCCCCGTCGGCGCCGTCGAGGCACATGGCCCGCATCTGCCGCTTGCGACGGACGTGATCATCGCGGAGACCATGGCCCGCGCCGCGGCCGCGCGGCTCGCGGCGCGCGGCCATGACGTGGTGCTGCTGCCGCCCCTCGCCTACACCGCTGCGGACTTCGCGGCCGGGTTTCCCGGCACGGTATCGCTGCGGCCCGCCACGGTGACCGCGCTGCTCGTCGACCTCGCGCGCAGCCTGGCGCGGCATGGGCTCCGGGTACTCGCCGTCGCGAACGCGCACTTGGACCCGGCGCACCTCGCGGCCATCGAGGCCGCGGCGGCGCAGACTCGACCCGACACCGGCGCGCGCATTGTGTTTCCCGATGTCACGAAGAAACCTTGGGCGCAGCGCCTGACCGAGGAATTCCGGAGCGGGGCCTGTCACGCGGGGCGGTACGAGACGTCGATCGTGATGGCGGCGTGCCCGGAGCTCGTCCGCGAGTCGCTCCGTCAGTCGCTGCCCCCGAACCCGCGCTCGCTCAGCGCGGCCATCCGCTCCGGACAGGCGACTTTCGAGGCAGCGGGCGGACCGCGCGCATACTTCGGCGCACCGGCCGAAGCCAGCGCCGACGAGGGTGCGCACACGATCGAGATCCTCGGTGGGCTCCTCGAGGAGGCCGTGCTCTCGGAGCTCGCGCGGTGAGCGTAGGGGAGCTCGCCGGACGCGGTGCCGTGGTCACCGGCGCGGGCCGGGGGGGGGGCATCGGGAAGGCGGTGGCGCGCGCGCTCGGCGGCGCCGGCGCGGCCGTCGTGGTGGCGGCCCGTACGCGGGAGGCCATCGAGGCGGTCGCGACGGAGCTCCGCGCCGCCGGCGGACAGGCGTGGGCGGTGGCGTGCGACGTCACAGACCCGGCGAGCGTCGCGGCACTCGCCCGCGCCGCGGAGAGCCACCTCGAGCACGTGGACATTCTCGTGAACAACGCAGGTGTCAGCCACTCGGCGCCGTTACAACGGATCACGCTCGCAGACTGGAACCGGATACTGACCGTGAACGCCACCGGCACCTTCCTCTGCACCCAGGCCTTCCTTCCCCGGATGGTCGAGCGGCATTGGGGCCGCGTCGTGAATGTGGCGTCCGTTGCGGGGCTGGGCGGCGGCAAGTACATCGCCGCCTACAGCGCGTCGAAGCACGCCGTGGTCGGGTTCACCCGCTCGGTGGCGGCGGAGGTCGCGGGGACCGGTGTGACCGTGAACGCCGTGTGCCCCGGGTACGTCGACACGGAGATGACGCGAGAATCGGTAGCCCGCATCGCGGCGAAGACCGGCATGTCACCGGAGGCCGCCCTGCACGCGGCTCTCGCGACCACGGGCCAGGTCCGGTTGATCTCACCCGAAGATGTGGCGCGCGCCGTGCGCGCGCTGTGCGAAGACGCGGGGGCGACCAACGGAGAGACCGTAGTCATCGCCGAGGGAGGCGCCCGTTCATGACGTTCCGGATCGTCAACCCCGACGTGCTCGGCCGGCCGAGTGGCTGGAACCATGGCATGCTCGCGCCGGCCGGGGGGCGGCTGCTGTTCGTGGCCGGGCAGACCGCCCCCGAGCGCGGGGGGGGGCTCGTCGAGCAGTGGGCCGGCGCGCTCGAGCGTGTGCTGGAGGTCGTGCGGACGGCGGGCGGTGGACCCGACCACATCGGTCGCATGACGGTTTACGTCATCGACCGTCAGACCTACCTCGCGAGCCTCAAGCCACTCGGCGAGGTCCATCGCCGCCTCATGGGACGGCACTATCCCGCCATGGCGCTGGTGGAAGTGCAGGCACTCCTCGACCCGAACGCCGTCGTCGAGATCGAAGCCACGGCCGTATTGCCCTGACCGACACTCGGAGACCCTTCCGCATGCCGCTTGCATCCAAGTCCTTCCTCTACCAGTCCGACGCCCGCACCGGGGTCGCGACCATCACGCTCAATCGCCCCGATCGGCTCAACGCCCTGACGTTCGACGTGTACCGCGAGCTGCGCGACGCGTTTCGCGCGCTCGACACGGAGCCGGGCGTCCGGGCCGTGATCATCACCGGCGCGGGGCGGGCCTTCTGCTCCGGCGGCGATGTTGAAGACATCATCGGCGCGTTGTTCGCGCGCGACGACGCTGGGCTGCTCGAATTCACGCGGCTGACATGCGACGTGATCCTTGCGATGCGGCAATGCCGCCGGCCCATCGTCGGGGCCTTGAACGGTACGGTCGCGGGCGCCGGCGCTGTCATCGCCGCCGCATGCGACGTGCGCATCGCCGCTGACTCCGCGAAGATCGCCTTCCTGTTCACCAAGGTCGGCCTCTCGGGGGCCGACATGGGCGCCGCCTGGCTCCTGCCGCGACTCATCGGCCTCAGCTACGCGACCGAGCTCCTCATGACGGGCGACTTCATCGACGCCCCGACCGCGCTGCGCATCGGCCTCTACAATCGGGTCGTGCCGGCCGCTAACGTGCTGGGAGAAGCCCGCGGGTTCGCCGAGAAGCTGGCTCAGGGGCCGTCGGTCGCGCTCGGGGTCACGAAGGACGCGCTCAATCGCGAGGCGCACATGGATCTGGCCGCGGCGCTCGAGGCGGAAGCACAGGCCCAGGCGGCGTGCATGCGGAGCGCCAACTTCCGAGAGGCGTACGAGGCGTTCAAGGCGAAGCGCACGCCCAAATTCGTCTGACCGTGCCTGAATCGACCGCTGTCCGCGCCTTTCTCACCGACTCCCACGTCGCCCTGGCCGCGCGGGTGACCGAGTACGCCGCCCAGGAGCTCGTTCCCCTCCCCGAGCCCCCGGACGATGCTGCGGCACGCGCTCAGGCGCGCGAGCTCTTGGGTCGGCTCGGTCAGGCGGGATGGTTCGCGCCGATCGGGGACCTCGATCTGCGTGCGGCATGCCTGGTGCGCGAAGCGCTGGCGGCCGCCTCGCCGCTCGCCGATGTGGTCTTCGCGTTGCAGGCGCTGGGCACCGTACCCATTCTCCTCGCGGGCGACCGCGCGCTCCAGAGCCGCTGGGTGCCGGCCGCGCTCGCGGGTCGGGCCATGGCCTCCTTCGCGCTGACCGAGCCGGAGGCCGGCTCGGACGCGGCCGCGATCGCGACGACCGCCCGGCGGGATGGTGCCGGCTACATCCTCTCCGGTACCAAGACGTTCATCTCGAACGCGGGCATCGCCGACTTCTACACCGTGTTCGCGTCCACCGACCCCGCCCAGGGCAACAAGGGGATTTCGGCCTTCGTGGTTGCGGCGGACGCTCCCGGGCTCATGTTCGTGCGTCCTCTGGTGCTCTCGGCGCCGCACCCACTCGGCGAGATCGCGTTCCAGGACTGTCGCGTGCCCGCGTCCAGCCGTCTCGGCGCCGAAGGTGCGGGCTTCAAGCTCGGTTTGGCCACGCTCGACCGGCTCCGTGCGACCGTGGCCGCGGCTGCGTGCGGAATGGCCACGCGGGCGTTGCACGAGGCCGTCGCGCACGCCACCCGGCGGAGACAATTCGGACGCACGCTCGGGGAGTTCCAGCTGATTCAGGAAAAGCTCGCGCGGATGGCGACCGACCTCACCGCCGCACGGCTGCTCACCTACCGGGCGGCCTGGGAGAAGGATCGCGGCGCGGAGCGCGTGACGCTCGAGGCGGCGATGGCGAAGGCCTTCGCGACGGAGGCCGCGCAGCGCATCGTGGACGACGCCGTTCAGATCCTCGGGGGCCGCGGCGTGCTCGCGTCCCATCCGGTGGACCGGCTGTACCGGGCCGTCCGGGCGCTGCGGATCTACGAGGGCACGACGGAGATCCAACACCTCATCGTGGCGGGGCAGCTGCTGAAGCAGGCGAAAGGCGTCCGATGAGGATCGTCGTCGTGGGCGGCGGGCCGGCCGGCCTGTACTTCGCGATCCAAATGAAGCTGGCGGATCCCGCGCACCACGTGACGGTGATCGAGCGGAACCCCCTCGAGGCCACGTTCGGGTTCGGCGTCGTCTTCTCCGACGCGACTCAGGACAACCTCGCGGAGGCCGATCGCGAGACCCACGACGAGATGGCCCGGCAATTCCATCATTGGGACGACATCGACGTCCACTTCAACGGCACCGTGGTCACCTCCACCGGCCATGGGTTCAGCGGGCTGTCGCGCCGGACGCTTCTCGGGATCCTGCGCCGCCGCGCGGAAGCGCTCGGGGTGTGCCTCGAGATCGGCACCGAGGTCACGGACGCCAGCGCCTACCGCGGCGCCGATCTCGTAGTGGCGGCCGACGGCTTCAACAGCGTGCTACGCGGACAGTTTGCCGATCGGTTCGAGCCCACCGTGGATTGGCGTCCCAATCGCTACGTGTGGCTCGGGACCACCCGCCCCTTCCCCGCGTTCACGTTCTACTTCAAGCGCGATCAGCACGGCCTGTGGCGAGTCCACGCCTATCAGTACGAACCCGAGGGCTCGACGTTCATCGTCGAAGCCACGGAGGCGACCTGGCGAACGGCGGGGATGGACCGCGCCGACGAGCGCGCGACGGTGGCGTTCTGCGAGGCGTTGTTTCGCGAGGAGCTCCAGGGGCACCGGCTGCTCACCAATCGCTCTCTTTGGCGCAACTTCGGCACGGTGCGAAACCGCCGTTGGCATCACCAGAATGTGGCGCTATTGGGGGACGCCGCTCACACCGTGCACTTTTCGGTGGGATCCGGCACAAAGCTCGCCATGGAGGACGCCGTCGCCCTGGCCCGCGCACTCGTGCGCGCGCCCGCGGGCGACGTCCCCGTCGCGCTCGCGGCGTACGAAGCGGAGCGGCGACCCGCCGTCGAGAGCTTGCAGCGCGCCGCGCAGGTCAGCCTCCAGTGGTTCGAGGACACCGAGCGCTATTTGGATCTCGTACCGCTCCAGTTCGCCTTCAACCTGCTCACACGGAGCTTGCGGATCACGCACGATAACTTGGGGCTCCGCGACCCTGCGTTCGTGGGTGCCGTGGACCGCTGGTTCGCCGCGCGGACCGAGGAGCAGAGCGGCGTCGCCGTGCCCAGCAACCCGCCTCCGCCTCCCCTCTTCACGCCGTTCCGGCTGCGCGACCTCCTGCTCGCGAACCGTGTGGTCGTGTCCCCGATGTGCCAGTACTGCGCGGTCGACGGCACGCCCAATGATTGGCACCTCGTTCACCTCGGGACGCGGGCCCTGGGCGGTGCGGGGCTCGTCTTCACGGAGATGACCGACGTTTCGCGCGAAGGCCGGATCTCGCCGGGGTGCACAGGCATGTACAAGCCGGAGCACGTGCAGGCCTGGAAGCGGATCGTGGACTTCGTCCACGCCCACAGTCACGCGAAGATCGGGCTCCAGCTCGGCCACGCGGGCCGCAAGGGCTCGACCCGGCTCGCCTGGGAGGGAATGGACGAGCCGCTTCCCGAAGGCAACTGGGAGATCATCGCCGCCTCCCCGATTCCCTATTTCCCCCACAGCCAGGTCCCCCGGGCCATGGACCGGGCCGATATGGACGCCGTGCGCGATGACTTCGTGCGGGCGGCGCGCATGGGAGATCAGGCGGGCTTCGACATCCTCGAGATCCACTTCGCGCACGGCTATCTGCTGGCCAGCTTCATTTCGCCGCTCACCAACCATCGTAGCGACGACTACGGCGGCGCGCTCGCGAATCGACTGAGATTCCCCCTCGAGGTGTTCGATGCCGTCCGTGCGGTGTGGCCGGAGCGCAAGCCGATCTCCGTGCGCATCTCCGCCGTGGACTGGGCTCCGGGTGGCACGGAACCCGCCGACGCGGTCGAGATCGCCCGGCTCCTTCGGGCCCACGGCTGTGACGTCGTGGACGTCTCGGCGGGTCAGACGGTGCCCGATGCGAAACCGGTGTATGGGCGCCAGTTCCAAACGCCGTTCGCAGACAGGGTGCGACATGAAGTCGGGATACCGACGATGGCGGTGGGCAACATTTCGTCGTACACCGACGTGAACACGATTCTCGCGGCCGGGCGCGCCGATCTCTGCGTCCTGGCGCGCGCGCACCTGTGGGATCCCTACTGGACCCGCCACGCCGCGCACGAGATGGGCTATGCGCTGCCCTGGCCGCCTCAGTATTCCACGCTCGACACTTACAAGCCGCGGTTCACGTGAGGGTCACCCGATGGCCGTGAGTTATGCCAGCTACCTGAAGCTCGACGAGCTCCTGGCGCTGCAGCAGCCGCGCTCCGCCGGCCCCGAGCATGACGAGATGCTGTTCATCGTCATCCATCAGGTGTACGAGCTGTGGTTCAAGGAGATGCTGCACGAGCTCGCCTATCTCGAGAAGCTGCTGCGCGACAACGCCACTCCGCGAGCGCTGCACACCTTGAAGCGCATCCTCACCGTACTGAAGGTGATGGTGGCGCAAATCGACGTGCTCGAGACGATGACGCCGCTCGAGTTCCTGTCGTTCCGTGACCGGCTGGAGTCCGGCAGTGGGTTCCAGTCATTCCAGTTTCGCGAGCTCGAATTCGTGCTCGGCACGAAGAACGCCGCGGCCGTGGCGCGCTACCCCGAAGGAAGCGAGGCCCGTCGGCGGCTCGAGGCGAGGCATCGCGCGTCGACGCTGTGGGACGCTTTTCTCGCCTACCTCGTGCGGAACCAGTACGCCGTGCCGCCATCGCTGCTCAGCCGAGACGTGACCCGGCCGCCCGAGCCGTCGCGCGAGCTGCAGCAGGTCCTGATCACCGTCTACCGGACGAACCCCGCCGTCGCGTCGGTGTGCGAGCGCCTGGTGGACCTGGACGAAGGCGTCATGGAGTGGCGTTATCGGCACGTGAAGATGGTGCAGCGCACGATCGGCACGAAGCCGGGCACCGGCGGATCCACGGGTGCCGAATATCTCGAGACCACGCTGAACAAGCCTGCGTTCCCCGACCTCTGGGCGATCCGCACGGAGCTGTGAGCGGCGTGACGCCGGAGTCGCTCCACACGAGCCCCAACGCGCTCGCGCGTCACTACAGCAGGTTCCGCGTCGCCGAGCGGTTGCTCTTGACCGGCCACTCGCATCAGGCCTGGCCGGACGTCGGTCTCGAGGCCCAGCAACGCGCCTGGCTCGACGCGGCGGAGTACGTAGACGACAAGTGGGAGCACGCTTTCGCCATGGCGGACCGCGTGCGGCGCGGCTTCGCGCAGCTGCTCGACGACGCGGACGGCGCCATCGCGCTGGGCGTGAATACGCACGAGCTGGTCGTGCGCTGGCTCTCGGCGCTGCCCTTGAGGCGACGCCCCCGCCTCGTAACGACGACCGGAGAGTTCCACACGATCCGCCGCCAGCTCGACCGCCTGGCGGAGGAAGGAATCACGGTCGTCAAGGTCCCCGCGCTTCCGGCCGCGACGCTCGCCGAACGGCTCGCCAGAACGGTGGACGATCGCACCTCGGCGGTCCTCGTCTCGGCCGTGCTCTACGAAAACGCCCACATCGTGCCCGACCTCACCCGCGTACAGGCGGCGTGCCGCCGGGCGGGGGCGGAGCTGCTGGTGGACGCTTATCACGCACTCGGCGCCGTGCCGTTCTCGTTGCGGCGGGATGGGCTGGCCGAGGCCTTCGTGGTCGGCGGCGGATACAAGTACCTCCAGCTGGGCGAGGGGAACTGTTTCCTACGGATCCCTCCCAACTGCGCGCTCCGACCGGTGATCACCGGCTGGTTCAGCGAGTTCCAGTCGCTACCGCGTGGCGAGCCGACGGGTCCGGTCGGTTACGGCCCGGGCGCCGCTCGATTTGCCGGGGCCACCTATGACCCAACGAGCCATTACCGGGCGGCGCGGGTGTTCGACTTCTTCGACGCGCACGAGCTGAGCCCGGACCTCCTGCGGCGGGTGAGCCAGCATCAGGTGGGACTCCTCGCCAACCGGTTCGACGCGCTCGACGCCGACCCGCGGCTCATCAGGCGGGACCAGGCGGTAACGCTCCCAGAGCTCGGGGGCTTCCTCGCGTTGCAGGCGCCGCGTGCCGAAGAGCTG
>QHUC01000133.1 GCA_003221045.1 Gemmatimonadota bacterium | reverse complement strand
CGCGCCAGGGGTGCCCTCGTCTTGGCCCAGCCTTGCCACATGCGGGGTGGTCCCCCGATCAACTGTTCGGGCTCCCGACGAGCAGTGGACGACGCCCCAGCTAAAGCACGGTCTCGAGGACCAGCGGCAGGACGAGCTGTCGCCCACCGTGAGGTCATATGTTAGATCCGAACATACAAGCGGCCGTGGCCGAGTCGCGGCTTGAGCCGCGCATCTTCGGACGCGTGGCTGCGAATCGTGCGCCTCTATGACTCTTACGCCGACTTCGCCGTCGTGTTTACACCCAAGAGCGTATTGATCGGGCAGATACGCGTGACGGCGGTCTGGAACGCGCCGAGGGCCAGGATCGCTCCGCCGATCAGACCCCAGTAGCCCTTGTGGATCAGGGGCAGCCACGCGTCCAGAATCGCGAGGGCGAGGAGGGGAAACCCGAACGCCGCCGTGCCATCCCTGAATCCGCCCATCGCGAGCAGGGCCCCCACGTACATCATCACGGCGCACAGGATCCAGGTGAGAAACCCCAACGCCTGGAAGAACGGGTCGAGCGCCGCCAGGCCACCCAGGAGCGCGAGCGAGCCGGCCACGATCCGCGCGTGCGCGTCCAGATCCCCGACGTTGATCGCCGACTTGGCCATTGGCACCCTCCGGTGAAAGGTTCGCCGTCTACAATTATTAAGGAAAGGCGAGGCCTCCTCACAAGGTGGCGCCCTCCCTCTCCCCGCGGTAGTATCGAGCAGACCCCCACCTCGGGCATGGAGGCGGTACCATGGCGACCGTCCGCGAAATCCTCGGCAAGAAGGGCAGCGAGATCATCTCCGTTCCGCCGTCGGAAACGGTCGTGAAGGCCGCGCAACTCATGAACGAGCGCGGCATCGGTGGGCTCGTGGTGACCGAGGGAAAGCGGCTGGCGGGGATCTTCACGGAGCGTGACATCCTGCGTCGCGTGGTGGCGCAGCGGCGTGATCCCGCCGTCACCAAGGTCGCCGACGTGATGACCTCGCCGGTCACGGCGTGCGCCCCCGAGACGACCGTGGAGGAGTGCGCCGCGATGATGACCGCGAAGCGCATCCGCCATCTCCCGGTGGTGGGCGAGAAGGGTCTCGTGGGCGTCATCACGATCGGGGACGTGCTCGCCTTTCAGGTGAGCGAGCAACAGGCCACGATCGACTACATGCACCACTTCATGTTCGACCTGCGGTAGCGTGGGGTCGCGAGTGAACTCGCGGCTCGGCCCGGTCGCTGAAGCGACCACGGCCCGTTTACGGGCAGGCGCCGAGCCGCGGCTTTAGCCGCGCGCGACCCGACAACGCTCTATCCGGCAACGCCTTACCCCTCGCCTGTGAGGGGCGCCGTTGTCCGTTTCCCCCGGCCCATCGCATATTGGGGCCCCCTATGACCAGCGGCGCCAAGGACGTCTGGCTGTTTCGGATCGTGCATCAGGACACGGGCAAGCCCGCGCAGGGCGTGCCCGTGACCGTGCTTGAGAAGTCCGGCAACGCCGCCGGGTACTGGGTGAGCGATGCCGACGGCATCGTCGCCATCCCCCGGCGCGACACACCGCGGCTGCGGATCCGCGTGGGCCTGCGCAGCGAAGATCCCATCGAGCTGACGACGGCGACGCTGAGCGAAGGACCGACGCCGCTCGCCGCGCCCACACAGCTGCCACCTTCTTTGACCGTCTCGGGGGGGGGCCGCGACTCGACGTCGGGTACGGCGCCGGCGCCGGCGCCGGCCGGGCCGGCGCCCTCGCCGACGCGTCCTGCCCCGGATCAGCAAGAGCTGCCCGGTCACGTCCTCTATTTCCAGCGGCTCGCCGTGTTCGGAGACAAGACGGTCGGCGCCCCCGCAACAGGAGGGGGAGGGGGGGGCGCGGACTTCTTCGCGACACCGGGCGACGGCCCGAGCGCGATGCGGTACGGCGCCCTGATCGACGTCGAGGAATACTGGCAGTCGCTCGGCGTGCAGTGGGGCGAGCTCCTGTACAGCGTGACGCTCACGCCCGGCGACGAGGCGAAGCTGGCGGTGCTCGACGGACGCTGGCGTCGTGAGGTCGAGGGGCGAGAGCGCCCGCTCCAGATCCTCGCCCGCATGGTGGGGACCTCGATGCTCGGGGACCTGATCACGGCGCTACGTCCCGAGCTCCAGCTCGACCCGCTGACACTCACCGAGCCCGCGCTCGAGCCCGCCACGGCGGACACGGTCCACATGATCCGTGATCGCACCGAGCGCATGAGCAACGCGTTGCGACGCCGGCCGCTCGGCGTGGTGGACGCGCCCGCCGACGCGCCGGCGACCGGCGCGGTGCGCCACGTGCGCAACACGACTCGCGACCGGCTCGTCACGTTCCACTTTTTCGAGCCGCTCGAGCGCTTCAAGGTGATCGTGCGGAGTCCGCGCGCCCGCCCCGTCGTCTTCGTGCCGTTCCGGCTGCCCAACGTGGCTACGCCGGACGTGGTGCGGCGGTTCGGATACCTGTTTCGGCGCACCCTGCTCGATCGCGGTCTGCTCCCGGACCTCGAGCGTTTGCTCGGGGGTGACACCCTGGCGCTGCCGGACGCCTCGCGGCAGCGGCTCCTCGAGCACATCGACTCGAACCTGCTGTACTACTCGACGGTGATCATCACGGCGGGCGACCCCGCCGCTCGGTACCTGGCGCTCTCCAAGCTGCGCGGTCCCAACGGCCGGCCTCTCACCGACGTGGTGGAGAACACGGTCGTGGGCCGTGTCGGCAGCGCCATCGCGCTCCCCTTACGGTCGGCGGACGAGCTACCCGGCGAGTGGCGAGAGGCGCTCGCGGCATATCAGGCCCGGCCCTTGCGCGCGGGGGACAGTTTCGTGGTGACCATTCCTCACCCGGGCGTGTGGGTCAGCGCCCAGGCCCACGAGCCGATGCAGCAGCAGCAAGCCGACAGCTCCGAGGCCGCCGGATGACCCGCCGCGCGCGTGCCATGGCGGTGGCCACAGTGGTGCTCGCTGCGTGCGCGCCGACCAGCGCCTCCGTCACGCCCCCCCCTCAGCCGGCAAAAGACACCTCGCGTCACGTGGCGACCCCGTCCGCCCGTGATTCGGTGCTCGAGCAGCGCGCGGCGCGCCTCGAGCTGCGGCTCGCTGAGCGGGACGCCCAGGTTGAAGACCTGCAGGCCAGGCTCGATGAGGCGCGGCAGGAAGTCGTGCGTACGCTCGCCAAGCTCCAGACTGTGGCCAGCCGCGCCGAGGCCGCGTCGGCGATGGCGGAATCGGAAATCGCCGTCCAGACGCTCAGGGTGGCGGTCGGCGGCACGTCGTCCAGCGGGGCTACCGACGTGGGGCAGGCCGGGGGCCTCCTGCAACAGGCGAGCGCCGAGTTCGGGAAGCAGAACTACGGAGGGGCATTGTACCTGGCCAACCAGTCGAAGGGGGTCGCGTCCCTCGGTCGGAGCCGGTTGGGTGGTAGCGACCGGCCGCGGCTCCGGCCAGGCGAGGTCGCGTTCGCGGTCGCGGTGCCGCTCCAGGCAAT
>QHUC01000132.1 GCA_003221045.1 Gemmatimonadota bacterium | reverse complement strand
GCACGACACGGAGAATGGGAGAGTCGCGGTCTGACCCGCGGTGACTGTCACGGTCTGCGTCGCGCCGCCGCTCACTGTACAGTTCGCCGCGACCCCGGAGAGTGCGACGCTGCGACTTCCGGTCGCGACACCCGTGAACGTGACGCCGGTGCTGTTGTTGCTGCCGATCGGTTGGCTATTTGTTCCGTCGATCGTGACCGTGTAGCCGTCGGGATCGAGGTCCGAGCCGGTCGTGCTGGTCGTGACCGTAAGGTCCCCTGTGGTCGCCGAGCACGACACGGAGAATGGGAGGGTCGCGGTCTGGCTGGCGGTGACCGTTGCCGTCTGCGTCGCGCCGCCACTCACGGTGCAGTTGGCCGCTACCCCGGAGAGTACGACGTCGTGACTGCCGGCCGCGATCCCGGTGAAGGTGACGCCAGTGCTGTTAGTGGCGATCGACTGGCTATTTGTCCCATCCACTGTGACCGTGTAGCCGTCGGGATCGAGGTTCGAGCCGGTCGTGCTCAGGCGCGGCGTGCAAGCAACGCACCCGGCGGGGCTAGCCTCGGGCACGCTAACGATTGGCGTAGATGTGACCTACGCTGCAGAGCGGACGCAACAGGTGTGACCGGCGCGCTATGCCTCCGCCAGCCGTTGCCACGCCTGCCGCACCACCCGCTCGATGTCCGGCCGGAACCGCCCCGTGATGCCGAACGCCTCCATGAAGCCTTCATCTTCGTAGCCGTGCTGACCGAGCATCCGAGCCGTCGGGAGATAGCCGAACACCGTATCCGTGTAACCGGCGGGGATTACGATCCGCCCCTCAGGCTCGGCCGCACGCAGCGCCAACCCATACTCCGCCACCGGCTCCGCAGACATCGCCGCGATCGCGAGCCCAGGTGACATCGTGAGTCGCTGGAACGTGACGCTCCGGTCGGAGGAGGACGCGCCGTCGAGCAAGTCGGAGAGCGGTACTCTGGTCTGCGCGGTCCGGAAGGGGGACGTCAGGGGAAACGCCCTGGCGGGGCCGCGCGCGACCTCGACCACGCGGGCGGCGAGGGAATCCGCCCACGCCGTGTACTCGGCCTGGGTGAACGGCGTGAACAGTTTCCCGACCACGAGCTCCGCGAGCTGGCGGCTAAGTGCGCGCGGGCGGCCCAGCTCGCGAGGCCGGATGTCGCCCGCGCAGCCCTGGAGAAAGAGCACCGGGACGTCGTTGCCGAGCGCGGCGCGCAACGCGCGCCGCACCACTCCCGGATAGTCCGCGCTCACCTGCCGCGGCTCGGCGAAGCTCACCGGATGGCAGGGGTAGGACCACAGCGCGGCCACCGGACGACCGGAATCGGAGAGGGTGATCACGTGCACCGTCTCGTCGCGCGGGCCGGCGGCGTCGGGCGCGCGCAGCGCGGCGCGGCGGGGCAGGCGAAGAGGGCGGAGCGACAGGTGCCAGCCCATGCGACGCCGGTTGATCGCATGCGCCGCGCTGCCGCTGCGGTACTCGATGCACGCTTCTCCCGGGTCACGATCGGGGCGCCCCGTACTCCCGGCCAAGCCCCGCAGGAGCGCCGCGCCACGCTCGACCACGAGATCCATGTACGCCGGATCCGCCGTGCCGAGCAGCGGCTTCGACGGATCCACGCTGGGCGCGAAGTGGGTGTGTGATGCGGCGAACAGAAACGACGCGTCGTCGAGGGAGAGGTCCGGACGGGCCGCCGCCGCGATACGTCGTTTAAGGTCTTCGGTGACGAAGAGCAGGTCGGCGGTGAGGATCGCGAGCGTGGCCTGCGGTGTCCGCAGCAGCAGGGCGTTCAGCTCCAGCGGATCGGCGACGGCGCTGCTCGGCTCCAGGCGGTCCGTAAAGCCGGCGAGCGGGAGGGGGCGGTCGGGCGTGATGGAGACCGAGCCGGCCGCGAGGACGCAGCTCAGAGCAGGCCCCGGTACACCGCCGCGGTCTGCTCCGCCGTCCGTTGCCACGTGAACGTGCGGGCCCGCGCGCGTCCCCGTTCGACCAGCTCCTCGCGCAGGAGCGCATCGTCCGAGAGGCGCTCGAGCGCCTGCACGTACGCGCCCGGGTCGCGCCCTTCCACAACGACGATCCCGTCGCCGCCCACTTCCTTCAGCCCGCCGGCACCGGAGGTGACGACCGGCAGCCCCGACGCGAACGCTTCGATCACCGGATAGCCGAAGCCTTCGTACAGCGACGGGAACAGCAGCACATCCGCCACGCGGTAGGCGCGTCGCAGCGTGCTCTCGTCGGCAAAGGGTACCGCGCGCACGTAGCGGCGCAGCCCTAACCGCTCGAGCAGCTGCTGCTGATCGCCGGTGAACCGCCCGCCCACCTGCAGCAAGTAGGTGTCCGCCTGGGCGCGCAGCCGCGCGACGGTATGGATCACCAGGGGCACGTTCTTTCGCTCCACGGTGCTGCCGACGTGGAGCACCACGAAGGCGTCATTGGGGATGCGCCAGTCGGCGCGGCCGCGCACGCGTGCATTGGGCGCTTCGGAGAAGAATGCGCGGTCTACGCCGAAGGGAACGACGGTGATGCGTCGGTCATCGCCCAACCACGTGGCGAGCTCGTGCTTCAGCCACTCCGTGCCTACGACAAAGGCGCGCGCCAGCCGCAGCGCCTTCAACGTGCCGCGCAGAAATCGGTTGCGCACGCCCTCGCGCCAACCGTCGGTCGGCGAGCGTAGCACGATCACCGGCATCAGGTCGTGGACGGTCACGATCGCGGGCCGTCGGTGCACGCGCGTCACCATATGCGCGTAGCTGTGATCGAGGATGTGGACCAGCTGCGCGCGCTTCGCCTCGCTCCGGAGCCACCACGGGTAGAGGAAGTAGCGCGCCACGTAGCGCTGCGGCTCGTACAACGGCCCCGGCAGCACGACCTTGGTGGGATCCACGTCCTGCGCCCACCAACGCGGATAACCGCCCGAGCTCCGTCCATCGGCCCGATCGCGCGTGAGGTCGCCGATCGAGGCCGCGAGCCGCACCTCGAAGCCCGGATCGGTGCTCTCCAACCAGTCGTGCAGGCGGTGCGCGTAGCGGTCCATGGAGGGCCAGCGCTCGAGCGGAAGATCGGGGACGAGGAGGACGCGGGTCATGCGGGATGAGGCGTTGCCAGGTGAGGCGTAGTCGGTTGAGGCGTTGCCGGGTAAGGCGTGACGCACCATCCGGCAACGCTCTTTTCGGCAACGCCTGACTCGGGAACGCCCTTCTCAACCTCCACCGAGCAGCTCCTTCCAGAAGACGAGGGTCCGTTCCGCAACGGCATCGTCCGAGAAGTACTGCATCGCCCGCGCCCGGCCGGCCTGCGCGAGCGGCCGCCGCTGCTCCGGCGCAGCCAGGCGACGCAGCGCGGCGGAGAGCGCGAGCGGATCGTCGGGCGGCACCACGAGCCCCGCGTTCCCGATCACTTCCGGTGTGGCGCCGGCGCTGGTGCCCACGACCGCGACTTCGTGGGCCATCGCCTCCGCCAGGACGTGCGCCGCGGGCTCGGCCCACGTGGGCAGCGCGCGCGCCGGCAGCACGACCACGTCGAGCTCGGGCCAGAGCTTCGTCATTTCGTCGGGCGGCAGCGCACCGGTCCAGCGCACGCGGGCCGCGAGCCGCAGGTCCGAGGCCAGTCGCTCGAGCCGTTCCCGATCCGGCCCGTCGCCGACGACCGTCAGCTGCCACCGATGGGCGCGGTTCTCCGCCAGCGCCTGCAGCAAACTATCGATTCCCTTCTCGGGGACCAAGCGGCCTACACACCCGATGGCCAGACCCTCGTGGTGGGCGTGGTGCGGCTCCGTCGGGACGTGGACGCCGAGCTGCGGAATTACGGCGACCTTGAGCCCGGGGACGATGCCGCGGACCAGCGCCGCGGCGCCTTCGCTCCCGGCGATCGCGCCTCGGAGGCGGCGCAGGGTGCGGGTGCGGCGCCAGCGCATGAGCATCGGCAGGGCGATCGGGACGTTCTGATGCGTGAGCAGCACCGCCGGAAGCGCGAGCTGCCGCGCCGCCCGCACCGCCTGCCGCGCGGCCGGCGCCGTCACCTCTTCCTCTATCTGGATCAGATCGGGTCGCTTGTCCCGCACCAACGTCACGTCGAGCCCGCGCTCGGCGAGCGCGCGCAGCTTCCCTCGGTTGGAGGGCGGGACGTAGACGTGCGAGATGATGAGAATGCGACGCATGAGAGTCAAATGCGGAATGGCGAGTGCGGAGTGCGGAGTATATGAGGAGGACTCATGCGCAAACGGCCTGCCATTTACCACTCCGCACTCCACATTCCGCACTCCGCATTATATTCTCTCTCCTCGCGGGCCCTTAGCTCAGCGGTTAGAGCAGCGGACTCATAATCCGTAGGTCCCAGGTTCAAATCCTGGAGGGCCCACGCTGAACGGCTGGAAAACAGCGAACAGTAACAGACGCATAGACGCACACGGGAGAACAGGCACGACCCAGAGAACGGGTACAGCCCGCATGGCCTCCCCGTTTACTGATAACTGTTTTCCATCTGTGTGTCTGTGCGTCTGTACCTGTTTGCTGTTCGCTAGCCTTACAAGGGGTGGTTAGCTCAGCTGGTTAGAGCGCCGGTCTCACATACCGGAGGTCACAGGTTCGAGTCCTGTACCGCCCACTAAGCTAGTCCTCCCCTCTCCCCCACGCCCCCCCCTTTTGTGGCAGTTTTGATACACTCAGCCCCCAACTGCGCGCCCCTGCCTAGCTTTAGGCGGGTATAGGCCTTGCTCAATCCCTGGTGTTCACACCACTAGGGCGAGGTCGTGGGGGGCTCCTGGTTCAGTCGGGGATCGCGCAGGGCATCCGCCCCGGATCGGGGGGCCCCGCGCGCCGCCCTGGTCCCCCTCCTCCTTCTCCTCGCCACTTGCCAGGTCGATAAGCTCACCAACAACCCCCCCCCAATTGCCCGGCTGATGCTCGCGCCGAGGCAGGTACGCGACTCGGCGCCGGTTGGAAGCATGGCGGCGCCCGCCGACAGCCTGTCAGTGGCGAACGGTGGACCTGGGACGCTCTCCTGGGTGGCGCACTTCGTCCGTGGCGATGCGTGGCTCGCATTCGTGGGTCCGAACAGCGGCACGGCGCCCGCGACCCTGCGGATCGCATTCAACCCCGCCGGGCTGCCCATGGGCGTGTATCGCGACACCGTAATCGTGGACGCCGAAAACGCCGCCGACAGCCCGGGGCGCGTGCCCGTCGAATTCATGGTGCATCCGTGCCAACCCACGTCGGTGGTGCCGAACGCCGCTGCCCTGCAGGACTCGCTCACCACCGCCGACTGCTCGGCACCCCATCGCTCCAAGAGTTTCGCCCGCGTCTACAGCTTCACCGGCGCCAAGGGCGACTCTATTTCCATCGCGATGGCGTCGACTGTGTTCGATGCCTTCGTGACCCTCGACAGCTCGGCGAACGATGCCGTTACCCCGCTCGCCACCAATGACAGCTGCACGGGCGGGAACGACGCCTGCCTTCGCTACCAGCTGTTGCCCGTCGGCGGGACGTATCGCATCGAGGCGACGTCGGCCGGCGCAGCACAGACCGGCGCGTTCACGCTGAGCGTCACGCGCCCGCGCTCGCCGGACGCCACCCAGTCGCTGGCGCAGCTGCGCGGTGACTCCGTAACGGCCGTCCCCACCGGCGGTACGACCGATCAGGCGACGGTCGTGCTGCGCGGCGTCGTGACCGATCCGGACGCCGCTGATTCGCTGCGGTTGCAGGTGGAGCTCGAGCCCGTGGGGACGGCCTTCACCGGCACGCCCACGGCTACGGGCGCACGAGTGGCGAACGGCCAGACCGCGTTCGTCGCGGCGACCGGGCTCGCGAACAACTCGGCATATCACTGGCAGGCGCGCACGCTCGATCAGACCGGCCGGGCGGGTCCCTGGACGGCCTTCGGGGGGAACGCGGAATCGGCACCCGACTTCAGCACCTCGATTCCCGTCCCGCCCAATGCGCCGACTGGTTTGGGGCAGTTCCAGAGCGACGGCAACACGGCGATCGCAGTGGGTGGAGCGACCACGGGCCGGTCGGTGATCCTCAAGGCGACCGTGACGGATTCCAATCCCGGCGATCAGCTGCGGCTCGATGTCGAGGCCCAACCGGTCGGCACGGCGTTCAAGAACAGCCCGAGTGGCTCGGGTGCGCCCGTCGCGAACGGCGGGATCGCCACGGCGACCCTGGCGGGATTGAGCGACAACACCGCCTACCACTGGCAGGCTCGGGCGGTCGATCAAACCGGCCGGGCCAGCGGCTGGGCCTCGTTCGGCAACAATGCAGAAACGGCGACGGACTTCCGCGTGGCCGTCGCCGTCACGCAACTCGCCTTCACGGGTCAGCCGAGTAACGCCGTGGCCGGCGCCGCCATCACGCCGGCAGTACAGGTGAGCGCGCAGGACGCACTCGGCAACACGATCACGAGCTTCACCGGCAACGTGACGGTCTCCATCGCCAACAACGCGGGCGGCGGCACGCTCTCCGGCACCGTGACCATCGCTGCCGTGAACGGCGTGGCGTCGTTCTCCACGTTGAGCATTGATAAGGTGGGGAGCGGGTACACGCTCACCGCATCGGCCACGGGGCTGACCACCACGAGCGGGCCGTTCGCGATCACGCCCGCCGCGGCGAAGCAGCTCGCCTTCACGGTGCAACCGACCGACGTGCCGGCGGGTGCGCCCATCACACCGGCCGTGCAGATCACCGCGCGCGACCAATTTGGCAACACGGCAAGCGGGTTTACGGGCAATGTCACGGTGGCGATCGGCAACAATGCGGGTGGCGGTACGCTGTCGGGCACCACGACGCAGGCCGCGGTAAGTGGCGTCGCGACGTTCGGCACGCTGAACATCGACAAGACGGGGACCGGGTACACGCTGACCGCGTCGAGCACAGGGCTCGC
>QHUC01000081.1 GCA_003221045.1 Gemmatimonadota bacterium | reverse complement strand
ACCCGTCGAGCGTGAGCTCGTCGCCGGCCCGTGGGACCCGACCCAGCACCGAATAAACCAGACCACCCACGGTCGAGACCTCCGGATGCTCGAAGGTCCGCCCGAGCGCGTGCGAGAGATCGTCGAGGGTCACCCGCCCGTCCACCCAGTACCGATCGCCGTCCTGCCGGATCGACGGGGCTTCACCCACGTCGTGCTCATCCCGAATCTCGCCCACGATCTCCTCGAGGATGTCCTCGAGCGTGACGAGACCCGCTGTGCCACCGAATTCGTCGACCACGATCGCCAGGTGCGCGGGACCGCGCTGGAAGTCCCGCAACTGGCTGTCGAGTGTCTTGCCCTCCGGTACGTACGATGCGGGCCGCACAATCGCCTGCCAGCGCGCCCCAGCGTCGGTGTCGGTCAGACCCATCGCCAGTGGCACGAGGTCCTTCGCGAACACGACCCCCACGATGTTATCCGGGGTCCCGTCGTAAACGGGCAGGCGCGTATGCTCGCTCTGGCGGAACGCCTCGACGACGTCGTCGAGCGGCGCCGCCACATCCACCGCGGTCATGTCCAATCGCGGGGTCATGACCTCGTCCGTCCGTGTGTCGGCGAGGGTGAACACGCCCAGCAACATGTCGCGTTGCGCCACGCCCAGATCCGGTTCGAGGGGGCGCCGCGTGGTCACGAGACGATGCAATCCTCGGTCGACCCATCCGAGCAACCAGAGGAGTGGACCGAAAGGTGCGAGCGTGCGGCGGGCCAGCGGCAAAGCCAGCGCGGCGAGCTCCGGCGCGACACGCGCCAGACTCCGGGGGAGCGCGTCGCCGACCACGAAGAGGAAGCCGACCGCGACGGCCCAGGTGCTGAGGGTGGGAGCATCGCCCAGCGTATGGAGCGCCTCGCCGACGGCGGCCTCCTCGCCGAGCGCCAGGAGGCCCGCCCAGAGGGCGGCCACGCCCGACACGAGCGCGCCGCCGAGTGTCAGGGCCGCACCCGTGAGGTTCACCTCGCCCTCCGGATCAGGCGCTGGACATAGCGCTCCTGTCGTCGCCACATCGCCGATCTGGTCCGCCCCGATCCTTCCGGGTGGTCGTATCCGAGCACGTGGAGCGTGCCGTGTACGGCCAGCCGGAGCAGCTCCTCATCCACCCTCCCCCCTCTTCCCTTTCCCTCTCCCCGGCCGTTCACCCAGCTGTGCGCAGCTTCCGGGCAGACGTACACGTCGCCGACCAGCGTTCCGTCAGGCTGCGGCAGGGCGAACGCGATGACGTCGGTCAGGGCGCGACGACCCGTGGCCCGCCGGTTGAGGCGCCGCATGGCCGCCGCGTCGAGCAGCGTCAGCTCGACTCGCGCGCCTCGCGCGCCCTCCCAGGCAAGGACCCGGTCTGCCGCGTGCCGGAGCCGGGCGGGCGGCTCATGCCTTCGCCGCGGGCTGCCACGTCGCCGTGATGCCGCCACTGGACTCCGGATAGTCGATGCGGTTGTGGTACATGCCGCTGATGATGCGGACGAACTCCTGCTTGACCTGGTCGATCTGCCGCAGCGTCATCGGCGCCTCGTCCAGCTGGCCGGCGTTCAGCTTGTTGCGTACGATGTGATTGATCACCTCTTCGATCTTCTTGGGCGTCAGGTCCTCGAGCACGCGCAGGGCGGCCTCGACCGAATCGGCGAGCATGGTAATGGCCGTTTCCGCCGAATGGGGCTTGGGGCCGGGATAGGCGTAGTCCCCCGGCTTGGGCGAGCCGCCGTCGCCGCTTTTCTTGGCCCGATCGAGGAAGTACGTGATCTCGGTCGTCCCGTGATGCTCCGGAATGAACGCCGCGACCGCGTCGGGAAGCCGCGCCTCATGCGCCAGCGCGAGCCCATCCGTCACGTGGGCCTTGATGATCTGCGCCGATTGAAAAGCCTTGAGGCGGTCGTGCGGGTTGTTGCCGCGCGTCTGGTTTTCGACGAAATACTGCGGGTTGTTGATCTTCCCGATGTCGTGGTAATAGCAGCCCACCCGGCCCAGCAAGCCGTCGGCCCCGACCCGATTGCACGCCGCCTCCACGAGATTGGCCATGGCCACCGAATGCGCATACGTGCCGGGCGCCTCGAGCGACAACCGCCGCAGCAGCGGCCGGCTGGGATCGGACAGCTCGAGCAGCGTGAGATCGGTCGTGATGCCGGTGATCGATTCCGCGACCGGCAGGAGGAAGAAGGTCAGCCCGGCCGAGACGAGTCCGTTCGCGGCGCCCCAGACTCCACGGAGACCGATCTCCAGGAGGGTCCAACTTCCGGCGAGGCCGAGCGCTAGGGCGCCGGCGAGGTAGCCGAGCGCGATGATCAGGACGGGCACGTAGAAGTTGCTGCGGCTCCGCAGCGTCCGCACCGACAACGCGGCGGTGACGCCACCGACCACGCACAGGAAGAGCGCGGGGATGTCGTGGAAGACGGGTTGCTGCCCGATGACGATCGACACGATCATGGCGGCGATCATCGACACGCGACCGTTGAAGAGCACGCTGAGCATCATCGCCATGAATGGGAGGATGGCGATTTCCGGGTGCCCCGGCACAAAATGCGCCACGACAGCGGCCTGGAGCAGGACCAGGCCGAACAGTCCGCCGATGAGGGCCACCTGCCGGCGCTCGTGATACGTCTCGCGCCGGTAAAACATCATCAGCACCCAGAAGATTCCGAGGATCAGCGAGTCGCGCAGGACGGGGCCGAACACGCCCCCCAGCGAGCGGCTGGTCGCCGCGCCGCGGCGCACGAGGTCGACGTGGAGCGCCACGAGCTTCTCGTGCGCCTCGTTGGTCACGACCTCCCGTGCGGCGACGACGCCGACGCTCGAGCCTCTGTCGGGGTGGATGGCGCGAGCCCGCCCGAGGTATTGAGCGTACGACAAGACCTGGTCGCGCGTCACGGATTGCTCGCCCGAGCGGCGACGCACGATCAGCTCGGGGGCCTGTTCGACCTGTAACACACCGGGGCCGGTGACCCCGAGCGCCAGGGTGCGGTCGAACAGCTCGGTCAGTGTCTTCTCGAGGCCGTGCCGCTTGCCGCCCTTGGCCAGGTAGGCCGCCTCGGGCACGCTGAGCGCGAACCCCTGCCCCTTTGCGGCCTGCAGGATCGCCACCGCGCCGCCCTGATCGGCCGCCGTTTCGATGCTCGAGAAGAACGCCTGCATCGCGGTCTTGGCGCTGTCCAAGGCACGGTCCTGGTACTGATAGATCGGCTTGACGGTGCCCGCGAGCTCCTCGGCTTCGCGCGCGAGCTCCTGGTCCGACTTGTTGACGGGAAACGTGAACGGAGCGATCACGTCGCGATCCGCCAGCGTCCCGACGGCGAGTGGCTCCACGTTGGTGGCGCTCGAGGGGAACACCAGGTAGGCGAGCAGCGCCAGCCCGGGCACCCACGCCCAGCGCCTGCCGTGATAACCGAGCTGCGCTCTCGTCGGCAGTCTCATGTCAGCCCTGTACATCCTCGGCGTACGCCCGGATGATATCCCGGACCAGCCGGTGCCGGACGACGTCCGTCTCACCGAGGTAACAGAAGGCGATGCCCTCGATGCCGGGGAGGATGCGCTCCACCTGGAGCAGCCCGGAATCCTCGCGGCTGGCGAGGTCGATCTGGGTCTTATCGCCCGTGATCACAGCGCGAGAGTTCACGCCGAGGCGAGTGAGAAACATCTTCATCTGCATGCCCGTCGCGTTCTGCGCCTCGTCGAGAATGACGAAGGCGTCGGACAGGGTGCGGCCGCGCATGTAGGCGAGCGGCGCGATCTCGATCGTGCGGCTGTCGATCGCCTTCTGCACCCGGTCGCGCGGCATCATGTCCTCGAGGGCGTCATACAGCGGGCGGAGGTAGGGATCGACCTTCTCGTGAAGGTCGCCGGGCAGGAAGCCCAGGCTCTCGCCTGCCTCGACCGCTGGTCGGGCGAGAACGATGCGGCGCACGCGCTTGCGCGAGAGCGCGTCCACCGCCGCCGCCACCGCCAGATACGTCTTGCCGGTCCCTGCGGGACCGATGCCGATCACGATGTCGTGCCGCGCAATCGCCAGCAGATAATCCCGCTGTCCCCCCGTCTTCGCCTGGATCACGCGCCGCAGGCCGGGTAGAATGATGCGCGTGTCCCCCTCTGTCGTCTCCCCGGGCAGCGCGTGCCCGGCTCCCTCGTCGCTGACGACGCGATCCACATCGCCCACGTCGAGGGCCTCACCCATGCGGGCCAGGTCGACCAACGCCTGTGCCACCGGCGTGGCGCGCTCGACCGCGGCGAGCGGGCCCTGCAGCATCAGGGCGTCTCCCCGAAGCGAAACGCGCACGCCCAGCCGCTTCGCGAGCTCAACGAGGTTGCCATCGTTGACGCCCGCCAGCATGAGCGGATCAACCCCTTCGGTCGAAAGCCGGTGCGTGATCTCGTCACTCATGGCTTCACCTCGAGGTGGAGCTCCGCCAGGTCGGCCGGATTCGCCGGCGACGGCGCGCCCTCGAACAGCGCCCGCGCGGTGGTCGTCTTCGGAAACGCGATCACGTCGCGGAGCGATCCGGCGCCCGCGAGCAGCATGGTCGTACGGTCGAACCCGATCGCGAATCCGCCGTGGGGTGGCGCGCCCGCCTGCAGCCCATTCAGCAGGAACCCGAAGCGCGCGTCGATCTCCACTGACGACAATCCGAGATGCGCGAACACGCGCCGCTGCACCGCGGGATCGGTGATCCTGATGGACCCCGATCCGAGCTCGTTGCCGTTATCGACGGCGTCATAGTGAAGGGCGCGGCACGAAAAGGGGTCGGTTTCGAGCCGGGCGACGTCGTCCGGATGCGGCGCCGTAAACGGATGATGGGCGAACACCGGCTTTCCCGTCTCCGGGTCGGGCTCGAAGAGCGGGAAATCCACGACCCACGTGAAGGCGTGTGCGATCTTCGGCTTCACGCCGAGCCGCTGGATGACCTCCTGCCGGACGCGATGGAGCACCGGCGACGTCACCCGATCGGGCCCGACGGTCATCAGCCCGACGTCCCCATCGCCGACACCGATGCCCCCGAGCGCTTCGGCGGTGAAATGCTTGCCCACTGAGCCGGAGATTTGCTCGCCTTGACGCTTGACCCAGGCCAGCCCCGCTCCGCCCAGCTGCTTCGCGGCGTCCGCCAGCTGATCCACGTCCTTGCGTGACAGCGCCCCGCCCCCCTTCACCGCGAGGCCGCGCACACGGGCGCCGTCTCTCAACGCGGACTCGAAGAACGGCACCCCGAGAGGCTTTACCTGCGCGGTCCAGTCGACGATCGGGAGGTCGTAACGCAGGTCGGGCTTGTCCGTGCCGTAACGCTCCATCGCCTCGCGCCACGTCATCCGCGGGAACGGCCGCGCGATCGTGTGTCCGCCCTCGTCCCACAGATCGACCAGCACGGCCTCCACGTACCCCAGGACGTCGTCCATCCCGACGAACGATGCTTCGAGGTCGATCTGGGTGAACTCTGGTTGACGATCGTTGCGCAGATCCTCGTCGCGAAAGCAGCGCGCGATCTGGAAGTAACGGTCGAACCCCGCCACCATCAGGAGCTGCTTGTAGATCTGGGGCGACTGCGGCAGCGCATAGAACTCCCCGGGGTGCACGCGTGATGGCACCAGGTAATCGCGCGCCCCCTCGGGGGTCGGCTTGGTGAGAATCGGCGTCTCGATCTCGACAAACTCGAGCTCGGACAGGGTGCGGCGCGCCCGCTGCAGCAAACGATGCCGCAGCATGAGATTCGCCTGCATCTCGGGCCGGCGCAGGTCGAGATGGCGATACTTGAGCCGCAGCTCCTCCGCCGGGAGTTCTTCGCCCTTGCCCCGGGCGACAGGGATCGCCGGTGTCGCGGCCGGCCCGACCACGGCGAGCTTCGTCGCCTGCACTTCGATATCGCCCGTCGCGAGCTCCGGATTTTTCATCTTCGCCGGGCGCGCCGTCACCGGACCCTCTACCTCGACGACGCTCTCGCTTGCGAGATCCGCCCCCGCCACGCGCCGCACCTCCGGAGGCGCGCCCGGTCCGATCGCGACCTGGACGATCCCTGTCCGGTCGCGCAGGTCGACGAACACGATGCCACCCAGATCGCGCCGCCGGTGGACCCATCCGCCCAACCGAACCCGTTGCCCCACGTGCTCCGAGCGCAGCTCGCCGCACCGGTGCGTCCGCCGGGACGTTCCACTGAGGTTCGTTATGTGGCCTCCGCCTCGCACAGGGCTCGGTAGAATTCCTCCGGAGTGCGGGCGTTCAACAACCGGCCCCGGACCGGCTCCCGCCGCACCAACCGCGAAATCCGGCTCAACGCCTTGACGTGCGCCCCTGCGGCGGATTCCGGTCCCGCCAGCAAGAAGAAGAGGCGCACCGGCTCACCGTCGATCGTTTCATAAGGCACCGGTACCGTGGTCGTGCCCGCTGCGACCACGAGACAGGACAGGGCGGGCGTCTTTCCGTGCGGTACCGCTACCCCGTATCCGATTCCGGTCGGGAACTGTCGTTCGCGCTCGAGAATGGCCCCGAGGACCTCCTCGGACGGTCCGCCGTTACCCGCGGCGACTACGTCCACCAATTCTCGGAGGACCCCCTCTTTGTTGGTCGCGCGTAGGGGGACCCGGATGCGGGCGGGAGTCAGCAGCTCGGACAGGCGCACGATGGCCCAAGTGTCGTAAGCAGTTGAACATAGTTAAGTTAAGTGCGACATGCAACGCATTCCGCTGAGGGCACTTAGGTGACTGATCCGCTGAATCTCACGCCCGGGGACGCACGAGACGCGCTCGCGGCCTGGCTCGCCGCCCGTGGAGAGCCGGCGTACCGCACCAGGCAGATCCTTCCTCGTCTCTGGATCAGGCCGGTGGGGTCGTGGGACCAGACGACGGAGCTGCCGGCGGCGCTGAGGCGGGACCTCGAGGTTTCGTTCCCGCTCCGCCGGCTCACGCTCACGGCGCGTCAGGTGTCGGCTGACGGAACCGAGAAGTACCTCTGGGACCTGGGTGACGGTGAGGCGATCGAATCGGTCCTCATCCCGGAGGGGAAACGGCGCACACTGTGCATTTCGTCACAGGTCGGCTGCGCCCTCGGTTGCGTCTTCTGCGCCACGGGGCGAATGGGCTTTCGCCGGAACCTCACGGCGGCGGAGATCGCCGGGCAGGTACGCGAAGTCGTGCTGCTCGATCCCGCCTTGATGCCGACCAACGTCGTATTCATGGGCATGGGCGAGCCGCTCCTCAATTGGGACGCCGTGGACAGTGCACTCACCATTCTCAACAACTCGGACGGCTTCGGGATCGGCGCGCGTCATATCACCGTCTCGACGGTCGGCATCCTCCCGGCGCTCGCAAAGCTCGCCGGACGGCCGGAGCAATTCCGCCTCGCGGTGTCGCTGCACGCCCCCACGCCTGATCAGCGGCATGCATTGATGCCGATCGAGAAGAAATACCCGCTGCCTCAGGTGATGGGTGCGCTGAAGCAGTTCCGCCGTCGCGTCACGCTCGAGTACGTGCTCATCGGCGGCACGAACGACGGGCTGGAGCACGCGGATCGACTCGCGGAGCTGGCGCGTCCCCTCGGCGCGCTGGTGAATCTGCTGCCGCTTCACCCTGGCGGGGCACCGGACCTGACGCCCAGCCCGCGGACCCAGATGCTCGCGTTCGAACGGCGCCTGAAACGACATGGGGTGGAAGC
This sequence comes from Gemmatimonadota bacterium, assembly GCA_003221045.1. Taxonomy (GTDB): domain Bacteria; phylum Gemmatimonadota; class Gemmatimonadetes; order Gemmatimonadales; family GWC2-71-9; genus AG41. The sequence continues at coordinate 454 of QHUC01000081.1, read as the reverse complement.
GGTGTTGCGACGCAGCCGCGGTCTGGATATCAGCGCGGCCTGCGGACAGTTACGGGTGGAACTCGAGGCCCGTCGGCGCAAAGTCCACTCCCAGGAACACGCTGGCGTCGAGTAGACGGCCGCTGTCGAGCTGTACCACCACCCGGCCGACGCCCAACGCTCGCCGGATTCGGTTGCCGACCGCCACGCCGCCGCGCCGCACCACGATGCGTGTCGAGTCGAGCGTTCCGCCGCCCACCGAGTCCGGCGCGTTGCCGAACGCCACGACGTCGATGCTCGCGCGCCGGAGCAGACGCGTCCCGACCTTGGCGAGTCCGGGCTTGCCCGTCGCGTTCAGCATCTCGACCGTGACGCGCGCGCCGTTCTCACCGGGGATCGGGAGGCCGGAGGCGGCGTTCCGGTCACCCCGGCAGGCGGCTCCCGCCACGGTGGTGAGGACAACGGCTGGGATCAG
>QHUC01000009.1 GCA_003221045.1 Gemmatimonadota bacterium | reverse complement strand
GAGGTGGTCGATCCGGGTCGCACGCTGCCGCGGTTGTTTCTCGGCGGGCTCGCCATCGTGGCCGCGCTCTATCTGCTCCTGAACGCGGCGTTCCTGCACGTGCTGCCGCTCGAGCAGATCGCATCGTCCAAGTTGGTGGCGGCGGATGTGGCGACCGCGATCCTCGGTGCGAGCGGCGGGGCGGTGGTCGCGGCGCTGGCGCTGCTGGTAGTACTCGCTTCGCTGAACGGAAACATATTCGTCACGCCGCGCGTGCTGTTCGGGTTGGCTCGCGATCGGCTCGCGCCCGCCGCGCTTGCCGGTGTGAATCCCGGCGGGACGCCCTGGGTGGCCATGCTCCTGGTCGGCGGGGTCGCCGTCGCGCTCGCCACGACCGGCACGTTCGAGCGGCTGATCAGCCTCGCGATCGTGTGGATTCTCGTGATCGACGGCTGGGCGATCCTCGCGCTGTTTCGGCTGCGGCAACGCGAGCCGATGGCGCCGTTCAGAGTGCCGCTCTATCCCTGGGTGCCCTTGGCCTTGCTCGGCGTTTACGGCGCCCTGTTCGTGGGGACCGCCGTCGCTCAGCCGAGACTCATCGTGCAGGCGCTGGCGGTATTGGTGGGAGCCTACGGGCTGAGTTGGGCGGTAGAGGGCGGTAATGGGCGGTAAAGGGCGGTACGAACGTCTACGACCTCTACCGACTTCTACCGACTTCTACCGACTTCTACCGTCCTCTACCGCCGCCGGCCGGTACAGGATCACGCGCGCGCGCTCGAGCGTAATGAGTCCCCCGCCGATCATTTCATCCAGGTCGGGGAGGATCGCCTGGATCGCCTCCTCGGTCTCGACCACCTCGATGATGAGCGGGAGATCGAGCGACAGGCGCAACACTTTCTCGGTATGAACTACGCTCGAGGCTCCGAAGCCCGCCACGCCGCGTAGCACCGTCGCGCCCGCGAGCCCCTTCTTGCGCATGTGCTCGAGCAGCGCTTCGTACAGCGGCTTCCCGCGGTACTTGTCGCTCTCCCCGATGAAAATGCGCATGAGGGTCCGCTCGCCCTTGAATCGATGAGGCATGGTTCCTCCTTATTAGAGCAGCTTTCCCGCCAACGCCAACCCTGCCACGGTCGCCAGTAAGCAGCCGAGCACCGTCCCCCCCGCATAGAGCCCCGCGTACCAATACTCACCGTCGCCCAGCAGGCGGATGCTCTCGTAGCTGAACGTGCTCATCGTCGTGAACGCGCCGCAGAACCCGATCGTGAGGCCGCCGCGCAGCTCCGGGGAGATCACCGTGGACCCGGTGGCGAATCGGATGATGAAGCCGAGCAGGAACGAGCCGGCGATGTTGATGGCCAGCGTACCGGTCGGGAACGTCCCGCCGCGGGTCTGGAGGACGCCTTGAATGAGATAGCGCGCCAGGGTGCCGAGGATGCCGCCGAGCGTGATGTAGGCGATCATACGTGAAGAGACTCCTACCGCGGGGATTCAGGTAGGAGTCATCAGCCCAGGACAGCGGGCGGTTCGAGGCGAACTCCATCGCCTGGGGGAAAGATAACGTGACCCAGTGGCTGCTGCTCGGTGGAGCAGCGTTCCTCGCGAGCACGCTCGCCGCCGTAGCGGGATTCGGGGGCGCGGCCGTGCTCCTGCCCGCGCTCGTGGCGGTGTTCGGCGTACGCGACGCGATCCCGATTCTCACGGTGGCGCAGCTCATCGGGAACGGGAGCCGCGTGTGGTTCAATCGCCGCGAGGTGGCCCTGCCGGTCGTGGGGTGGTTCGCCTTGGGCGCCGTGCCGCTCGCGCTGGCCGGCGGCGTGCTGTTCGCCACGGCGCCGCTCGGCGCCCTCAAGCGCGTGATCGGCGCCTTCCTCCTGCTCATGGTCCTGTGGCGCCGCCTCCCGGGTGCTCCGGTGTGGCGACCCACGGCGCGGACGTTCGCGGGGCTGGGCGCGTTGTTCAGCTTCATCTCGGCGCTCACCGGAAGCGTCGGGCCGTTCATGGCGCCGTTCTTCCTCGCCTACGGCCTGGTGAAGGGCGCGTACATCGGCACCGAAGCGCTTGCGACGGTGGTGATGCACGTCGTGAAGCTCGGCGCGTACGCCGGCATGGCGATTCTCACGGGACGAGCCGCGGTCGCCGGGCTCGCGCTCGGACCGATCATGATCGCGGGATCGTACGTCGGGAAGCGGATTCTCGACCGGCTTCCGGAGAAAGTGTTTGTCGTGATCATTGAGCTGGTGCTCGTCGGGGCGGGAGGGTTGTTCCTCCTAGGGCGGTAAAGGCGCCTATCTTTAGTCTCATGCCCCGCCTCGCCCTCGCGCAGCTTCGCCCCAAGAAAGGCGACTACGCCGCCAATATCGAGAAGATCGGCGGCGTGCTGGCGCAGCTCGCGACACTCGAGCCTCCGGTCGATCTCGTGGTCTTTCCCGAGACCGCCACCTCCGGCTATTTCGTGGAGGGCGGTGTGCGGGACGTGGCGGTGACGGGGGGGACGCTGTTCCGGGACCTGTCGCTCGCCCACGAAGCCGCCAAGGCCCCCCCCATCGACGTCGCGGTGGGGTTTTACGAGCTGTTTCAGAATCGCTATTACAACTCCTGTCTCTACGCCTCTCTCGGCAACGCTTTATCCGGTAACGCCTCATCCGGCAACGCTTCACCCGGCATCGCCTCACCCGGCAACGCCTCACCCGATCTCGCTCCACCCGGTATCCGGCACGTCCACCGCAAGGTGTTCCTCCCCACATACGGCGTGTTCGACGAGGAACGGTTCGTGGAGCGCGGCCGGGACATCCGCGCGTTCGACACACGGTGGGGTCGGGCGGCGATCCTGATCTGTGAAGACGCGTGGCACTCGGTGAGCGGCACGATCGCGGCGCTCCAGGGCGCGCAGCTCGTGATCGTGCCGAGTGCGTCGCCGGCGCGGGGCACGGGGATGGACGAGGAGGGGGCGCGGCTCCCCGCGAGCGTGGTGCGGTGGGAGCGGATCGTGCGGGGGATCGCGGATGAGCATGGCGTGTGGGTCGCCCTCGCGAGCCTGGTGGGGTTCGAGGGCGGCAAGGGGTTTCCCGGGGCGTCCGTGCTGATCAATCCGTCGGGCGACATCGTGCTACGCGGCCCGTTGTTCGAGGAAGCGGTGCTCACGTACGACATCGATTTCGACGAGACGACCCGCGCGAGAGCGGAGTCACCGCTGTTGGCGGATTTGGAAGTCAATCTTCCCCATCTCATCAAGAGTTTGGGGAGCGGGGAGCGGGGAGCGGGACGCTCCAAGCGGAAGCCAAGCGCCGTGAGGTTTGACCCGGCGACGAACGGTACCGCTCCCCGCTCCGCGCTCCCCGTTTCAACGATTCATGTGGCAGGGAAGGGGGTGGAGGCAGGCGACCCGTTGGCCATTGATCCTGACCTGGCTAGGCGGTGGCTCGTCAGCTTCCTCAAGGACGAAGTCGTACGCCGCCGGGACTTTACCAAAGGCATCGTAGGCTTGTCGGGTGGCGTAGACTCATCGCTCACCGCATTCCTGGCGGTCGAGGCGCTCGGGAAAGAGAACGTCATCGGCGTGCGGATGCCGTACAAGACCTCGTCCCCGGAGAGCCTCGAGCATGCCCAGCTCGTGATCGACAAGCTCGGAATCCAGTCGCTCACGATCGACATCACCGCGGCGGTGGACGGCTACTTGGCGCAGGTGGGAGATGCCGACCCGACGCGCCGCGGGAACGTCATGGCGCGCGAGCGGATGATCGTGCTGTTCGACCTTTCCGCGAAGTACAAGGCTCTGCCGCTCGGCACGGGCAACAAGTCCGAGCGCCTGCTCGGCTACTTCACGTGGCATGCGGACGATACGCCCCCCGTGAACCCGCTGGGCGACCTGTTCAAGACGCAGGTGCGGGCGCTGGCGCGCCACGTCGGCGTGCCCGAGGAGATCCTCCGCAAGCCGCCCACGCCCGATCTCGTGCCCGGGCAAACCACCGAGGGCGACTACGGCATCAGCTATGACAAGGTCGACCGGATTCTGTATTACCTGATCCGTGGCATGAAGCCCGAGGAAGTCGTGGCCCGCGGGTTCACGCCGGAAGAGGTGGCGAAGGTGGCGGGCCGGCTCGAGTCGACACACTGGAAGCGCCGGCTGCCCACGGTGGCCATGATGTCCCAGACCGCGATCGGCGAATTCTACCTGCGACCGGTGGACTACTGATGCCGGCTCGCCACCCCCGCGAATCGGAAGCCGTGATGTCCGAGCTGATGATGCCCCAGCACGCGAACGTCATGGGCAACGTGTTCGGCGGCGTGATCCTCTCGCTCGTGGACCGCGTGGCCGCGGTGGCCGCCATCCGGCACGCCCGGAAGCCGTGCGTCACCGTGTCGGTCGACAAGGTCGACTTCAAGGAGCCGATCCACGTGGGGGAGCTCCTCACGGCGTTCGCGCGCGTCAACTTCGCGGGCCGCACCTCCATGGAGGTGGGGGTCAAGATCATCGCCGAGAACGTGCTGTCGGGCGAGAAGCGGCACACCAATTCGTGCTACGTGACGTACGTGGCGCTGGACGAGAAGGGCGTGCCCACCGACGTCCCGCCGATCGTGCCGGAGACCCCGGATGAGAAGCGGCGCTATGACCGGGCGGCGAAGCGGCGCGCCTCTCGGGTCATGGATCGAAGGTACGATACTGGTGCAGGTGAATGACCGATTCATGAGGGTGGTAGCGGTCTTTGGGGGCGGCGGCGCAAAGTCCCTCGCCCACGCCGGTGCCTGGAAAGCCCTCCTCGAGGCAGGTCTCGAGCCCTCTCACGTCATCGGCACGTCGATGGGCGCTGTGATCGGCGCGGCGCTCGCCGCCGGGTCGAGCTATGACACGGTGGTCGAGACGGCGCTGGCGCTCCGGAGGAAGGATGTCGCCGCCGTCGACGCGTGGTCGGTGGCCAAAGGGGAGTTCGCCGCGAACCTCTTTAAGCCGGAGCCGTTGAAGCGCGCGATCGCGCGGCTCGTTCCCGCCGCCCGGTTCGCCGACATGAAGCTCCCCCTCACGATCACCGCGACCGACCTGGACTCGGGCGAGCTGGTGTTGTTCGGGGCATTGGGGCAGGACGCGCCGTTGATCGACGCGCTGTACGCCTCGTGCGCGCTCCCGCTCTACTTTCCGCCGGGTGAGATCGCCGGACGCCGGCTGGGCGACGGGGGATTGCGCGCCGTGGTGCCGCTCGGAGTGGCGCGGCGGGTGACAGCCGACCTCGTGGTGGCGGTGGACGTGGGGCCGGGGTTCGACGAGCCGCCCGCCGCTCGGAAGGCCACCGTGCCGCCGCTGGTGCGCGCGCACGGGGAGGCGATCCGCGTCATGATGGCGGCCCAGACCGAGCGCGCGATCGCGGACTGGCCCAAGGACGCCGCGCGATTGGTCGTGGTTCGCGCCGTGGCGGAGCGCGAGGCGACATTTGCCGTCGGGCAAGCAGAGAGGTATTTACGAGCGGGATACGATGCGACCAAACGAGCCCTGGCAGACAATTCGACGGAGGTCCGGTGTTAGCGCGGGAAATCATGATTCCTGAACCTTATGTCGCAGCCGCCGGCGCCACGAGCGCCGAGGTGGCGCTGTTGATGCAAGCGAAGGACATCTCGGTTGTTCCCGTCGTCGACAACCCGAAGGATCGCCGCTATTTGGGCACGATCTCGGACCGCGACATCGTGACCGGGTGCGTGGCGGCGGGCCACGACCCCACCACCTGCAACGCACAGACGCACGCGAGGCAGGATACGATCGTCGTCACTGCCGACACGCAACTCACAGGGTTCAGGATTGAGCGGCTGGACGATAAAGACACCCATATCAGATCGACCATCGTCGTCGTGGACGGAAACAAACGAGTAGTGGGGTTTATTCCGCATCCGGAATTCATTCAGGGCATAGTGATCGTAAGGGAATAGAACAGGCGCGACTCCTGGCGTTACATTATCCCTGTGCCCCGCAAATATTTTTCGCTCGCAGAAGCGAACCGAACGCTCCCATTAGTCAAGCGGATTGTTGCCGACCTGGTGTCCCTGCATCCTCAGTGGCGCGACTTAGTGTCGCGCTACGAGGTCGTCGCCGCCGGGGCACGGCCCGATTGGGGCGAATCGACGGAGCAGCTGGCCCTGCGCGCCCGCGTCGAGGACGTGGCGCGCCAGATCAGCGACTATCTGCACGAGCTCGAGCAGATCGGCTGCGTCTTCAAGGGGTTCGAGGAAGGACTCGTCGACTTCTACGGCAAGCTGGATGGAAAGGAGATGTTCTGGTGCTGGAAGGCGGGCGAGGAGCGGATCGAGCATTGGCATGAGCTCGAGGCGGGCTATGCGGGACGACAACCGATACCGGTGACGGTGGGAGGACAGGGATGAGAGGTTTTTGGCTGTTAGTGCATGTCCTGGGTTTTACTCTTTGGTTAGGCGGCGGCATCGCCACGATGGTCGCGGGTGTGTCCGCGAAACGACTCGGCGCCGGCGAGCGTCTTTCGGCTTACCGATTGATCGGCGCGATACAGCGACTCCTCGTGGGACCCGGCGCGATCGCGGTGGTCCTCTCGGGCATCTTCCTCGCGCAGCCGTACATGAAGCAGGGCGTGGTCCCCGCCTGGCTCGGTGTGATGATGATCTCGGGGATACTCGGCGCGCTCGGGGCGGTCGGCGTCAGCGTGCCCACGGCGGCCAAGCTCTCCCGGCTCCAGCCCGAAGGGGGCCAGCTGCCGGCGGCGTTTCAGACGTTGAGAAAACGGCAGATCCTCGCGGCGACGATCGCGGGAGGGTTCGGACTGATCGCGATGTTTGCCGCGACTCTAGGTCGCGGGTGAGAGGCCCGGCTCTTTACCGGGTGCCTTCAGCGGTTAATCGAACGATTCGCTGTCGTACGTCCCGCACGAAGGGCTGCAGGTCCGGATCGGCATTCTTCCATAAGTCCACGAATCGGCCGTAGTAGTCTCGCGCGCGGTCGAGCTGGCCGCGCTCCTCGTACAGCTCTCCCAGCCGCCGGTACATCGGCGCCAGGTTCGTCGACTGCTCGAACAGCAGGGACAAGCCGTTGGTGTTGACCGCGCGCTCGTACACCGCGAGCGCCGAGTCCTTTTGACCGAGCTTGTCGTACGAGCGGGCCAGCTCGAACATCCCGCACGTGGCGCAGCCGTCCTCGTCGTACCAGGCGCGGAACCCGGCCATCGCGTCCGGCAAGCGGCCCTCTGCGTACGCGATCAGGCCCTCGGTGCCGTGCCGGGCCGCCTGCCCCCGCCGCACGCCCTCCGGGATCGCCTGCTCGTACTCCGTCAGGAGCGCCCGCCCCCGTGCCGGCTGGCCGGCCTCGGCGTAGAACGCGGCCAGAATGAGATAAGGTCGATCGGGCGCGGGCATGGTGCCGAGCGGATGGCGCTTGAGCGCCGCGTCGACCGAGGCCAGGGCCGGAGCCACTGCTCCCCGGTAGCGCATGTCCGCGAACGCTTCCTGCACCGCGTACGACACGTAGTTCCCGGGCAGCCTCCGGCGCTCGGCCGCCGTGAACGCCTGGCGCAAGTCGGCCTGGGCCGCGCCGAGCTTGCCGCGAATCTCGTCGACCCCCATCAGGGCCAGCGCTGCCCCTTCCTGAATCGCCACCTGCTCATGGGTCTGCCCGCGGCGGCTGTAGACCTCGACGCTGTCGAAGTCACGCCGCGCGCCGACGAGTGCCGCGCGTAACCACATAACTGTGGGATTCGCGGGCGCACGTCGAGCGAACTCGGCGACCGACGCGTTGGCGGCGGCCATTTTCCCCTGCGCGACCTGGCTTTCGACGGCATTGATGAACAGCGTCGAGGTGCCCGGGTTGCCTACGGCCAGCCCGCGCGTCACCAGCGACTCGGCCTCGGCAAAACGGCGCCTCCGCATGAACACCAGCGCGAGGTTGTTATAGGCGATGCCGTTCTCGGGATCGAGCTCCAGGACCGATCGGTAGGCGGACCCGACCTTGTCCAGGTCGAAGTCCACGGTCCAGTAGTAGTAGGCGGTGGTGAGATTGCGCTCGAGTGGCGGCAGCCGGTCTCGGTGGCGGAAGGCGGCGGTGGCGGCCGCGTAGATGCCGGATGGCGGGCCTCCGGTGTTGCTCAGCTGGACCGCGAGCTTGCGATACGCCATCGCGAACCCCGTGTCGAGCGCGGTCGCCTCTTGCAACAGCGTGATCGTCTGCTCGAGATTCCCCGCCTCGAATTCCCTCACCGCCTGCGAGTACTTCCGGAGAGCATCGAGCGACCCGGTGGTCACCTGCTCGAGCGGCTCGCTGGCGCGAATGGTGCGCAACGACTCGCCGATCCGCTCGCGCAGGCGACGCGACAGCCGGTCTACGGCCTCGATGATCGCTCCGTCGTCTTTGGCGTTCTCACGCACCGCGACGAGCACCGCGCCGTCCGCGGCGTTCACGAGCTCCGCGGAGACCACATAGCCGCGGCCCACAGGGTCGATCTGACCGTGCACCACCGCCTTGGCGTTCTCGCGCTGGGCCAGCTCGCGCGCGACGGCCAGATCGAGCGGCGTGCTGGGCGGGCGGCCCATGCGGCCGAGCGCCTGGGGGATGGCGGCGGCATCGAGCAGGCGCACCACGCGCGACTGCGCGAGATCCACCCGGAGCGCCTCCGTGAGCGAGGGCCCGAGCGTCGAATCCGCCGTGCGGTTGTCGACATCCGCGAGGACCAGGCGGTCGCGCTCGGCCAGGACACCGCTCGCGACCAGCGTTCCCACCGGCCCAATGCCGAGCGCGCGCATCGCCATGTACAGCCCGGCGGCGAGCCCGAGCCCCGCGAACGCCAGGACGCCGCCGGTGAGTGCCTTGCGCCAGGTGAGCCAGTCGTGCCAGCCGCCCGTCGGTACGGCGCTCGAGCTCGCGAGCGCCCGGCGCCGCTCCATCATCCCCGTCAGCGTGACGATCGGGAGGCCAAGCACGAGCAGCAGCACGACGCCCGGCATGACCCAGCTCGGCAAGCCGAGCTCGTGCATGAGACCGTAGGCCACGGCGAGGACGACGAGCGAAGCCAGCGCGAACACGCCCGCGACCCGCGCCGGGTGCGCGGGCTGGGCAGGGACCCACGCGGTCGCGCTGTACGCCGCGCTGCCCCCGCTCGGCGTGGTCATCGGCTCGAGCTGCTCCAGGATCTCGTTGGCCGATTGGAACCGGTCGGCCGGGCGCTTCTCGAGGCAGCGATGGATCAGCGCGGCGAGCGCCGGCGGCGTGGTCGCGCGGTACTTGCTGACCGGATCGGGCGGGCTGCTCACGTGCTGGGCCAGCACGGACGATGGGCTGGGCCCGATGAACGGCGGCCGGCCGGCGATCATCTCGTAGCCGAGGGCGCCGACCGCGTAGATATCGGCGCGCTGGTCGGTACCGGGGTCGGCGGCGGCCTGCTCGGGCGCCATGTAGGCGGGCGTGCCGAGCGCCACGCCGAGCGACGTGAGCGCGGTGCTGCCCGTGGATTGGGCGACCGCCTTGGCGACGCCGAAGTCGGTCACGAGGGCATGCTTGCCCGAGAGCAGCACGTTGTCGGGCTTCACGTCGCGGTGCACGATGCCGTGCGCGTGGGCGTACGCGAGCGCGTCGCACACGTCGCGCAGGATCCGCACCGCCTCGCCGATCGGCAGCTCGTGCTCCTGCACGAGCCGGGCGCGAAGCGACTGCCCCTCCACGCGGGGCATGATGTAGTAGAGCAGATCACCGTTCGCGCCCGCGGTGAGCAGCGGAACGATATGGGGATGCTGCAGCTTAGCGGCGAGCTGGATCTCGCGCTCGAACCGCTCCGCGCTCACGCCCGCGGCCATCTCGGGCGGGAGCACCTTCACGACGACTTGCCGGCCGAGCCGCACCTCCTGAGCGAGAAACACACGGCTCATGCCGCCACCGCCGAGCTCGGACTCGAGGTGGTACGACTCTCCCAGAGCAGACTGCAGGCGGTCCTGAAGAGACATGCCTCTATGATAGACCTCTAAAGCTGGGAAAGGCAAAGACTAGACGCACAGACGCAGAGCGGAAAACAGTACGCAGTAAACGGGACAAACGGTTCACCACCAACTGTTCACCGCTGTGCGTCTACGCGTCTAGTTGTATTCACCACAACGTCACGCCGCTCGGAGTGCGCGAGTCAACTCGCGGCTCGGCATCTGCCCGTAAACGGGCGTGGCACCGCCGCTTGAGCGGCAGACGCCGAGTCGCGGCTTCAGCCGCGGGTCACTCGCGGCGCCCGCGAAAGTGTCCTTGGCAACGACATCGAGTCTTTGCCTGTTCTACATACCGGCCTTACTGGGCACTCGGGACACCGAGGCTTCCGGGCGACGCAGATGAGCGCTCCCAATTCCATCAACGCTTGATTGAACTTCCAGGCTCGCTTGCCGGTCTTTGGTACCAGTGACGCCGCAAGAGACCAGATGAGGCGGGCTGGGATGGAACGTTGCCGGGTGCTGCGTTGCCGGGTAAGGCGTTGCCGAGTGAGGCGCTCGCCCAAGAATACTCGTCCTATCACACGGGCCACATTCGTATCAACTGCCGGAACTGCGCGCTCGTATGCGAACGACGCGACCGCCCCGGCAGTGTATGGCCCGATGCCGGGTAGCTTGATCAGCTCTTTCGGATCCTCAGGCAATCTCCCAACGCCGTCTCCGGGAACGCCGTTACCGGCGACGCCTTTTCCGGCAACCTGTTTTGCGAGCGCGTGGAGATTCCGCGCGCGCGCATAGTATCCCAGCCCGTCCCATGCTTCGCGTACCGCGCGCGCCGGCGCCGAGGCTAGCGATTCAAGATCCGGGAACCGCTCGAGAAACCGCGGATAGTACTCCGCCACGCGGCTCACTTGCGTCTGCTGCAGCATGAACTCGGAGACGAGCACGCGGTACGGATCGCGCGTGCGGCGCCACGGGAGATCGCGCGCGGCGCGTGACCACCATCGGAGAAGTTTGCGGGTGAACGCAGTTTTCACTCTGGTGCTCGGTCCAACCTTGATCTGCTGCGTCTTCATTCGTCCTCACCCCTTTGATCCCCTCTCCCTTCGGGAGAGGGGAAACGAGGGTCGACCGTCGTCCCCCCTCTCGTGTAAGGAGAGGGGGACAGGGGGTGAGGACCATGATGGGGAATGCAGGTGACGTCCCGGCACGGGGATAGGGGGCTCAGGGGTAGACGAACGGGCCATGGCTCCCCAAGATACAGCACATGGCAAACGGGGCGGAGCTAACCTTGAGCCCGCTACGACTGGTCGCGCGCTCGAGCCTCCGCTCGTTCGACCACGTGGGCCGCTTCAGCATCCTCCTCGCCGACATGTTCCGCGGTCTCGCGGAATGGCGCATCTGGATTCCCCGCACGCTCGAGCAGGCCACCGCCGTGGGTTACGGCTCGCTCTTCATCGTGCTGCTCGTGGCGGGGTTCGCGGGCGCCGTGACGAGCCTCCAGACCGGTTATCAGTTCACGGGCACCCTGCCGCTGTACTACGCCGGCGCCGTGATCTCCGAATCCATGATCCTCGAGCTCGGCCCCGTACTGACGGCGCTCATCCTCGCGGGCCGGATCGGCGCCCGCTACGCCGCCGAGCTCGGTACCATGCGCGTCACCGAGCAGATCGACGCGCTCGAGAGCCTGGGTCGCTCGCCCGTGTCGCACCTGCTCATCCCCCGCGTGGTGGCGGGGCTGCTCGTCGTGCCGGCGCTCACGATGTTCGCGAACGCCACCGGCATCGTCGTCGGGTATCTCACCGCCAAGGGCTCGCTCGGCCTTACCTACGCTGATTTCGAGTACGGCGCGCGCTATTTCTTCCGGCCCCTCGACCTCTGGTACTCGCTCATCAAGAGCTACTGCTTCGCCGCCGCCGTGACCACGATCCCGTGCTACCTCGGGTTCAACACGCAGCAGGGAGCCGAAGGGGTGGGCCGCTCCACCACCACCGCGGTGGTGGCGGCCTCGGTGGCGATCCTGATGCTCGATGCGCTCACCACCAAGCTGCTCCTGGGGGCGAAGTGATCGAGCTGCTCGACGTCCACA
>QHUC01000055.1:40241-56431 GCA_003221045.1 Gemmatimonadota bacterium | reverse complement strand
GCCGGAAATACTCGACGGTATCGCCGCCTTGGCGCAGCAGGTCGGTGAGGAATTGGCCGACCGTGCCGTTCGCTTCATCCGCGTAGGCGATCAGGGCCAACCGGCCAGGATGCGCGCGGAGCGCATGAAGCCGTCCTCCGATGTCCCGCACCAGCGTGAGCGATCGAACGGCGAGGTCGTTGGCCGCGTCTTGAAACCTCCGGCTGCCGACCACCTGCATGATCGAATCGAGCGTGACCGTCCGGTGCTGGAATAGGCCTAGCCGCCGCTTGATCTCGAGCACGCGCCGCACGGACGCCTCGAGCCGCTGCCGCGTGATCCGGCCTGCCGCGATGGCGCCGGTCATCGCGTCCACGGCCGAGTCGGGATCGGCCGGCATGAGCAGCAGATCCGACCCCGCGAGGAATGCGCGCACGGTCGCCTCCCCGGCCCCGTATTTCGCCACGATCCCGCCCATGGTGAGGGCGTCCGTCACCACCAGGCCTCCGAACCTCAGGGAGTCGCGCAACACGCCGGTGAGGACCGCCGGGGAGAGCGTCGCTGGATCGTCCGAACCGGTAACCGCGGGGAAAGCGATGTGGGCGCTCATGACGACGTCCGCGCCCGCCGCGATCCCGGCGCGGAACGGCACAAGCTCGAGCGAGTCGAGCCGGGCGTACCCGGCGGTGATGATGGGGAGGCCGAGGTGCGTGTCCGTCTGCGTGTCGCCGTGGCCGGGGAAATGTTTGAGCGTGGCGAGCATACCGTGCTCGTGCAGTCCCCGCACGTACTCGGCCACGAGACGCGAGACGGTCCGCGGATCCTCGCCGAACGAGCGCACGTTGATAATCGGGTTCGCCGGATTGTTGTTGACGTCCGCGTCGGGCGCGAAATTCACCTGGATGCCGACCGCCCGCCCTTCGACGGCCGCGGCGGCACCGATCTGGTAAGCGTCCCGCGGGTCGCCCGTAGCGCCGACGGCCATGATCTGTGGAAACGCGGTGGCACCCACCACCCGCATTCCGGCGCCCCATTCCAGGTCGGCAGAGACCAGAAGCGGCAGCCGTGAGCGGCGTTGCAGCGCATTGAGCTTCGCCGCGATGTCGAACGGTGATCCGACGGAGACAATCAGGCCGCCCACCGCCAGCGAGTCGACCCACCGGGCCGCCGTCTGAAAGAGCGAATCGTCCAGCGCGGTGTAGTTTCCGGAGAGCCACGGGATGATCAGCTGTCCGACTTGCTGACGGACGGTGAGCGTGGCGAGGAGCGACGTCACGGAGTCAGGTGTCGTGGTGGCGGGGACGGGGACCGGGGGCGGGGAGGGGGGAACCGGCTCAGGAGCTCGTCTCACCGCGCGACCGCCGGCACATCCGAGCACTACGGCAACGACCAGGAGTCTATGCGCCCGCATTCTCTCTCGCTGTTGGTGGTGATCGTCAGCGCCGTCGCGACGTCGTTTCCCGCGACGGCGCAGGTGCGGCCCGGGATCGAGGTCGTCTTGTCCGATTCGATCGGGCTCGTCACCGGCAAGCGGGTCGCGCTGCTGACCAACCAGACCGGCGTGGATCGGCTCGGTCGCCGGGACATCGACCTCTTGCGTGGCACACCGGGAGTCCAGGTGGCGCTGATCCTGAGCCCGGAGCACGGCCTCCGGGGCGCCGAGGACCATCCGGGCCTGCCGGATACCGTCGACTCCGCGAGCGGCCTCCCAATCTATAGCCTCTATGGAGGAACACCGCTGCCGGCGATCGCGGCGCTCGATTCCGTGGACCTGGTCCTCGTGGACCTGCAGGACATCGGCGCCCGGTATTACAGCTACCCCCCGACCGCCGTCCTGGTCATGGCGGACGCGGCGCGGCGGGGAAAGCCGGTTGTCGTCCTCGACCGGCCGAACCCGATCGGGGGCGTCGCGGTGCAGGGCAACGTGGCGACGGGGCGTGCGATCGACCGGGTCAGTGATTTCCTGCCGATCCCCATGCGGCACGGCATGACACTCGGCGAGTTGTTGCGCCTCGAGAATGACGCCCTCGGGGTCCACGCCCGCCTGACCGTCGTTCCGGCCGCGGGCTGGCGGCGTGCGATGTACTACGATGACACGGGGCTGCCGTGGGTGCGCCCCTCGCCCAACATGCCCAACCTCGAGAGCGCCGTCCACTACGCCGGCACCTGCCTGTTCGAGGCCACGAACCTCTCCGTAGGGCGTGGCACCACTATGCCGTTTCAAGTCGTCGGCGCGCCGTGGCTCGATACGGGCGCCGTCCTGCCCCGGCTCCGCGGCGGCGGTCGCTGGGCCCAGGAAGGCCTGACCGGTGTGGAAGTCTCGGGCGTGACGTTCACACCTCGAGCGCCGACGGACGGTAAGTATGACGGCCTGACGATCTATGGCATCCGGCTGCGCGTGGTCGAGCGGCGCCGCTACGATCCCACGCGCTTGGCGGTGCTCTTGCTGTCGGCGATTCGGGGCGCGCATCCCGACTCCCTGCGATTCGATACCGCGCGCTTCGACCGCCTGGCCGGCGGCCCGGAGCTCGAGCGCGCGGTGCTCGCGGGGCGCGCCCCGGAATCGGTGTGGCGGTCGTGGGACGGGCCGTTGGCCGCGTTTCGGCGCTTGCGCGCCAAGTACTCGCTCTATTGAGAGTTTGTTGGCGCCCGGCTAGCTTCCCCCCGCTATGAACGTGATCCCCCAGCGGGTGCGAGATGGCTTCGGGAAGTTGCTCGATCCGCCGGCCTCGGCGCTCATCCGCCTGCACGTTCGGCCCAACCTGATCACCACGGTCGGCACGCTGGTCGTGATTGCATCCGCCACGGCATTCGCCGTCGGGTCGGTGCGCTGGGGTGGATTCTTGCTGCTTTTTTCCGGCCTGTTCGACATGGTGGACGGCCGAGTGGCGCGCCAGGGCGACATGACCACGACCTTTGGCGCGTTCTACGATTCGACACTGGACCGTGTCGGCGAGGCGGCGTTGTTCAGCGGGATCGCCGTGTATTTCCTGCGAGGCGGCGTCGCGGCCGAACGGGTGACGTTGGCCGTGGTCGCCTGCCTCGTCGCCCTGTCAGCGTCGCTCCTGGTGTCCTACACCCGGGCGCGGGCCGAAGGGTTGGGGCTCACCGCCCAGGTTGGGATCGCCCAGCGCGCCGAACGGGTCCTGCTGCTGGGTGCGCCGACGATGTTCTTCGGCGCGGGGAACCGCGGGATGTTGTTGTTTTGGATCGTCGTGGTGCTGGCGCTCGCGACATCGGTAACGGTCATCCAGCGGATTCTCTACGTCGCACACGCGGCGGGTGGGCCGCTGTTGCGGCGGCCGCATCAACGGGACACGCTCCCCGGGCACGCGCGCGCGCTGCAATCTCGGAAAGGACAGTGATCGTGGCACAGCGGGATGGTCGGGACATCGCGCCCGCCAAAGGGAAGCTCGGTGTCTTGCTCGTGGGGTTGGGGGCCGTCTCGACCACGTTCATCGCCGGCGTAGAGAACGTGCGACGGGGCACCGCGCTGCCGATCGGCTCCCTGTCACAGATGGGGACGATCCGGCTCGGGAAGCGGACCGAGAAGCGCGCGCCGAAGATCAAGGACTTCGTCCCGCTGGCCCGCCTCGAGGACCTCCTGTTCGCCGCCTGGGACCCGATTCCGGACGACGCGTACAGCGCGGCGAAGAAGGCGGGCGTGCTCGAGGCGCCGCATCTCGAGCCGATCGCCGACTTCTTGCAGGCCATCAAGCCGATGGCGGCGGCCTTCGACCAGACCTACGTCAAGCGACTGAACGGCACGCACGTGAAGCGCGGTAAGACCAAGCGCGACCTGGTCGAGCAGCTGCGGCAGGACATCCGGGACGTGAAGCAACGCTCCGGCGTGGACCGCCTCGTCATGATCTGGGCGGCGTCCACGGAGGTCTTCCTCACCCCCGGCCCCGCCCACCAGAGTCTGCAGGCGTTTGAGCGCGCGATGGAGCAGAACGACCCGGCGATCGCGCCTTCGATGCTGTATGCGTACGCGGCGTTGATGGAGAACGTGCCCTTTGCGAACGGGGCGCCGAACCTCACGGTGGACGTGCCGGCGCTGCAGCGCCTGGCCGAGGAGCGCAAGCTTCCGATCGGCGGCAAGGACTTCAAGACCGGTCAGACGATGATGAAGACGGTCCTCGACGAAAGAAGAATCGAAGCTTGGCGTGCTCGAGTACATCCTCCAGCCGGACCAGTACCCCGAGCTGTACGGGAACGTGTTCCACAAGGTGCGCATCAATTACTACCCTCCTCGGGGCGACAACAAGGAGGGATGGGACAACATCGATATCTTCGGCTGGCTCGGGTACCCGATGCAGATCAAGGTCGACTTCCTGTGCCGGGACTCGATTCTGGCGGCGCCGATCGTCCTGGACCTGGCGCTGTTCTTCGATGTCGCGCAGCGAGCGGGGCTGTCCGGCATCCAGGAGTGGCTCTCCTTCTACTTCAAGAGCCCACAGACCGCTCCCGGTCTCTATCCTGAGCACGATCTGTTCATCCAGCAGACCAAGCTGAAGAACACGCTACGGTGGTTGATGGGCGAGGAGCAGATCACTCACCTCGGCATCGAGTACTACGAGAAGGCGTGAGCGTCGCGCAGTACGTCGTCACGACCGCCGGTCTCGCCGCAATCGTCTGGGTGCTCTGGTACTTCCTGTGGTCGCACGGGGAACCTGCGGCAGCTGCGGCGACCGTCGACGGCGTGCAGGAGGTGCACATCGTGGTGAAGGGCGGCTACACTCCCGACACGGTCGTCGTGCGGGTCGGTCAACCGGTCCGATTGCAGTTTTATCGCGATGAGACCGCCGATTGCTCAGAGCGCGTGGTGTTCGAGGACTTCGGGATCGACACGGCGCTTCCCGCGTTCCAGACGACGGCCGTCGAGTTCACGCCGGAGGAGGCGGGCGAATTTCGGTTCCGCTGCGGCATGAACATGCTGAAGGGACTCCTGGTGGTGGAGCCGGCGACGTCGGACCGGCGGCCGTCCGCTTCGCCGCACAAATTCCATGAGTAGGGCCCGGATCATCCTCCCGATCGAGGGCATGAGCTGCGCCTCGTGCGCCGCCACGGTGCAGGACGCCCTGGGCCGCGCGGGGGGCGTGGCCAATGCCGCCGTGAACTACGCGACCGGCAGGGCGGCGGTCGAGTACGACGATGCGCAGACGCACGTCGCCGAGTTGGTCCAGACCGTGCGCGACGCCGGATACGGTTGCGGAACCGCCACCGTCACCTTGACCGTCGACCAGCTCCACTACGCACCCAGCGTGCTCCCGCTCGAGCAGGCGTTGCGCCGGGTGCCCGGGGTCATCGCCGCGGCCGCCAACCAGGCGACGGAGACGGTCGTGGTGAGCTACGTCCCCGGCGCGACCACGGCTGAGGCGCTCGAACGGGCAGTGGAAGAGGTCGGATTCACGGTGGCCGAGCCGATCGCCGCCGAGGATCCGCTCGAGCGGGAGCGGGTGGCGCGGCAGCGCGAGGTCCAAACGCTCACCTGGAAGTTCGCGCTGGCCGCGGCCGTGACCGTCGTGAGCATGCTCGGCGCGATGCTGCTGATGGCACACGACGCCGACGCCACCTTGAAACAGGTGGATCTCCTCGGGCGTCTCCTCATCCCGCTCGCGCTGCGCCTCCAGGACGCGCTGGCCGGTCAGGGCACGCCCGATCCGCGCTGGATCAAACTCGGGCTCGCCGTCATCACCCTTCCGGTCATCGTCTGGTCGGGCGGCCAGTTCTATCGCGGCGCCTGGAGCGGGTTCCGGCACCGCACTGCCGATATGAACACCCTCATCGGAGTCGGCACCGGAGCGGCCTACCTGTATTCTCTGGTCGCTACGCTCGCCCCGGGGCTCTTCACCGGCGTGGGCCGCTCCCCGGACGTGTATTACGAGTCCGTGAGCGCGATCATCGCCTTGATTCTCCTCGGACGGTTGCTCGAGGCGCGTGCCCGGGGGCGTACCTCCGAGGCCATCCGGCGCCTCGCGGGGCTGCGCGCACGGACCGCCCACGTGGTCCGCGATGGGAAGGAGATTGAGATCGCCGGCGAGGCGGTCGTGCCGGGTGATCTCGTGATCGTGAGGCCAGGCGAGAAGATTCCGGTCGACGGCCGGGTGACCGAGGGGGCGTCGGCGGTCGACGAGTCGATGCTCACGGGTGAGCCGATGCCGGTGGGCAAGAAAATCGGAGATGAGGTCATCGGGGCCACGATCAACACCACCGGCAGCATCACGCTGCGCGCGACCCGGGTCGGCAAGGACTCGGCCCTGGGGCAGATCGTACAGCTCGTCGAAGATGCGCAATCCACGAAGGCACCGATTCAACGCTTGGCCGACCAGGTGGCGGGCGTGTTCGTGCCGATCGTGATCGCCATCGCCATCGCCGCGTTCATCGCGTGGTTCGATTTCGGGCCCGAGCCCGCGCTCGTCTTCTCGACGGTGGCGCTCATCACGGTCCTGATCATCGCCTGTCCCTGCGCGCTCGGGCTGGCGACACCCACGGCGATCCTCGTCGGAACGGGGAAGGCCGCAGAACTCGGCATCTTGATCCGCAGCGGCGAGGCGCTCGATCGCCTGTCCAAAGTGCGCACCGTGCTGCTGGACAAGACGGGCACGATCACCGAAGGCCGGCCCACGGTGACGCATATCGTCACCGCCAAACGTCCCGACGGCACGCCATTGGCGCCAGCCGAGGTGCTCAAGTGGGCGGCGTCGGTGGAGCAGCGCTCAGAGCATCCGCTGGCGCTCGCGATCGTGAAGGCAGCGAAGGAGCGGAACGTCGACCTGCTGCCGGTCGAGACATTCGCCATGATGGAAGGGCGAGGCGTGCGAGGGACGGTGGACCGGCGGATCATCGAAGTGATATCGCTGCGGCATGCGCGTGAGCGGAGTCTCGAGCTCGGCTCCCTGGGCCCCGACGCGGACCGGCTGGCGGCTCAGGGCCGCACGCCCGTGATCGTCGTCGTGAACAACACGGTGTACGCGGTAGTGGCGATCTCCGACCCCATCAAGCCCAGCGCCAAAGAGGCCGTGGCACTCTTCAAGCGCATGGGGCTGTCCGTCATGATGCTGTCCGGCGATGTGAAGCGCGGCGCGGAGGCCGTGGCGGCGGAGGTGGGGATCGACGAGATCGTGGCGGAAGTCCTGCCCTCGCAGAAGGCGGACATCGTGAGGAAGCTGCAGCGACAGGGCCGGCACGTCGCCATGGTGGGCGACGGCATCAACGACGCTCCGGCGCTCGCCCAGGCGGACGTCGGCATCGCGATCGGGACGGGAACCGACATCGCCATGGAGGCCTCCGACGTGACGCTCATCCGTGGCGACCTGCGCGCCGCGGTGACGGCCATTCAGCTCTCGCGCCGCACGATGGGGACCATACGGCTGAATCTGTTCTGGGCGTTCGTGTACAACGTGATCGGGATCCCGATCGCCGCCGGCGTGCTGTTTCCATTGTACCACGTGCTGCTCTCGCCGGTATTCGCGAGCGCGGCGATGGCGTGGTCGAGCCTGAGTGTGGTGTTGAACAGCCTGACGTTGCGCCGGTTCAAACCGGCGTGAGCGTGACGCGCGGGAAGGAGTGCAGGGGCGGATGCGATATTTCCATCGAACCACCTTGAGTCCGGACGACGTGCTGGCGTCGGCGAAGGCGTTTTTCGGCGCGCGACTCGCGCCGGCGGATGAAGCACCGCGCCGCCGCATGTATGCTGGCGCACTGGGCAAGGTGACGGTCGCCGCGCGCGCCGAGGGCGGGCACTATACGCTCGTCGAGGTCACCACTGATCAAGTGGGTGAATCGGAACTCGACCGACTGGCCAAACGGTTTCTCGCGGAGGTCCACAAGCAGGTGGAGCCGAGTCACGAGCTCCGGGGAGCGTACTAACCCGCCACCCGCGCGCCGTAGCCGGCTTTCTCGACCGCCGCGATGAGCTGCTGAGCCGTCGCGGAATCGTCATTGAAGTCCACTTCCGCCTCCCCCGCGTGCAGATCGACGATGGCGGAGTACACGCCGCTCGCCTCCTTCAGCGCCTGCTCGACCTTCATCCGGCAGTGGCCGCACGTCATGCCCGTCACGCGCAGCTTCAACGTCGCCATCATTCCTCCTCAACGCGGAGCTTGCTTTGGTCGCCCCGTCCCGCCAAGTTTCACGCCCGCTATAATTTACGTCATGGTATCGCGCGCCGCTCCCGCCCGACAGTCGCCGCCCATTCCGGCGGGCCTCACCCGCGACCACCTCGTCGAAATCTATCGCTACCTGCGGCTCACCCGGACCCTGGAGGAGCGGCTCACCGCATTGTACCGCCAAAGCAAGGTGATCGGCGGATTGTTCCGCTCCTTGGGTCAGGAAGGCGAGTCGGTGGCGACGGCATACGCCCTCGCGCGGGGGCCCAACCAGGACATCCTCTCGCCGCTGATTCGCAACCTGGGCTCGATGCTCGTCATGGGCGCGCCGCCGATCGAAATCCTGCGGCAGTACATGGCCAAGGCCGAGGGCCCCACGCGGGGTCGCGAGCTCAATGTACACTTCAACGACCTCGAGAAAGGCTACTTGGGGCAGATCTCCCATCTGGGGGACATGATCCCGGTGATGGCCGGGATCGCGCTCACGTTCAAGCTGCGAGGCGAGCCGCGCGTGGGTCTGGTGTACATCGGCGATGGGGGGACCTCGACCGGCACGTTCCACGAGGGCCTCAACTTTGCCGTGGTGCAGAAGGTGCCCCTGGTCGTGATCGCCGAATACAACCGCTGGGCCTATTCGACGCCCCCCGAAAAGCAGTTCGCCGTCAAGGATCTGGCCGAGAAAGCCAAGGCCTACGGTATCCCGGGGACCACGGTTGACGGGAACGACGTGCTCGCCGTCTACGAGGCGACGAAGTTCGCGGTGGAGCGCGCGCGCCGTGGCCACGGCGTGCACTTGATCGAGGTGAAAACCTACCGGCGCACGGGCCACGCCGAGCACGACGACCAGCATTACGTGCCCAAGGACGAGCTCGACTGGTGGGCCAAGGAGAACGATCCGGTCGACCGTTATGTGAAGCAGCTGGTGCAAAACGCTTGGGTGGAGGACCGCGACCTGAAGGGCATCGACGAGGGGGTGAAGGCGGAGATCGACGAGGCCACGGACGCCTGCGTAGACGAGCCGCTCCCCCCACCCGACTCCGCCCTGGACGGCGTGTACATCGATCCACCGGCCGCTCCCCGGCACTGGTATCGAGGCTTGTGATGGCGGACGTCACCTACCTCGAGGCCCTGCGCCAGGGGCTCTGGGAAGAGATGGAGCGCGATCCGCGTGTCTTCATACTCGGTGAAGACGTGGGGGCGTACGGCGGCGCCTTCAAGGTCACCGAAGGGTTCGTCAAGAAGTTCGGCGAGCAACGCGTGATCGACACGCCGATCTCCGAGGCGGCGATCGTGGGCGCGGCGGCCGGCGCGGCGCACATGGGGATGCGACCCGTGGCCGAGATGCAGTTCATCGACTTCATCTCCTGCGCCTACGACATGCTCACCAACTACGTCGCGACGGCCCGCTACCGGGCAGGCCTCGCGACGCCGATCGTCGTGCGCGGACCCTGCGGCGGCTACGTACGGGGCGGCCCGTTTCACTCGCAGAATCCCGAGGCCGCCTTCTTTCATACCCCGGGCCTGAAGATCGTCTATCCCGCCACGGCGCGGGACGCGAAAGGATTGATCAAGGCATCGATCCGCGACGACGATCCGGTGATCTATCTCGAGCACAAGTGGCTGTACCGTCGCATCAAGGAGGCGCTCCCAGAAGGCGAAGAGATCGTCACGCCGATCGGTGAAGCGCGGCTCGCGCGCGAAGGGAAGGATCTGTCGATCGTCACCTACGGAGCCACGGTGTGGAAGTCGCTTGAGGCGGCCGAGCAGCTCGCGAAGGACGACGGCCTGTCCGTCGAGGTGCTCGACCTCCGCACGCTCCTCCCGATGGACGACGCGGCGATCATGCGGTCGGTGCAGAAGACGAGCAAAGTGCTGATCGTGCACGAGGACACTCGCACCGGCGGGGTGGCGGGCGAGATCGCGGCGCGCATCAACGAACAGGCCTTTGCCTGGCTCGACGGCCCCATCATGCGGGTCACGGCGCATGACGTGCCGCTGCCATACGCGCCGACGTTGGAAGACTTTGTCCTCCCCCAAACTGACGACATTGTGAAGGCTGCTCGATGGCTTGCGGCGTACTGAGGAGAGATTATGTCGCGCGTTGATGTCTTGATGCCCCAGATGGGCGAGTCCATCGCCGAAGGCACGTTGAGCAAATGGCTCAAAAAGCTCGGCGACGAAGTAAAGCGGGACGAGCCGCTCTTCGAGATTTCGACCGACAAGGTGGACGCCGAGATCCCGGCACCGACCGCCGGCGTGCTGGCGGAGATCAAGGTGCGGGAGGGTCAGACCGTTCCGGTCCAGACGCTGGTGGCGGTCATCGAGACCGACAAGAGCGCCGCATCGACCGCAGGCCCCTCAGCGGCAGCCCAGCGGGCGCCCGCTGCGGCGGCTTCGCCCGCGCCGCCCCAGCCTGCCGCGCCGAAGCCCGCACCCGCACCGACGGCAACCTCCCCCGTCCTCTCCCAACCTTCTCCATCCTCCCCCGCACGAAGCAGGACATCCTCGGCTTTATCGAGCGCGGCGTCCCGATGCCAGTGACGGCGCCGGGCGGAACCGCTCCCCGCTCCCCGCTCCCGTCGGTCGGACCCGTCGAGCATCCCGTCGTGGAACCCTGGCCGGGCGATCGGGTCGAGCCGTTCTCGAAGATCCGTAAGATCACGGCGGATCACATGATTCTGTCGCGTCGCACGTCGGCGCACGTGACGAGCTTCTTCGAGATCGACTACAGCCGAATCGCGGAGCTACGCCGCAAGCACAAGGCCGCGTATGCCGAGCGCGGGGTGAACCTGACCTACCTCGCGTTTATCGCGAAGACCGCCGCCGAGAATCTGCGAACACACGCGGTGGTGAACGCCGCCGTCTCGGGGGACAACATCATCTACCGCCGTGACGTGAACATCGGGATCGCGGTGGCCCTCGAGTGGGGGCTGATCGTGCCCGTGGTGAAGCGCGCCGACGAGCTCTCGCTCGCCGGGTTGGCTCGAGCGATCAACGATCTGGGCGAGCGGGCTCGCGGCAAGAAACTGTTGCCCGACGAGATCCAGCGTGGCACGTTCACGATCACGAACCCGGGCGTCTTCGGGTCGTACGCGGGTGCGCCGATCATCAATCAGCCGCAGGTGGCGATCCTGGGCGTCGGGGCGATCGAAAAGCGCCCCAAGGTCGTGACGCTCCCCGACGGCACGGACACGATCGCGATCCGGACGATGGGAATGCTGTCGATGTCGTACGACCATCGCGTCGTGGACGGGGCCGACGCCGACCGGTTCCTCGCCGACGTGAAGCGCGCGCTCGAAGACTTCCCCGAGGGAGCGATCTAGCCATGCCCAAGGTGCTCACGGCGGCCCGCGTGCGGGTGCCGCCCACCAACGAGGCCGATTACCTCGCCACACTGCGGGAGCTGTGTCAGTTCGCCGAGGCGCGGGGCCAGCGCATCTGGATCTTCCGCAACGCGAAGGACCCCCAATTGTTCACGGAGTTCTCGGAGAGCCAGACGGAGATGTCCCACCGGGCGCAGGCGTCGCGCCTGCCCGAGGAGATCAAGCTCGAAAGACGGCTGCAGAGCCTCGGCACCTACGCACCGGACGCGTGGGAGCTCTGGACCGAGGTATCGCTCACGGCCGGCAGCGAGGCATAAGCGTCGCCATGGCGGGACGGACGATCGTCGTAGACGGGGCGCCGTGGCGGGTGTTTCCCTCCGGTCGCGTGACGGTGTACGGGCGAGACCAATTCGGCCTGGTGTTCGAACAGGGCACCGGCCCCGAGCAGCGGCGCCGCTTCACGCGCTACTCACCGGTCGGGAACCGCAGCCCGGACGCGGCGCTGGCGGAGATGTCCGAACGCGAGCTCGTGCAGCTGTTTCACGAGTCGCAGCCGGCCTGGACCGCGCCGGAGGGAGCATACGGCGCGCGTTGATCTGCATTGCCATTCGACGGCGTCGGACGGTGAGTACGCGCCCGCGGAGGTGGTGCGGTTGGCCCGGGCGGCCGGGCTCGCCGCCATCGCCCTCACCGATCACGATACGACCGACGGCGTTCCCGAGGCCACGCGCGCCGGCGAGCCGCTCGGCGTGCGCGTCGTGTCGGGCTGCGAGTTCAGCGTGCGGGCTCCTTGGGGAGAGCTGCATCTGCTCGGGTACTTCCTCCCGCCCGGGGCGGCGCGCTTGCAGGACTTCCTGGCCGGAACTCGCGCGGCGCGGCGGCGCCGGGCAGAGCAGATCGTGGGACACCTGCAGCGCCTGGGCATCCCGATCGAGCTGGTAGACGTCGACCGGGCCGCGGACGGGGGCGCCCTCGGTCGCCCGCACGTGGCGCGGGTGCTCGTCGAGCAGGGCGTGAGCGCGGACATGAACCGTCGCCGCCCATCTGGGTGACCACGGGACCGAACCTCAGATTCGACAGTTTCAAGCGCATGGGCTCGACGGTCTGGAGGTCCGACACCCGAGCCACCCGCCCGGCACCGAGCGTCGGCTCACCGCGATCGCCGACCGCCTCGGCCTTGGGATCAGTGGTGGCTCCGACTGGCACGGCGACACCGAGCTAGGAGACTCTCACGCCCGGCTCGGCGGGTTGGACATTCCGATAGAGTGGCTCGACCAGCTCGAACAGCGTCGTGCCACCGTGGCGCGCGAAATCGTCGCACCGCACCGCGAGGACCCGTCATGAGTGACCTGTTGGAGATCGGCAGTAACGCGCCTAGCTTCGCCGCACAGGCATCCGACGGCAAGACGTACCATCTCGCCGATCTCGTGAAGACGACCGCCGTCGCGCTGGTGTTTTATCCGGGCAACAACACTCCCGGGTGAAACCGTCAACTCTCCGCCGTGCGCGACGAGATGGCAAAGTTCGAGCAAGCGGGCATCCAACCCTTCGGCGTGAACCCCGCGGGCGTCGAGAGCCACGCCGGGTACGTACAGAAGCTGCATTTCAATTTCCCGCTGCTGTCCGACCCAGACCGCGCGATCGCGCGGGCCTACCATGCCCTCAAGGATGACGACCGGGGCATCCAGCGCTCCGTGTACGTCGTGGACCGCGACGGCACCGTGGCTTTTGCCCGCCGTGGCGCCCCACCCGTCGACGAGATCGTAGCGCGTGCCTCCTGACCTCCGCGGCAGGGTCGCCCTCATCACGGGGGTGGGGCGGGTCGGGCAAATCGGGCACGCGGTCGCCCGGGGCTTCGGGCGAGCAGGCGCGCAGCTTGTGATCGCGGACATGAACGCAAGCGGACTTGCGGAGCGGGCCAAGGAGTTCGGGGCCGAGGGCTTTGCGGTGCATCCGGTCGCCGGTGACCTCACCACGCCCGACGTGGCGCGGCGCGTGGTCGCCGCAGCCGGGGAGCGCTACGGCGGGTTGGACGTGGTGGTGAACGTGGCGGGCGGGTTGGTGAGCTTCGGCCCGGCGACCGAGCTCACCCCCGAGCGGCTCGAGCGGGAGCTGGCCATCAACGTGAAGACTGCGTTTTACGTGTGTCAGGCGGCGGTCCCGGCGTTGCGTGCGCGCGGAGGCGGGGCGATCGTGAACTTCGCTTCCGTCGCCGTCTTGAAGCCCCAGAACCAGATGGCCCTGTACACGGCCGCCAAGGCGGCGGTGGCCGGCCTCACGCGGGCGTTGGCGCACGAGCTCCGCGACGATCGGATCCGGGTCAACGCCGTCGCGCCGGGTACGATGAAGACGAGCGACAATCTCGCGCAGATGCCGGGCGCGAAGGTCCGGTGGGTGGAGCTCGACGACCTCGTGGCGGCGGTCCTATACCTCGCGAGCGACGAGGCGCGCGGCGTGAGCGGGGAGATTCTTCCCGTGACCGGGGGCGATGTCTAGCGCGCCGTCGCCCGATCGCGTCGTGATGCGCGACGTGATCATCGTCGGGGGCGGGTGCTATGGGACGTTCTACGCCGGGCAGCTTGCCAAGGCGCGCGAGCGGGGCAAGGCCCGGTATCGCCGGGTGATCATCGTCGACCGCGACTCCGCGTGTCGAGCCCGGGTCGAGCTCGGCGAGGCGCCAGAGCGCGCGTTCGTGACGCGCGAGTGGACCGTGTTCTTTCGCGAGTTTCTGGGGAGCGCGGAGGCCGCGGCGGGGGACTATATCGTGCCTTCGCCGCACATGCCGCACCTCATGTTCGAATGGGTGCTCACGCGCGCGCGGGAGCGCTGGCCGGGACGATCCGTCGAGGTCGCACCAGTGCCGGGGACGTTGGACACGCCGTACGACCGGACCGCCTCTGCCCCCGACGCGACCCGCTACGTGTCGTTCGCCGACTGGATCTGTCCGACCCACTGCATTGAGCCCGCCATATGCCCCGCGATCGGAAGCGCGCGCACATGGGAGATGGGGGACGCGGTGCGCGGCCTGGCGGCGCGGCTGCGCGAGTCAGGGGAAGTGATACACGGGCCAGCCCTGTTCGTGTGCCGTCATCACGTCTTCGGTGTCGGCACGTTCGCTGTCGACGCGGTGCTCGAGGGCGATGCGCTCGTTGAGGGCGCGGGCAAGAGCGGTGCGGCGGCGGCGGTGCTGGTGGGGACGATCAGCTCATGCCACGGAGCCCTGAACATGCTGCGGATAGGGGCCGCGAAGGCGGCAACGGGCGGCAAGGGGCGGCAGTAGTCGTTACCGTGCCGCCTCTGCCGCCCTCTGCCGCCCTCTGCCGCCTATGACATCGGAGGAGCGTCGAGCAACCCTCGAGCGCGCCCGCGACCTGTTCAACTCCGGCGAATACTGGCTCGCGCACGAGGCGCTGGAAACCGTCTGGCGTTCTATTATTAGCGATGGGAACCCGGACGCGGCTCGCGTGTGGCAGGGATTGATTCAGGGCGCAGCCGCGTTGCTGCACCTGGAGCGGGGTAATAGGCACGGGGTTGGCGTCGTCGGGGCGGCCGCTCTGGAGAAGCTCGCGGGCCCGCAGCGGCCCGATGTCGAGTTCGACACCGTCACGTTTCGCGCGCGATTCGCGCGCGCCCTGGCGGGGCAGGGAGACGCCCCGCGACTGGAATGGCGAGTGCAATGACTGAACGCGCGACCAATGGGTACGACGTGATCATCGTCGGTGCGGGGCCCGCGGGACTGTGCGCGGCCATGTACGTGGGCCGGGGCATGCTCAAGGGACTCACCATCGAGCGCGGCGCGCCTGGCGGTGAGCTCCTGAACACCGATTTAATCGAGGACTATATCGGTTTCGAGAGCATTAAAGGGTGGGAGCTGGCGCAAGGGATGACCGAGCACGCGAGGAAATTCGGCGCCGAGATCGTCACCGACACGGTCGAAAAGATTCGCAAGGCATCGGACGGCTGGTTCGACGTCGCGACGGCGCGCGGCCACACGTACCGGGCGCCGGCCGTCATCCTCACCGCCGGCGGCACGCCGGTGAAGCTCGGCGTGCCCGGCGAGAAGGAGCACGCGGGCAAAGGCGTGTCCTACTGTGCCGTGTGCGATGGGGCCTTTTTCAAGGGCGAGATCGTGGCCGTCGTCGGCGGCGGGGACGCCGCGGTGGAGGAGGCCGACTATCTCACCCGCTACGCGGCCAAGGTCTACATCATCCATCGCCGGGATCGGTTCCGGGCGTCCAAGATTCTGCAGCAGCGGGCGTTCGCGAACCCAAAAATCGAGGTCATCTGGAACAAGAGGGTCCTCGAGATTACCGGGACGGCCAAGGGAAGCGAAGGCCTGGTGCTCGAGGACACGGTGACGGGTGAACACTCGACCTTGATGGTGGGAGGCGTCTTCATCTTCATCGGCTTCCAACCCAATTCCGGTCTCGTGGAGGGGCACGCGAAGCACGACGCCAACGGCTACTTCGTGACCGACGACCGGATGATGACGACGATCCCCGGTCTGTTCGCGGCCGGCGACGTGCGCAGCCAGCTCACGCGCCAGATCACAACGGCGGTCGGCGACGCGACCACCGCGGCGATCGCCGTGGAGAAGTATCTCACCGCCCTGCGGCAAACAGACTAGCTGGCCCCCCTCCCCCGTATGCGCGTGGTCCAGATCCCGAACGGCCAGTTCGCCGAGAACTGCTACTTTGTGATCGACGAGGCCACCAACGCGTGTGCGATCATTGACCCTGGCGAGGAAGCCGGCTTGATCGCGCACAAGCTTGCGGCC